>JAIXTA010000012.1 GCA_027484405.1 Burkholderiales bacterium
GGGCACGGCGCTGACGTTCAAGCCCTGAACGGCTGACCTGCCCAGCGCCCATTTTCAAAAATCAGTTGAAAAACGGCCTTCAATCAGGCTGATCTTCAATGTTTGTTTGAAAATGCCTGTTGGGCACTTTCCGCTTGTGGCAAGCGGATTTCGGCCGATTTGAAGCTCGGAAGTTGGCAGTGCATGTCACGCCGCCGCCTGATCGAGGCCGAGCCAGGCGTGAGGTGCATGAGACCGGCGAGGTGGCAAGGCCTGCCGCGCGAAGCAAAGCTTCCAAGGCGCATGCTTGCGCCGCGGTGGATGAGGCCGGACGCGGCGCAGTGCCTTCGCACTGAGCTGCGCCTGCCGAATCCGAGCGCCATGCAAGGCGCGAGGTGGATGAGGCCGGACGCGATCGGCCGCTGGAGGGACCTGCTCACCGCCGCAGATTCCGCGCACTAAGCCCCTCCCCTTCGAGGGGAAGTTTGCGGGGTTTCGCGAGGCATGCCTCGCGCCGCAAAGCTTCCAAGGCGCATGCTTGCGCCGCGGTGCAGGGTCGGGGAGGGGGCGCGATCAACAGCGCGAAGCGAAGGAACAACTCTAGAAGAGCTGTTCCTTCGCTTCTTCCTTCTTCTTCTGCTCGTCGGTCATCAGGTCACCCATGCCCAGGGAGCTGACGCCCTGGCCGGGGATGTTCTCGACGTAGTAAATCTCGCTGCCGATGGTGGTCAGACCCTCGGGCACGGGGGTGCCGATCTCGGGCAGCTTGGGCAGCACCGCGGCCATGTAGCTGATCCAGATCGGCAGGGCCACGCCGCCGCCGGTTTCGCGCTCGCCCAGGCTGCGGTTGTCGCTGTAGCCCACCCAGCCCACGCCCACAACCTGGTTGTTGAAGCCGGCAAACCAGGCGTCGCGCGCATCATTGGTGGTGCCGGTCTTGCCGGCAATGTCGCCGCGCTTCAGGCTCAGCGCCTTGGTGGCGGTGCCGGCCTTCACCACGCCCTGCAGCAGGCTCCACATGGTGTAGGCGTTGCGGGCATCAATCGCGCGGTTGGCTTCATCGCCCGCGAGACGGGGCTTGGCCTGCATCAGCACCTTGCCTTGCTGGTCGGTCACCTTGAAGATGAAGAAGGGGTTGATGCGGTAGCCGCCGTTGGCAAACACCGAGTAGGCGCCCGCCATCTCCCAGGGGTTGGTGGAGCCGGCGCCCAGGGCCATGGTCAGGTAGGCGGGGTGGTCTTCGGCATTGAAGCCGAAGCGCGTGATCCAGTTCTGCGTGTCCTGCGGGCCGACGGCCTGCATCAGGCGGATGGACACCATGTTCTTCGACTTGGCCAGGGCCTGGCGCATGGTCATGGGCCCTTCGAACTTGCCGTCGTAGTTCTTGGGCTCCCAGATCTGGCTGCCGGTGACAGACGCCGGAATGATGATCGGCGCGTCGTTGATCAGCGTGGCGGGCGTGAAGCCCTTTTCCAGCGCTGCGGAGTAGACGAAGGGCTTGAAGCTTGAACCGGGCTGGCGGCGCGCCTGGGTGACGTTGTTGAACTTGTTGCGGTTGAAATCGAAGCCGCCCACCAGCGCGCGCACCGCGCCATTGTTCGGGTTCAGGGAAACGAATGCGGCTTCCACTTCAGGCAGCTGCAGGATCTCCCAGTTGCCCTTGGCATCCTTGCCCAGGCGCAGCACCGCGCCGGGGCGGATGGCGCGCGCGGCAGGGGCATTGGCGGCCATGGCAGCCTGCACGAAGCGGGTGCCGTCGGCGCCGACGGTCACCACATCGCCGTCGCCCAGCTGCAGCTTCAGTTCGCGGGGCTTGACCTCCAGCACCACGCCGGCGCGCAGATCCTCGGTGGTGGCAATGTCGTCCAGCGCCGACTCGATGGCCTCGTCGCGCTTGGCCTTGTCGCCCGGCAGGTTGACGAAGGCTTCGGGCCCGCGGAAGCCGTGGCGGCGCTCGTAGTCGAGCAGACCGCGCCGCAGGGCGTTGTAGGCCGCAGTCTGGTCGTCCTTGAGGATGGTGGTGTACACGTTGATGCCGCGCGTGTAGGTCTCATCGCCGTACTGCTCGAAGATGATCTTGCGCGCCATCTCAGCCACGTAGTCGCCGGGCGCCTCGAAGTAGGTGCGGGAGGGCTTGATGACGAGCTGTTCCTTCTTTGCCGCCTCGTACTTGGCCTGGTCGATGTAGCCCAGCTGGCGCATGCGATCGAGGATGTATTGCTGGCGCTGGGTGGCCCGCTTGAAGTTGGCCACCGGATTGGCCGAGGACGGGAACTTCGGAATGCCGGCCAGCATCGCGGCCTCGGCCACCGACAGCTCGCGGATGTCCTTGCCGAAGTAGGTCTTGGCCGCCGCCGCAAAGCCGTAGGCGCGCTGGCCGAGGAAGATCTGATTGATGTAGAGCTCGAGGATCTGGTCCTTGGTCAGGGCCGATTCGATCTTCAGGCTCAGCAGCGCCTCGTAGACCTTGCGCTTGTAGGTCTGCTCGCTGGAGAGGAAGAAGTTGCGCGCGACCTGCTGCGTGATGGTGCTGGCGCCCTGCTTGGCGCCGCCCAGCAGGTTGGACAGGGCTGCACGGGCCACGCCCATGAAATCGATGCCGCCGTGTTCATAGAAGCGGTCGTCCTCGATGGCGAGGATGGCTTTCTTGAGGTGCTCCGGCGTGTCCTGGATGCGGATGAAGGAACGCCGCTCCTCACCGAATTCGCCCAGCAGGGCGCCGTCTGCGCTGTAGACCCGCAGCGGGATCTTCGGCTGGTAGTCGGTAACCGCAGCAATCGAAGGCAGATTCGGCCATACTGCGGCCAAGGCGATGAGCACACCGAGCAAGCCAGCGGCCACCAGGCCCGCCAAGCCGAGGGCCACTCGGGTGCCCCAACGTCCGCCGAATCGGCTCAGCCGGCTCTTGAAGTCTTCGGCTGCGGCCGGTTCAGTGCGCTCAGGGTCGCTCATCAGTTGGACGATCTTTCGCCATGTAGGAAACTCGGAAAAGTGTAGCGGTCAGGGTTTTTCTTCCCGCTTCAGGCCGCGACATCGCGGTAACACTCGGTTTCTCCTCCTCGTCAGTTCCGGGCAACGATTGTTCGGCGATCAACGACTTTCGCTTGCCAGCGAAAAATGCCCGTTGATACATTCTCACGTAAATTCTTGATAATCGCGCTAAGTGCCCGTTGTTAAACCACTTTCGGGTTTCTGGCGTAGGGAGAGACCAGCTTGGCTCTAGATCTGTCAGCCCTGATTCCGGGCCGCAATCCGCCGCTGGTGGGCGTCGATGTCAGCGCGACCAGCGTCAAGCTGGTTGAACTGTCGACCAGCCCACGTGGCGGACGCCGCCTTGAGCGGTATGCGATCGAACCGCTCCCGCGCGGCGCCGTGGTGGATGGCGGCATCGACAAGGTCGACATCGTCGCCGAAGCGCTGCGCCGCGCCTGGCGCAAGGCTGGCTGCCGCACCAAGAACGTGGCCATGGCCCTTCCTGCCTCCGCGGTGATCACCAAGCGCATCCTGCTGCCGGCCAATCTGTCGGAAGAAGAACTCGAGATCCAGGTCGAGAGCGAAGCCAACCAATACATCCCTTTCTCGCTGGACGAGGTCAGCCTCGATTTCTGCGTGATTGGGCCAAGCCCGCAGAACAAGGACGAAGTCGAGGTGCTGCTTGCCGCCTCGCGCAAGGAGCGCGTGGAAGACCGCATCGCAGTCGCGCAGGCCGCGGGTCTCAAGCCTGCGATCATGGACATCGAGACCTACGCCGCACGTTCGGCGCTCGACAACGTGCGCATGCAGCTGCCCAACAAGGGTGATGGGTTGGTGCTCGCGCTGTTCTACATCGGCGCAAACACCCTCAGCATCTCGGTCACGCTGAATGATCAGGTGGTCTACGAGCGCGACCAGTCCTTTGGCGGCAACCAGCTGACCCAGGATATTGCCCGCGCCTACGGCCTGTCCTTCGAGGAGGCCGAAACCAAGAAGCGCACCGGTGACCTGCCCGATGGCTGGCAGAAGGACTTCCTGGAACCCTTTACCGAAAGCTGCGCACTCGAGGTCACGCGTTCGCTGCAGTTCTTCTTTACCTCGACCCCCTACAGCCGGGTCGACCAGATCATGCTGGCGGGTGGCTGCGCCACCCTGCCGGGCCTGGTCGATGCAGTGGTCAATCGCACCCAGGTGCCGACTTCGGTCATCACCCCGTTCAAGGGCATGGATGTATCGCCCAACGTGCGTGACCGTCAGTTGCAGCTGGATGCACCAATGCTGATGGTGGCCTGTGGTCTTGCGATGCGGAGGTTTGCAGAATGATCCGCATCAACCTGCTACCGCACCGCGAAGAGAAAAAACGCCAGCGGCGGCGCGAGTTCGGCCTCATGGCTGGCTTGGCTGCCATGTTTGGCGTGCTGGTCATTGTCATCGTCGGTCAGTTCATCGAAGGCATGATCAACAGCCAGATGTCGCGCAACACGTTCATCGAGGCCGAGAACAAGAAGCTCGATGAGCAGATCAAGGAAATTGCGACGCTGCGTCAGGAAATCGAGGCCTTGAAGGCCCGGCAGAAGGCTGTCGAAGACTTGCAGAGTGACCGCAATCTGCCCACGATCCTTCTCGAGGAGCTGGTGCGTCTGACCCCGGAGGGCATCTACCTGCGCACGCTCAAGCAGGACGGCCTGAAGTACAGCTTGACCGGCATGGCCCAGAGCAACGAGCGCGTGTCCGAGTTTCTGCGCGCGCTCACATCCTCATCGGAATGGCTTCGCACACCCGAATTGCAGGAGATCAAGCTGCCCGCGTCTCAGGGCAGGACGCCCTCGCGGCTGTACGAATTCAGCCTCTCCTTTGACATGCGCAGGCCGGCAGCAGACGCAGCCAAGACGGCGGCGCCCGGGGCGCCTCCAGCCGCGGCCGCCGCAACCCCGAAACCCTGAGGGCACTGAATGGACTTCAAAAAGCTTTCCGCTCAGTTCCAGAATCTGAGCAACGACCCGGGGACTTGGCCGGTTGCGCCCAAGATCGCCACGCTGGTGTTCATTCTTGCGTTGCTGATTGGCGGTGGCTGGTACCTGTACTGGTCTGGCCAGATGGAGCGTCTTGATGCAGAGCGTGCTCGCGAGCAACAGCTGTTGGACGCGTATCGCAGCAAGATGCAGCAGGCAATCAACCTGGACGAACTGAAGAAGCAGAAGGTGCAGGTCAGCCAATACGTGCTCGCGCTTGAGCGCCAGCTGCCAGGCAAGGCCGAAATGGATGCACTGCTGTCCGACATCAACACTGCCGGCCTCGGCCGCGGCCTCGTGTTCGAGCTGTTCAAGCCGAGCGGCGCGGTGGTCAAGCAGTACTACGCCGAGATTCCGATCTCGATCAAGGTCAATGGCGGCTTCCATGACATCGCGTCGTTCTCGAGCGACCTGTCTGGTCTGCCGCGCATTGTCACGCTGAACAACATGAACATCGCTGTTCTGCCCGCCGGTTCGCTTGCGCTTGAGGCAACCGCGAAGACCTTCCGCTACCTCGACCCTCAAGAGCAGGCTGCGCAGCAGGCCAAGCCGGCAGGCCCCGGTGGCACGCCCCCCGCCGGTGGCGCCGGCAACGCTAAGGGAGGGGCGGCTAAATGAAAGCACTTCGCATCGCTGTGCTGACAGGTGCGGTCATTGTGGCGGCAGGCTGCGGACCCTCGGACCAGGAGCAGCTGTCGCAAAAGATGGCGGAAATCCGCTCCAGCCTTCGCCCTTCGGTACCAAAGCTCGAAGAGCCAAAGCGGTTCGAACCTTTTGTCTACAAGGCGAGTGGCGCGCTTGATCCGTTCGATCCGCGCAAGGTTGCGCAGGCTCAGGCGCGTCTCGCCGCACGCAGCACCTCCGGTTTGAGGCCGGACTTGGATCGAGTGCGCGAGCCGCTCGAGGCGTTCCCGCTCGACACGATGGCGATGGTGGGCACGCTGAACCGCAACGGGCAGCGCGTCGGGCTGGTTCAGATCGACAAGGTCGTCTACCAGGTCCGGGTGGGCAACTACCTGGGTCAGAACTTCGGCAAGGTCACAGGGATCTCTGAAACCGAGATCACGATGAAAGAAATTGTGCAGGACGCAGTTGGGGACTGGACAGAGCGGTCCACGACGCTGCAGCTGCAGGAGGCCAAGAAATGAAATCGGGAGTGTTCTGGATGTCTCAATCGGCCTTTGCGCGAGTTGCCCGCGTTCTAGCAACCCTTGCCACGTTGTCTTGCGCCAGTGCCTTTGCGCAAGACAACGCGCTCGAGAACGTGTCGGCCACCTCCGCGGGTGGGGCGACCACGCTGACGTTGAAGTTCAAGGCTCCGTTGAAAGGCACGCCAGCCAATTTCTCCATCACCAATCCGGCCCGAGTGGCGATCGATTTCCCCGGTACGAGCAATGCCTTGGGCAAGAATGTGGTCGACGTGGGTCAGGGTGACTTGCGCTCCGTGAATGTCGTGCAAGCCGGCGACCGGTCCCGGATCGTGCTGAATCTCGCCCGCCCGATCCCCTACTCGATCAACGTGTCGGGTGCAGTCGCGACGGTCGTACTGTCTGAGGCACAAACTGCATCGCGCCCGGCCGAGTCGCGTTCTGGTGCCTCGAGTGGGCCCGCGCCGGTCGCTGCGCGCGCTATCCGCGATATCGACTTCCGCCGTGGCCCGGATGGTGAGGGACGCGTCGTGATCGAGTTGGGCGATACGCAGACGCCTGTTGACATTCGTCAGCAAGGCCAGACTGTCGTGGTCGAGATGTCCCGCGCCGCATTGCCAGACAATCTGCGCAGGCGCCTTGACGTAACCGATTTTGGTACGCCCGTGCAGCGAATCACGACGACCTCCTCCGGCGAGACCGTCCGCATGGTGATCGAGCCACGCGGCAACTGGGAGCACAGCGCGTTTCAGACCGATCGGCAGCTGGTCGTTGACGTCCGCGCCCTCAAGGAAGACCAGGCACGTGCTGCTGCTGACCGTAGCAGCAAACCCGCCTACAAGGGAGAGCGGCTGTCACTGAATTTCCAGAGCGTCGAGGTCCGCTCCATTCTCCAGGTGATCGCCGACTTCACCAATCTGAACATCATCACGAGCGACACCGTGTCCGGCAGCATCACGCTGCGGCTGAAGGATGTGCCCTGGGATCAGGCACTCGACATCATTTTGCAAACCAAGGGTCTGGACAAGCGGCAGAACGGCAATGTCATCCTCGTTGCACCCAAGGAGGAGCTTGCTACCAAAGAAAAGCTGGATCTGGAGCAGCGTGCGCAGATTGCGGACCTGGAGCCCTTGCGCAGCGACGTGATCCAATTGAACTATCAGCGTGCAGAAGATGTTCGCGCAATGCTCGCGGGCGAAGCTGCTTCTGGCGGTGGCGGTGGGAGTACCCGAATCTTGTCAAAGCGCGGCTCCATCGCTTCTGATCCCAGAACAAACCAACTCTTCATTCAGGATGTGCCTTCCAAGCTGGACGAAGTTCGTCGCTTTATTGCTCGCGTGGACGTTGCCGTACGTCAAGTTCTCATTGAGGCGCGAATTGTTGAAGCCGATGATAAGTTTGGTCGCAACCTAGGGGTTCGTCTGGGATTCAACGATGCGCGTTCGACGATCTACACAACAATTCCCGATCCCAATAACCCGGGGCAGACCATCACTGTGCCGACGTACGGCGTTGGAAATCGCATTGGCGGCAGCAATGTGTTCGGCACCATTTCAGGCAATCTGCAGGGCGTCCAAGACCTGTCCTCCCAGCGTGGCTCAGGTGTGCAGAGCGGTAACGGAAGCCTGGAAGTCGTGGGTGGACGACCCTCAGTTGCAAATACGAACTTTGTGAACCTACCTGCTGCCGGAATTGCGGGAGTGGCCGGTTCCCCGGCGAGTGTCGCTATTAGCCTGTTCGGCTCTCGGCTTGGTCGCTTCATCAACCTCGAGCTCTCGGCCTTGGAAGCTGAACGGCGAGGCAAAATCGTCTCCAGCCCACGCTTGCTTACCGCTGATCAAGTGAAGGCTGTCATTGAACAGGGTACTGAATTCCCGTATCAGCAGGCGACTTCAAGCGGAGCGACGTCGATCTCGTTCCGCAAGGCTGTTCTGAAGCTTGAAGTCACGCCTCAAATCACGCCCGAGGGGGCAATCATCCTTGATGTGGAAGTGAATAAAGACAGTCGTGGAGAGTTGACTGCTAACGGCCCAGCGATCGACACCAAGCGCGTCAAGACTAAGGTGTTGGTCGAGAATGGTGGCACTGTGGTCATCGGAGGCATATACCAGATTGAAGAGCGCGTAGATGTGGCCAAGGTTCCCTTTTTGGGCGACCTTCCGTATGTCGGCGCGCTGTTCCGCAATCAGCAAAGAGTCAATGACAAAACGGAGTTGCTCATATTCCTGACTCCTAAGACCGTCAGTGAGCGACTGACGTCTGCACAGCAGCAGTGAGGCAATCCATGCGTGAGTTTTCCATCCGAATTTGGTGTGCGGGCGCCCTGTCTCTCGCTCTGGCTCTTGTAGGTTGCGGCGGCGGAACAGGCGGCGCTGGAACGGGGCCCGGAATGGGTACAAGCTCCGTGACCTCGCTCGAGATTTCGACGAATGCACGAACACTTCGGACCGGTTCGAGTGACGCTGCGGTCGTCACTGTTGTTGCGAAGGACGCGAACAACCGTGCGCTTCCGAATGTGGCAGTCACTTTCTCGTCGGACTCCGGAACGCTTGAGGCACCCAACCGCAGTACCGATGCCAACGGCTCGGTCACAGCAACTGTGCGTGTGGGTGCCGATCGCTCAAACCGACAGATCACCGTACAGGCGCGGTCCGGCACGGTGACTTCGCAGGTGGTTGTACAAGTTGTCGGAACGACGGTTACGCTCACCGCTCCGCCTTCGGGTGCGTCAGGTGCAGACCTACCGGTCAGCGTCACAGTTTCGGACGGCAACTCTGTCCCCGTCGCGGGTGCAAGCGTCGCGATCTCCCTGAACGGCGCGGCTCAAGCGGCGCCTCTGACTACCGGCTCGAACGGACAGGCAAGCACAACCGTTCGCGCCTCTGCCGGGGGCACGCTTGAAATTGGCGCTGCGGCTCTGGGTGCCACGGCAACGCCGGTACGAGTCGCAATCGCAACCGACGCAATGTCCGTAACTGTCTCGCCTACGACGCTGACGTTGGGCGGCACCGGGGGCAATGTGTCTGTCGCTTGGACCCAGAACGGTGTAGCAGTTGCCCAGCAGGTGCGTCTTTCCACGACCAAGGGCGTCTTGCGGCCGATCGGTTCAACAACCGGCTCCCAATCCATCGTCGTGACCCCTGCTGGCGCTTCGACTCCGGTTGCAACGCTGGTCGACAACGGCGTGGTTGGCGATAGTGTGGTCACCGCATCTGCACTGACAGGTACCGTCAGCGCGTCCACCACAGCAAGTTTCGCTGCGGTCCAGCCAGGCTCATTCACGGTGCAGGTCGCATCGAACACGATTACTGGTACGACGGGCTCGGCAAAGGTTGACGTATTCGTTGTCGATGCGTCGCCAAGCCGCAACCCGGTTCAGGGCGCAGTCGTGAGTTTCTTCATCGTTGCAGATCCGACGGGTGGATCCATTGACCAAGCCACCGCGGTTACGGATGGTGCCGGAAAAGCGACCGTGACATTCCGGCCGGGCAGCCGTCCGACGTCTGGTACGGATGCCGTGGTTGTCGGCGCGTCGGTAGGCACTCTCGGTACTGCGACCGCAACTTTGACCGTTGCTGGCGGACCGCTGTTTGTCTCGATTGGTTTCGGTAACACCATCCAGAAGCCTACCGACACGGAATATCGCCGAGTATTCAACATTCGCGTGACCAACAGTGCGGGCAATGCGGTCTCTGGCGCAGCTGTGACGGTGCGACTGCGGCCCTTGTCGTTCAGCAAGGGCCAACTGGCGTACTTCAGCGGGGCTGGCGGCTCCTCTGGCTTGTGGGGGGCCAACCTTGCCACTGCGACCTCTTTGGCTGGCTCCTCGCTACCCCCGGGGCAGTTCGTTGCTCCATCGGGCTGGTACATCGAATGCCCCAACGAGGACTACACCAACGACGGCATCCTTGATGCTTCGAAGGACTTCAATGCGAGTGGTGCGCTGGAGCCGCGTCAAGTTGCCAGCGTGTTCTTCTCGGGATCCGATGGTGCTCCGATTTCTGGCGCGTCGGCGACGACAGGAACCACCGCAAGTGACGGGTCTGCCTACATCGCTGTCCAGTACTCGCAGCGGTTTGCTCCCTGGGCGACATATGAGATTCAAGTATCCACGGCAGTTGGTGGATCGGAAGGGCGTGCTCAACTTGGTTACCTGTTGGTTGGGGCGACGGAAGATTTCACCAACCAGAGCACAGCTCCAGCAGGGCGCGTGAGTCCCTTCGGTATCCGTCTGAACACGGCGGCCACCGGGGACTTCGATCTCCCGAACTCCACGGCAACCCCACGTTATCGCTGGTCATCAATGCCTGAAGGTTGCCGCCAGAAGGATTGAGCACTCGAACAAGCAGCCTCGTCCTCCTCGGCATGATGGGGGCGGGCAAAACAACCATCGGCCGCCGCTTGGCGGCCGATTTGCGTGCGCAGTTTTTCGATATGGACTCACAGATCGAACTGCTAGCGGGCGTAGACATCCCCGAAATCTTCGCTCGCGAAGGCGAAAGCGGCTTCCGAGCGCGCGAATCGCGCGTCCTGCAGCAGTGCCTCGCCACGGCCCAGAATGTGGGGCTGATCGTGTCGACGGGCGGTGGCGTGGTCACTCAAGCGACCAACCGGGATCTGCTGCGCGCTGCAGGTCTGCGAACGATCTACTTGCATGCCCACCCCAGCTTGCTTTTCACGCGCCTGCAGCACGATCGCAAGCGGCCCCTGCTGCAAAACGATGATCCAAGGGGCACGATTGAGCG
This sequence comes from Burkholderiales bacterium, assembly GCA_027484405.1. Lineage (GTDB taxonomy): Bacteria > Pseudomonadota > Gammaproteobacteria > Burkholderiales > Burkholderiaceae_C > Piscinibacterium. The sequence goes on from JAIXTA010000012.1 coordinate 10,858, forward strand.
TCTCTATGCCTCCCGCGACGCCCTGTATCGCGAAGTGGCGACAGACATCATCGATGTCCAGGGGCGTCCGCAGCACACTGTGAAATGCATTCTGCAGCTCATTTCCCCACGCGCGGACTCATGACAACACAGTCGATCACGGTTCGCCTCGGCGGCCGGTCATACCCGCTCCACGTCCGCCCTGGGTGCTCCGACGACTGGCGCGCCTCAGAACCCACGCGCGCAGCTTCCGCCCGCATTGTGGTGACCAATCACACGGTTGCATCCTTGTACCCAGCGCTGGTTTCCGGGGCTGCAGTCGACCTGTGCGTCAAGCTTGAAGACGGTGAGCGATTCAAGACGCCCGAGTCGCTAGACGCGATCTATTCAGCCATGCTGGCTGCGCGCTGTGACCGAAAGTCAGTGATTGTGGCGGTTGGCGGTGGCGTGGTCGGCGACATGGCAGGATTTGCAGCGGCCACCTACATGCGCGGCATTCCCTTCCTCCAGGTTCCGACTACTCTGCTCGCCCAGGTCGACTCGTCAATTGGAGGCAAGACCGCGATCAATCATCCGCTCGGCAAGAACATGATCGGGGCGTTTCATCAACCCCGCGAGGTGTTCATCGACCCGCTCCTGCTCAGGACGTTGCCCGATGCCGAGGTCTCTGCCGGATTCGCCGAAATCATCAAGCACGCGCTGATCCGCGATGCGGTCTATCTCGATTGGTTGGAGTCGAATGCAAGCGGCCTGATTGAGCGCACCCCTGCGCTACTGACCGAGGCCATACACCGCTCGTGCGAAATCAAGGCTGCGATCGTCGAGGCCGATGAGTTCGAGACCGGAGAGCGGGCACTGCTCAACCTCGGGCACACCTTCGGACATGCGCTTGAGGCCGCTCTGGGCTATGGCACGTGGTTGCACGGCCAAGCCGTTGGTTGTGGATTGGTTCTGGCTGCCGCCATGTCGGCGCGCGTCGGCTTGATTGACGACGCTGCGGCGGCACGTGTACGGCGGATCGTTGCTGCGTTCGGCCTGCCCACGCAGGTTCCCGAGACTGCAAGTACCGAGAGCCTCCTTGATGCAATGCTGCTCGACAAGAAGAATGAAGGCGGCAAGGTGCGGTTCATTCTGTTGGAGGCGTTGGGTCGGGGCGTCATTCGGGCCGCGCCCACTGAACTCGCTGCACAGGTCATTGATGCGCATCGATGAACTCTGAAGAGCATCTGGCGCCCTACGCTGCTCGATCAAGCCAGTCGCGTGGCCGGGTTCACTCGGAGCACGACGACCCGGCCAGGCCAGCCTTTCAACGCGATCGCGACCGCATCGTCCACTGCACCGCGTTCCGGCGTCTCGAGTACAAGACGCAAGTCTTTCTGAATCATGAAGGAGATCTATTCCGGACGCGCTTGACGCACAGCATTGAGGTCGCGCAGATCGGGCGATCCCTTGCACGGAGGTTGAAGCTGAACGAAGACCTCGTCGAGGCCATCAGTCTCGCACATGATCTGGGCCATACACCGTTCGGCCATGCGGGGCAGGATGCGCTCAACACCTGCATGAAGGACCACGGTGGTTTCGAGCACAACCTCCAGAGCCTGCGCGTCGTCGATGTACTGGAAGAGCGCTACGCAGCGTTTGACGGGCTGAACCTGAGTTACGAAACGCGCGAAGGCATTCTCAAGCACTGTTCGCGCCGCAATGCAGAGCAACTCGGTGATCTCGGTCGCAGGTTTTTGGAGGGCGGTTCACCCAGCATCGAGGCACAGGTCGCCAACCTTGCAGACGAGATTGCCTACAACAACCACGACATCGATGATGGCTTGCGTAGTGGATACATCTCGCTCGAGGATCTCGCAGAGGTACGTATCTGGGAGCGTCACGCTGCTGCCGTACGCGAGCAGTATCCAGGCTGCACCGGGCGGCGGCTCATCAGCGAGACCATTCGCAGGATGATCAGTGGGCAGGTCGAGGACCTGACGGCCGCAACGCTGGCTGCCATCAACGAGGCTGACATTCGGCATGTCGATCAGGTGCGTGCGCTGAGCCGGCCGCTCGTGCAGTTTTCGTCCCCCATGCGCGAGGAACTCCAGCAGCTAAAGCAGTTCCTGTTGCGTCGGCTATACAGGCACTATCTTGTGCAGCGCATGACAGACAAGGCCCAGCGCATCGTGACGCAACTCTTCGAGGCTTTTGCCGAGGAGCCGCTGCTGCTGCCGCCCGCCTATCAGTTTGCTGATCGAAGCAAGCAGCTGCGCAGCATTGCCGACTATGTGGCCGGCATGACCGATCGATACGCGATGCGTGAATTCCGGAAGATCTTCTCCGCCAGTGAGCTGGAGCTGCGATGAAGAAGTACGAAACGAAGCTGGAGCTGGATGCAAGCCTGCTCGAAGCCCAGACGACAAGCGCCGAGGAGGAAGAGGCTGCTGTGCTCGACGGCCCCGGCGTGGAGCAGTTTGTCGCCTGCGACACTGCAAGTACCACTGCCCACGCGTTCTGGGATGAACTGACTCGCGACCTCGAAGCAATGCGGCTGCGCATTCGACGGCCCTTTGAACTCGATCCGGACCTCATCATCCGCAATATGCGCATCGTCAAGCCGAAGCTTGTGGCGCGCCATATGCGCATGCGCAACACCGAGGTCATCCATCAGCTGGTGTTCAGCGCACAGCTTCAATCGGATCAAGGCGTCAACACGACACGCGCAGCTCGGACGGCGGAACGCTTGCGGCGCCGTCTGCTTGACGCTTCGATCGACTTCCGCGAGGAGGCCTATCGCGGGAAGAACCCGGGCGATGACATTCGGTTTGGCTTTGAATTCGATGCCACCATTCCTTTCGGCCTCCGGCTGAGCTTCGACTACCTTGCGGCCCAAGTGGACTACCGGATCCAGAACATCGAGGCGCCTGGCCTGCGTATTGGGACCTGGCCGGCTGACTGTGTCACAGACCGCCTGATGGAAGAGCTGGCGAGATGGATGCTCGACCAGCCGCATGGCCTCGACATCAGCAAGCTCGGCGGGCCTGACGAAGACAGTACCGAGCTCGACCCGTCTGGCGTGAAGGCCACGAGAAAGTTCGGTCACTGAGCAGATCGGCCGCCGAGTCCGGTTTGGCGCAGATTGCTGCAAAGCAACACCGCTGGCGTGTATATTCCCCAAACGCTCACAAGGCGGCTTTGACTCTCATCTCGCTCGGATTCCGTACTTCAGGACACCCGGGATGGCACAAAGCCGCCTTTTTTGTCCCCATGGTTATGCATTTCCTGCATAACCCAATGAATAACTGAACATAGAGCAGGATCGACCATGCAATCGCTCGACGCCCAGGCCGCTTCCCAAGCCACCGCACTGCACACCCAGGCGCCCAGTCAGAAGATTCTCGACGCCGCGGCGCAGCACGGCATGTACCGCAGCGACGCCGAGAAAGACGCCTGCGGCGTCGGCTTCGTTGCACACATCAAGGGCAAGAAGACGCATGACATCGTGCAGCAGGGTCTGGCCATCCTGCGCAACCTCGATCACCGCGGCGCGGTGGGGGCCGACCCGCTGTGCGGCGACGGTGCCGGCATCATGATCCAGATTCCGCACGAGTTCTATGCGCAGGAGATGGCTCGGGTCGGCGTGGAACTGCCCGCGCCCGGTGAATACGGCGTGGGCATGATCTTCCTGCCCAAGGAGAGCGCCTCCCGGCTGGCCTGCGAGGAAGCCCTGGAGCGCGCGGTGCGGGCCGAGGGGCAGACGGTCCTGGGCTGGCGCGATGTGCCGGTGGATGAAGTCATGCCGATGAGCCCCTTCGTCAAGGGCAAGGAGCCGGCCATCCGCCAGATCTTCATCGGCCGGGGGCAGGACGTGATGGTCACGGACGCCTTCGAGCGCAAGCTCTATGTGATCCGCAAGACCGCCAGCCACGCCATCCAGGCGCTCAAGCTCAAGCACGGCAAGGAATACTTCGTGCCGTCGATGTCGGCGCGCACAATCGTCTACAAGGGCCTGCTGCTGGCCGACCAGGTCGGCATCTATTACAAGGACCTCGCGGACCCCCGCTGCGTGTCGGCCCTCGCGCTGGTGCACCAGCGGTTTTCCACGAACACCTTTCCCGAGTGGCCGCTGGCCCACCCCTACCGCCTGATCGCGCACAACGGCGAAATCAACACGGTCAAGGGCAACTTCAACTGGCTGCGCGCCCGTGAAGGCGTGATGAAGTCGGCCGTGCTTGGGGACGATCTCAAGAAGCTCTACCCGATCGTCTACGAAGGCCAGAGCGACACCGCCACCTTCGACAACTGCCTCGAGCTGCTGCTGATGGCGGGCTACTCCATCGAGCACGCCGTGATGATGATGATCCCGGAAGCCTGGGAGCAGCACACGCTCATGGACAAGCAGCGCCGCGCCTTTTACGAGTATCACGCGGCCATGATGGAGCCCTGGGACGGCCCGGCAGCGATTGCCTTCACCGACGGACGCAAGATCGGTGCGACCCTGGACCGCAACGGTCTGCGCCCGGCGCGCTACTGCATCACCGATGACGACCTCGTCGTCATGGCCTCCGAGTCCGGCGTGCTGCCCATTCCGGACACCAGGATCAAGAAGAAGTGGCGCCTGCAGCCCGGCAAGATGTTCCTGATCGACCTCGAGCAGGGTCGGATCATCGATGACAAGGAACTCAAGGACCAGCTGGCCAACAGCAAGCCTTACAAGCAGTGGATCGACATGATCCGCGTCAAGCTTGACGAGGTGCCGCCACAGCCCGATGACGGCCCGCGTACCGACGTGTCTCTACTCGATACGCAGCAGGCCTTCGGCTACACGCAGGAAGATCTCAAGTTCCTGATGAACCCCATGGCGGTGGCTGGCGAGGAAGCGATCGGCTCCATGGGTAACGACTCGCCGCTGCCGGTGCTCTCCGACAAGAACAAGAACCTCTACGCCTACTTCAAGCAGTTGTTCGCGCAGGTCACCAACCCGCCGATCGACCCGATCCGCGAGCAGCTGGTGATGTCGCTCGTGAGCTTCATCGGCCCGCGTCCGAACCTGCTGGACATCCACAACATCAACCCGCCCCTGCGTCTCGAGGTGGATCAACCCGTGCTCGATTTCGAGGACATGGCCAAGATCCGCCACATCGAGACGCTTACGCGCGGCAAGTTCAAGAGCCACTACCTGGACATCACCTACCCCGTGCAGTGGGGCAAGGACGGCGTCGAGGCGCGTCTTGCCTCGTTGTGCGCGCAGGCGGTCGATGCCGTGCGCAGCGGCTACAACATCCTGGTCATCAGCGATCGGACGGTGCGTGCCGACCACGTCGCCATCCCGGCCCTGCTCGCCACCAGCGCCATCCACCAGCACCTCATCAAGGAAGGGCTGCGCTCGTCCACCGGCCTGGTCGTCGAGACCGGTTCGGCCCGCGAGGTGCATCACTTCGCGCTGCTGGCGGGCTACGGCGCCGAGGCCGTGCACCCCTGGCTGGCCCTGTACACGCTGCTGGACATCAATGCCTGGGCGCGCGACCTGCCCGATGGCTTCTCGCCGGACAAGGCGATCAAGAACTACACCAAGGCCGTGGGCAAGGGCCTGCAGAAGGTCATGTCCAAAATGGGCATCTCGACCTACATGAGTTACTGCGGCGCGCAGATCTTCGAGGCTGTGGGCCTGTCGCGCGCCTTCGTCGACCGCTACTTCAAGGGTACCGCCACGCAGGTCGAAGGTATCGGCATCTTCGAGGTGGCCGAGGAAGCGCTGCGCATGCACAAGGCGGCCTTCAGCAGCGACCCCGTGCTGGCCGAAATGCTCGAGGCCGGCGGCGAGTACGCCTGGCGCGTGCGCGGCGAAGACCACATGTGGACACCGGACGCCATTGCCAAGCTGCAGCACGCAACCCGTGCCAACGCGCAGGACAAGTACCGCGAATACGCCGCAATCATCAATGACCAGTCGCGCCGCCATATGACCCTGCGCGGCCTCTTTGACTTCAAGTTTGACCAGTGCGCGCCCATCTCGATCGACGAGGTCGAGCCTGCCAAGGAGATCGTCAAGCGCTTTGCCACGGGTGCCATGTCCCTGGGCTCCATCTCCACCGAGGCGCATGCCACCCTGGCCGTGGCCATGAATCGCATTGGCGGCAAGAGCAACACCGGCGAAGGCGGCGAGGATGAAGCGCGCTATCGCGCAGAGATGCGTGCCGGCAGCTCACCCATCAAGGACGGCGACACGATGGCCAAGTGGCTGCCACTGGCCGAGATGAAGGTCGATATGCCCCTGAAGGCAGGCGACTCACTGCGCAGCAAGATCAAGCAGGTGGCCTCCGGACGCTTCGGCGTCACGGCCGAGTACCTGTCCAGCGCCGACCAGATCCAGATCAAGATGGCCCAGGGCGCCAAGCCCGGCGAAGGTGGCCAGCTGCCCGGCCACAAGGTCTCGCCCTACATCGGCAAGCTGCGCTACTCCGTGCCGGGTGTCGGTCTGATCTCGCCGCCCCCGCACCATGACATCTATTCGATCGAAGACCTTGCCCAGCTGATCCACGATCTGAAGAACGCCAACCCGCGCGCCGGCATCTCCGTGAAGCTGGTCAGCGAGGTGGGTGTGGGCACCGTGGCTGCCGGCGTGGCCAAGTGCAAGGCCGATCACATCGTGATCGCAGGTCATGACGGTGGCACCGGCGCCTCCCCGGTGTCCTCCATCAAGCATGCCGGCACGCCCTGGGAGCTGGGGCTGGCCGAAACCCAGCAGACCCTGGTGCTCAACCGCCTGCGCGGTCGCGTGGTGGTGCAGGCCGACGGCCAGATGAAAACCGGA
>JAIXTA010000101.1 GCA_027484405.1 Burkholderiales bacterium
AAAAGAAAAGGCCCACCGAAGTGGGCCGAAGTTGCTTCTGAGGAGATGACTAGCGGAGTTCTTTTGGGGAGGAGAGTGCTTCTGCGTGTTGTCTGGGTCTGGCGCGTGAAGATCGCAAATCTCGGGTCGTGCTGTGCGCCAGCCGCTGCCGGAGCCGGAGGCCTCGGCTGGCAGCTGGAATCAGAGCTTGACCGGTGCGGCGACGTTCTTGGCCGCCAGCATCGCGCCACCGGCCACGGTGGTTTCGGAAGCGATGCGCTTGGCCGTGATGGTCACCGTGTCCAGGCGGGCCACCTGCGGGGCGGCGGTCTCGCGCTTGGCCACGACGGTGACGGTGTCCAGGCGAACCACCGGCTCGTCCTTGGTGATCGTCATCGTGCCGCCGACGGCTGCGGTGATTGTTGCGGCGAACATCAGGGCGCCGATGGTGGTGTAGGTCAGGGTGTCGATCTTGGTGGTCATGTTGGGCTCCTGGCGGTGGTTTCTGTACTTGCGTCGACGTGTTGTGTGTGTCGATGGAGGCATTGTGGGCAAGACCCTCCACGCATGCAGCCCGATTGCGACGAACTGCACCTGCGGGCGCGTGAACTGCAAGAAATCGTGGATTTCTGCAGGCCGTGGCGCGCGGCTTGTGCGGCGTTTCACCGTCCTGTCACGTGCAAGCGAAGGCCCGTCTGGCCGCTACAGTCGCGCTCATGCCCGCCTCTGCCTCTGCCACACCCTTGCTCACGCTCACAGGCGTTCACAAGCGCTTTACAAATGGCACCGCTGCGCTTGCCGATCTGGGCCTGAGCATCCACGCCGGCGAGTTCCTGGCGCTGCTCGGGCCCTCCGGCTGCGGCAAGAGCACCGTGCTGCGACTGATCGCCGGGCTCACGACCCCGACCAGCGGGCAGGTGCACTGGACGCATCCGGCCGACTCGCCCGCGCCATCCATCGGCTTCGTGTTCCAGGAGCCCACGCTCATGCCTTGGGCGAGCGTGTTCGACAACGTCTGGCTGCCGCTGCGCCTGACGGGTGTGTCGCGTGCCGATGCAGCCGCGCGCATCACGCCGCTGCTGGCGCGCCTGGGTCTGGCGGACTTTGCCCAGGTCTATCCGCGCGAACTCTCGGGCGGCATGAAGATGCGCGTGTCGATTGCCCGCGCGCTGGTCACGCAACCCGCGCTGCTGCTGATGGACGAGCCCTTTGCGGCGCTGGATGAGATCACGCGCTTTGCGCTGAACCGCGATCTGCTGGCGCTGTCGGCCGAGCAGGGCTTCACCACCGTGTTTGTGACGCACAGCGTGTATGAGAGCGTGTTCCTGGCCGATCGGGTGTGCGTGATGAGTGCGCGGCCGGGGCGGGTGGTGGCGCAGATTGCCATTGATGCGCCGGCGCCGCGCGAGGCCGCCTTTCGCCACACGCCGCAATACGCCGCCTGGTGCGGCGAGGTGTCTGATGCGCTGAGCAGCGCAAGCGGGGTGCAGGCATGAGCGAGCGGTCGACTGCCTCCAAGGGCCTGCCCACCGCCGTGCGCGTGCTGCTGCCCGCCGGTGTGATCGTGGCTGCGCTGGTGCTGTGGGAGGTGCTGGTGCGCGTGAACCAGATTCCGCACTACATCCTGCCGGCGCCCTCGCTGGTGGCGCAGACGCTGGCGGAAAACTTCGGCTCGCTGGCGGGCAGCTGGTGGTTCACGATCAAGATCACCTTTGGCGCGCTGCTGCTGGCCGCCAGTGGCGGCGTGCTGCTGGCCGTGATGTTTGCGCTCTCGCGCTGGGTGGCGGCCAGTCTGTGGCCCTTTGCGATCGTGCTGCAGGTCACGCCGATCGTGGCGATCGCGCCGCTGATATTGATCTACGTGGAGAGCACCACCGCTGCGCTGCTGCTGTGTGCGTGGATCGTGGCCTTCTTTCCGGTGCTGTCGAACACCGTGATCGGCCTGCGTGCCGCCGAACCCGGCCTGCGCGAACTCTTCACGCTGTACCGCGCCACACCGGTGCAGCGCCTGCGCTTTCTGCTCGTGCCCAGCAGCCTGCCGTACTTCCTGGCGGGCCTGAAAGTGGCCGGCGGCCTGTCGCTCATCGGGGCCATCGTGGCCGAGTTCGTGGCGGGCGTGGCCGGCAAGGAAACAGGGCTGGCCTCACGCATTCTGGAGGCGAGCTACCGCACCGAGACGCCCAAGATGTTTGCCGCGCTGGTGCTGGTCTCGCTCACGGGTGTCGCGATCTTCTTCTTGTTTGAAGGCCTGTCGCGCTGGCTCCTGGGCGGCTGGCACGCCACAGAACGCGAGCGGGCTGAATAGATCTGTCGGGGTCGACCCGCCGGAGCCACGGCTCTTGGCGCCCGAACGGTCCGGGCGCCGCACCCGCTCCAGCTATTCCCAGTAGGCGCGCCGCCCTTCCGGGTCCTTCAGCAGCGCCAGGGCCTGCGTCCAGTTTCTGGGCACTGCCTCGCGGGCCAGCACCAGCCGCTTGGACTCCATGGCCACCAGGCCGTCCATGCCCTTGCGCACCGCCTCGCGGTGGACCGGGCTGTCCATGAAGCGGGCCAGATCCGCCTCGCTGGACCAAACCGTCAGCGTCCAGGCCTGGGTGCCAAAGATCTCGCGGCGTGCGGAGTAGCCCAGCAGGCCCGGCTGCCTGGCCATCTCTGCCAACACGCGCCGCGTGTGCACATCGAAGCTTTCGCGCCGCTTGGGGTCGAGTGTGGCGTGCGTGAGCACCAGCACCACGGGCGCATCTGCCGCAGCCTTGCCCGCCTCAAGGCGCGGAAACGGCGTGTTGATGCTGCACGCACTCAATGCGAGCACCGTGGCCGCCAAGAGGCTGCGCCAATGCAGGCGATGGCGCCAATGGCTGGTGGATGGATCTGCGCTCATTGCGGCACTCCTTGAAGCGCATGGCTTGACCGAAGGCGGTGCGCCTTCAGATCCGGCCTTGCACCCTTGATATGTTGACAGTGTCAACCAGTGTGCTCTACTTTAGTTGATGCTGTCAACTCCATGTCATGGATGTCTTCGAATCCTCGAAGCGCCAACGAGCGCGCAGCCCATACCCAGAACTCTCTTCCACCTCGAAATCGGAGCGCCCCATGATCTTCTTCCCCACCGACCCACCTGCACTTCGCCAGCGTGCCGCGTTTGCCGCCCTCGCACTGAGCCTCGTCGCGACCCTGCCCAGCCCGGCATCAGCTGCCGAACTGCTGGTCCGCGTCAAGGGCGTTGCCGCGCCACTGGGGCAGATCGGCTGCTCGCTGTTCGCATCGGACAAGGGCTTCCCGATGGACAACAGCGGCGCGCGCCAGCTCTGGCTACCTGCCCAGGCCGGCGGCGCCGAGTGCCGCTTCAGCGACGTGGCGCCGGGCAACTACGCCGTGTCGATCGGCCATGACCGCAACGGCAACCGCAAGGTCGACACCAACTTCGTCGGCCTGCCCACCGAGCAGTGGGGTGTGTCGCGCAATGCACGGCCCAGCCTGCGCGCGCCGCGCTTCAATGAAGCCGTGTTCACGGTGCCGGCCGATGCGGCTGTGCACGAGATCGAAATCACGGTGGCGCAATGAACAGCGCCTTCGCTCAGCTTGTGCAGCGCCAGTACGGCCCCTGGGCGGTCGTGACCGGCGCATCCGATGGCATCGGCCAGGCCTTTGCCTGCGAGCTGGCCCGCCTGGGTCTGAACCTGGTGCTGGTGGCCCGCCGCGAGGCGGCGCTGCAGGTGCTTGCCGACGAGCTGCACCGCACGCACGGCACCCGCAGCCGAGTGATGCCACTGGATCTTGCCCAGCCCGATGCCGCCGTGCGCCTGGATGCAGCCTGCGACGACATCGATGTGGGCCTGCTGGTGGCCGCAGCCGGCTTTGGCACCTCAGGCCCGCTGCTGTCGAGCACGCTGGCCGACGAACGCAGCATGCTCAGCGTCAATTGCGATGCGGTGCTGGCGCAGTGCTGGTGGTTCGGCCAGCGGCTGCGCCGCCGCGGCCGCGGCGGGGTGGTGCTGATGAGCTCGCTGCTTGCGTTCCAAGGCACACCCCGAGCTGCGCACTACGCCGCCACAAAGGCCTACATCCAAAGCCTGGCCGAGGGCCTGCGCGTGGAATGGGCGCCGCATGGCGTGAACGTGATTGCCTGTGCCCCCGGCCCGATCGCGAGCGGTTTTGCGCAACGCGCCAACATGGTCATGAACGGCGCGGACCGCCCGGCCACGGTGGCGCAGGCCACATTGCGAGCCCTCGGCCGGCGCGGCACCGTGCGGCCGGGCGTGCTCTCCAAGCTGCTGGGCTGGTCACTCGCGACCCTGCCGCGATGGGCGCAGGTGCGCGTGATCGGGCAGGTCATGGCGGGCATGACGGCACATCAGCAGGATGCCTCGGCACGTGCGCCGGGCGGCCCGCCCGCAGGTGCCTGACCCGCGAAGCGGCGGGACGAGTGGGGGGCGCGTGGTAGCGTCTCAAGCGCTGCCAACGTCACCCATCTCACACCCCGCCCGCATGCCCCGCGCCAAGCCTTCTGCGCCCGCCGCTGCCGAACCGGCCGCACCCCCCGCCGACCTGCGCGAGGCCTGCGTCGCAGCCGCGCGCGAGGTCATTGCCGAGCAGGGCATCGAGAACCTGAGCCTGCGCGACGTGGCGCGCAAGCTTGGGGTCTCGCATCAGGCGCCCTACAAGCACTACCCCAGCCGCGATCATCTGCTGGCCGAGGTCATGCGGCGCTGCTTCGAGGAGTTTGCGGCCTGGCTCGATGCCCGCAAGCACTTCGATGACCCCGCACAGGATCTGGCGTCACTCGGCCACCAGTACCTGCACTTTGCCGAACAGCGCCCGCTGGAATACCGGCTCATGTTCAGCACGCCCTGGCCAGCTGCCGCACATCATCCGGAGGTGGACCGCTACGCCGTGCATGCCTTTGATGTATTGCGCCAGGTGATGCAGCGCATGCATGGCACGGGCCGGGAACAGCGTGAGCGCGTGGAGCTGGACGCGCTCTATATCTGGTCCAGCATGCACGGGCTGGCGGGCGTGATGAATGGCGACAGCCTGGGCAAGCTCGGCCTCGGTGCCAAGGTGCGCAAGCAGCTGGTCACGCACATCATGACCCGTGTGGGGCACGGGCTGGCTGGGCCGGTCTGAAGCACCTCGAGTTCAGCCGACGCTGGCCTGCTTGGCCTCCACGTGCCACACGAAGCGATCAAGGATCGCCTGCCAACCCGCGCGCTGCTGCTCGACGGTGTGGGTCTCCTCGGCGTCGAAGGTCTCGCGCACCAGGACGCCGCCGTCCTGCTCGATGAACTCCACGCGCAGCAGACGGCCGCCGAACTCGCTTTCGATCAAGTGCATGGGCTCGACGCGGGTGTAGGTGCCTTCGAAGTCGAAGCCCATCGAGCCGTCGCGCGCTTCCATGCGCGAGCAGAAGCGCCCGCCTACACGCAGGTCCACTTCGGCGCGCGGGGTGTGCCAGTCATCGCTCGCGGCATTCCACTGGCAGATGTCGGCCGGCGTGATCCACGCGGCCCAGACGGTCTCGATGGGTGCGGCTACCTTGGCCTCGACAGTGATCTTCATGCTGTCCCTCCCGGTGTGTCATGGCGCTCGTGCTACGGCGCTCGGTTTGACGATGGTCGTCGCTTGCGCGTCGTCGTGACTTCGGGGGGACTGTAGCGCGGCGCGACCTAAGCATGTTCACGCGCCCAGAGCCATCAGCGCCGCGGCATCCAGATGCCGACTGGTGCGCGCGGCCAGCGCGATGAAAGTGGCATCAGGCGCATAGGCCCAGCCGCGCAGCGGTGGCGCGATCAGGGTGTGTTCGAGATGCGGCGCAAACCCGCGCTTGCGCTTGAAGTCGCCGGCGCCGCTGGAGAAGTTGAAGCGCAGCTCCTGCGTGAGGGCGTGATGAATCAGCCAGGCCACGAGCTGGCGGTACAGGCCCTGGCGCGCATCGGCCGTGGTGTCATAACCCAACAGGGGCACGGAGAGCACATCGCCCGCGCGGTGCAGGGCGGCAAAGGCCACGAGCCGCAGTTCGCCGCCGGCCTCGGGCTGCGCCAAGCCCACCAACTGCAGCACACCGGCCGCGCGCGCCCAGCGCAGGAAGTGTGCGGTGTAGTCCGGGTTGCGCGGGCCGTGCTTGGCGCGATAGACCTGCGTGTAGAGCGCCAGCGCCTGGTCGATCAGCGCGGCGCTGTCGAACGCAGCGTCCGGCAACTCGATCAGCCCGCCCTTGCGCAGCAGGCCCAGGTCGCGCTTGGTGTGCGAGGCGCGCGCAGCGCGCGGTGCATCCAGCCAATACACCACCCGCGCCGGCAAGGCCGTGAAGCCCTGGGCTTGCAGGGTGATGCGCAGGTCTTCATCGGCCGCGTCGATATTGCGCACGGCCACGGGCTGCCGCGGCCACTGCGCGCGCAGCGTGTCGGCGCTGCGGCGCAGGGTGTCGCGCTGGCTGCGGCTGCGCAGGGTGGTGGACAGCGGCAGGCTGCCGAGCTGCACCGCGCGCGCCCAGGGCCCCAGCCAGGCAAGCTGGGCCAGACCATGCAGCGCCGTGTAGCCGGCCGCCAGGCGCAGCGCACCCATGCGCTCCGGCGCACGGCCGGCCCATTCATCCACCGCATAGCCCACCGAGGCCGACCACAGGCAGCTCACCCAGCTGCGCTGCGCCAGCGGCACCTGCGCCGGGCGCTGCGGCACGATGCAGGGCAGGCCCTGGGTGAAGCAGAGTTCGGCATCGGCATTGCGCACCCAGCTCGCCAGTGCCTGCGTGCTCACGGCTGCGGCCTGGGGCGGCCGTGCCGGGCTGCCGGAGCTGCCTGTACTGCCTGAACCGACAGGCGGCGCAGGCAGCGGGTGCGTGACGACCGGCGGGCTCATGGCGTGCGATCCATGGTGTGCGATCTTCAGCCGCGCACCTGGCGCAGCGTGTAGGCAAAGAAGCCGCCGTAGATGCCGGAGCGGTCTTCGGCATTCAGTGCACTGGCCGATTCGATGCGCTCCCAGGCCGCGAGCAGTTCGGGCGGCAGGGCATCAGGCAGCGGCGATGTGGTGCCGGCGGTGCGGAAGATCACGCGTGCACCGGGCCGCGCCGTGCGGGTGATCTGCGTCCACAGGCGCGTGAGCTGCGCGGCGCTCATCCAGTCCTGCGCATCCAGCAGCACATAGCGGTCCAGGCTGGCCGAGGCCTCTGCAGCCAGATGGTCGAGCACGTTGTCGTGCTTGAGCTTCAGGCGGTGGGCATTGGCGCGCAGGGTTTCAAAGTGCGCGCGCTGCAGATAGGGCGGCAGCGGGCCTTCATGCCCGGCGGTGGCGGCGCGCTGCTGCAGGCGCTGCCAGGCATAGCCGCCCGTGAAGGCCTGCCAGGCAAAGTAGTTGTCCTCGCGCGCACTGACGGTGGCCAGCTGGCGGGCGCGGGCCTTGAGCACCTCGGCCATGGTCTCGGGCCGGCCGTTGCACAGCGCCAGGTACTGCGCGGGCGGAATGCCCAGGTTGTAGACAATCAGCGGCGAGCTGCAGACCCAGCGCGCAAAGCGGGTGTCGAAGATCGGCGCCACCTGGCTGTCAAACCAGGTGGCCTGCTCGAACTCGGTGCGCTGCTCGGCCCAGTCCGAGAGGCGCACGCCATGCAGACGGGCAAAGAGGCGGGCGGCGCGCACAAAGCGGCCCAGCAGGCCTTGCGTGTAGAAGCCGCGCGCAAACCAGCCGATGCGCCGACGGCCCAGCGCGTCGCGCTGGTTCCAGTAGGCCCGCACCTCGGGCGAGAGCTGTGGCGCAATCAGCTCGTCAAACAGCGCCACGTTCATGTCATCGGCCGCACCGGCAAAGAAGCGCTGGTACTGCGCAGCATCCGGCAATGCACGGGCGGCCGCCTGCTTGAGCGCCACCAGGGCCAGGTGGTTGTGATTCAGGTCCAGCGCAATGACCTCGGCCGGGTGATCCAACAGATACGAAAGCGCGTTGCAGCCCCCGGAGGCCAGCGTCAGCACGCGATGGCCGGGCTGGATCTCCAGCACCTCGCGGTCAATGCGCGGGTCTTCCCAGATCTGCGTGTAGACCAGCTGCTTGAACCAGCTGGCAAACCAGCGGTCCAGCAGGCCGGGCCGGGCGGCGGCCGAGCCACCGGGCTCGCCTTCGCGGTGGCCGAAGACGGCGTGGTCCAGCAGCTCGGCGGCGCGCTGATCAGACAGCGGTGCGGCGGCATTGCCAGAGGTGACGGGGGCCAGCAGGGGGGCAGGGGTTCGGTCCATGCGCCCATCTTTGGCGCACTGTGCAAAGCGCGCGTGAACGCATGCTGTCAGACCCGTGACAACGCCGGTGCGCTCTCGGGTTTGCGATGCCCCGCCTGCGACTGAACTGACACCGTCCGGTCACTGAAGCGTCATGCGCCCTGCCTGAAATGCCGTGTTTTCCGCGGCGGCTCGGGGGCCATCCCTCGGCGAATGCGCCGCCTGATCCACAAGAACAGATCTCGACGTGCATCACCGCGATGCACCACCACGCTTTCAGGGAGCCTTTGATGACCATGACCAAGCCCGCGCCGCGTGCGCGCCTGGCTTCTGCGCTGGCGGCGCTATGTGCATTCACGAGCCTGCTGGTGGCCGCCGGCTGCGGCGGTGGCGGTGCGACCAGCAGCACGCCGCCCGTGGCGGCTGAGCCCACGCCCAACAGCCTGTCGCTGAGCTTCCTGGGCCGCTATGCCGCGCCTACCACCGGCGTGGGCGGCGCGGAGATCCCGGCCTGGGACGCCACCACCCGCCGCCTGTTCGTGGTGAACGGCGCCGCCGGCAGCGTGGACGTGCTGAGCCTGTCCAACCCCGCAGCGCCGCAAAAGGTGGGCGAGATTGCCGCCGCCACCCTGGGCGGCCCGGTGAACAGCGTGAGCGCCTTCGGCGGCATCGTCGCGCTGGCCGTGGAAGCGCCGGTGAAGACCGACAACGGCACGGTGCAGCTCTTCAACGCGGCCAACCTGCAGCGCATCGGCGACCCGATTACGGTGGGCGCGCTGCCCGACATGCTGACCTTCTCGCCGGACGGCAAGACCCTTCTGGTGGCCAATGAGGGTGAGCCGAACGATGCCTACACGATCGACCCCGAAGGCTCGATCAGCATCATCGACGTGAGCAACCCCTTTGCGCCCACGGTGCGCACTGCCGGCTTTGCGGCCTTCAACGCCCGCGCTGCAGAACTGCGCGCGGCCGGTGTGCGCATCTTCGGACCCAATGCAACGGTGGCGCAGGATCTGGAGCCCGAATACATCACCGTCAGCGCCGACGGCCGCACCGCCTGGGTCACGCTGCAGGAGAACAATGCCCTGGCGCTGGTGGACATCCCGTCCGCCACGGTGGGGCAGGTGGTGCCCCTGGGCTACAAGAACCATGGCGTGGCCGGCAACGGCATCGATGCCAGCGATCGCGATGGTCCGAGCAACACCGGCCGCATCAACATCCAGCCCTGGCCGGTGTTCGGCATGTATCAGCCCGATGCCATTGCCAGCTTCAATGTGAACGGCGAGACCTTCCTCATCACCGCCAACGAAGGCGACGCCCGCGCCTACACCGGCTTCAACGAAGAAGCGCGCGTGTCCACGCTCACGCTGGCCCCTGCGCTGCTCAACAACGCCCTGTGCGGCGGCCCCTGCAACACCGCAGACCGCCTGGGCCGCCTGCAGGTGACCAACACCCTGGGCCGCGCCAGCGGCACCGCGCCCTTTGATGCGCTCTACGCCTTTGGCAGCCGCAGCTTTTCCGTGTGGTCTGCCACCGGGCAGCAGGTCCATGACAGCGGCGACGAGCTCGAGCGCCGCACCGCCGCGCTGTTCCCGGCCAACTTCAACGCCAGCAACGACAACAACACCTTCGACGACCGCAGCGACAACAAGGGCCCCGAGCCCGAGGGCGTGATCGTGGCGCGCTTCGGCACCAAGAACTACGCCTTCATCGGCCTGGAGCGCATTGGCGGCGTGATGGTCTACGACCTCTCCAACCCGCGCGCGCCGGCGTTCGTCACCTATATCAATACCCGTGATCTGGCCCAGCCCGTGACCAGCCCCGCCAGCGGCGACCGCGGCCCCGAGGGCCTGGCCATCATCCCGGCCAGCAGCTCGCCCACCGGCACGCCGCTGCTCGTGGTGGCCAACGAAACCAGCGGCACCACGGCGGTGTTTCGCATCAATTTCCTGTGAGCAGGTGCGTGCGCGTCACGCAGATGAGCCAAGCGCTCGCAGGATGCAGGTCTTGATCGGCGGCACAGCTTGACGTTGATCGGGAAGGAAAGGGACTGGGGGACGCCTCAGTCCCTTTTTCTTTGCGCGCCTTTGGCGGCGGGTGCCGCTGGAGCCCGATCGTGAAACGCAGATCCAGCACGGGTGCGCTTCTTCAGGGCAAATCGCCGCGAAAGGCGCATGGAGCAAGCGAGAAGCCTGCGGGGAACGTCTAGAAACCGTAGCGAGGGGGCCAAGTTGCAGGTGAAGAGCGCAGACAGTACGAGTCGTACGGCGACGAGTTTGCAGCGCTCGGGAGCGCGCAAATTGTCCTGCGCAATCGGTTTCTAGACGTTCCCTGCTCCGGGTTGCCGAATTTGCGGCTGTGTCAGCGCCTGCGCTGGGCGGCGTGGCAGGTGCGGCGCAAACCGCGCTACACCCGCTCGTCCACCCGCGAACCCAGCAGCGCGCGCTGCATTTGGTCCTGCGTCTGCAGCACCAGCACGTTGGCCTTGAAGCTGTAGAGCGCCATCTTCTGCTCCACGACCTCTTCGGTGAGTTCCACGCCGGGTTCGGCCGCCTGCGTGACGGTGGCCGAGACGCCTCCGGATGGCAGGGCCGCCTGCTCGACACCCTGCCGCCGGTAGCCGGGCGTATTCATGTTGGCCACGTTGTTGGCACTGGCGGCCATGCGCAGGTTGGCGGCGTTCAGGCCGGAGAGGGCGGTGACAGCCGTGTTGGAGGCGAGGGGGCTCATGCCCGGTTTATCGGCCCGCGGCAGGCGGCTTGAGGCGCTGTTGCCGTGGAGTTATCTGGCGGGCTGTTCTGAAGGCCTTCTCGCTGTATCCATGCGGGTTTTCAGGCTGTTTGCTTTGAAGATGGGCTTGAATGCTGGGTTTTGCGTGGAGAAGCACCATTTCATCCGCTTTTCCAGACCAAATGGCCTGGAAACCCGCACCAGACAAGCGAGACCGGGCGCTGGAGCCCTGCGCCCGTCAATCTTGCAGGAAGCCTCGCGCCTTCAGCGTCTCGCGCAGCGCGGCGCTGTCCTTGGCAAAGGTGTCCGGGTCGTACTTCACCTTGCTGGTATAGAACTGCGCCAGGCTGGTGATGCCTTCCTGCTCGGCCAGGGCCTTCAGGCGCGGCATGCTCATGTAGCGCGCCCAGCCCTTCACCTCGCGGTCGGCATAGATCGCGTCCAGCTCCGCGTCGGTCGGGTCCTGATAGCGCTCGTGGTGGATGAACGCTTGCAGCGGCAGCCGGTCGCGCTTGGGTGGGTCTTCCGCGGGGTGGCCGACCACGATGCTCGTCACCGGCAGGCACGTCGGTGGCAGTTCGAGAAAGTCCGCAATCGCCTGCATGGAATGCAGAGTCGTGCCCATGTAGCAGATGCCCAGGCCGCGCGCCTCGAACCCGAGGCAGGCATTTTGCGCCACGATCATGGCGTCGAACGCAGCCACGTGCCAGCCGATGAGGTTGTTGAAGTTGTCGCGCGCACCGCGGCGCTTGAGCCAGCGGCGCGTGCGGTGAAAGTCCGCGCAGAACGTCACCACCAGCGGCGCCTGCAGCACCATCTCCTGCTCGAAGTGCAGCGCATACAGCCGCCTCTTGCGCGCCTCGTCCTGCGTCAGCACCATCGAAAAGCTGTTCAGGTTGCCCGAGGACGACCCACCCGCCACCGCCTCGCCCAGCACCTCGGTGATGAGATCAGCGTCGATGGGCTGCGGCTTGAAGCTGCGGATGGAGCGGTGGGTGGCGAGGAGTTGGGGCAGGGGGGCGGCTTCGTGTTTCATGGTGTGGGTTGGCCGTTGAGGCCTGCGTGGAATGCGGCGAGCCAGCGCACGGCCTGGTTGGTGCGCACGGGGTGCATGGTCAAGGCCAGTTGCGCGCTGCTGTCAGGATGCGTTTCAGCTTCCAGAATCTTGTTCAGGCGACCGATCAATTGGGGGGTGCGCGTGCTGGATTGCTCGATGAGCTGCCGCGCGTCATGGCCGGTGAGCCAAGCGCTGGCGGTGTCCATGTCAAAGTCCGGCGCGTCCAGCAGGTGGGCATGTTCTGCGTACAAGCGTTCTGCATTGCCGGCGGGCAGGTGGTGACGCAGGATCACGGCCAGATCGAAGGCGTCTTTGGTGGGCGCCTGCAGATGGCGCTCATTCCATGCGAGCACCTTGAGTACGGCCAGCATGGGCAGCGCGACGGTCTTTGCATGAATGCCATTCGGCAGAAGGATCGTGACCGCCGTATGCGCGGCTTCGCGGTAGCCCAGAATCTCCATAACTTCATCGCCCGCAGGCGGCCAGGCGATCGTTCCGTCAGCGGTTTCCAGGGCGCCAAAGGGAATCAGGTCGATCCAGCCGTGGCGGCTGTGTTGCAGCTTGTGGGCTGCATGCCGGTGCGCCACAAACAGACCGCTGCCGATCAATGCCTGCTTGGCAGCGTGAAATGCCGGCCAATCGGCCGCAGCCATTGCAAAGTCCACGTCGTGGGTAACGCGTTGTATGGAGACGCTGTGTGCGTAGTGCAGCAGGAGGTCGCGCGCCATGGCGCCCACTAGAATCACCTCCAGCGCGGGCGCAGCGCGTTTCACATCGGCCAGCAACTGCGCCAGCCACTCCAGCTCCGGTTCGGTGCTTAGGTCAATCCTCATGAAGCCCCCGGGGCCAGCTGCTCGTCGTACACAAGCCGCGCCGTTTCCATGCTGCGTCCTTCGCCGCTGGCCATCAGGTCTGCGTACACCAGCAGGGCGGGGGCCAGCTGTGGCGGCGCGTCGGTCTCAGCGGCGGCAAGCTGCGGGGGCACATCGAAGTGCCAGAACCGCTTGTAGATCTGCACGTTTCCGGCATCGTCCTGGCGCAGCCGAAGATCCAGCAGCAAGCGCGGGTTGATCTTGTCTGCGTAGAACGTGACCGTGCCAGGGCGCAGGTAGCCCGTCAGGCGACCACCTGCAGCTTCGCCCCCCAGGACCGCGCCGTAGGCCGCAGGGTCCAGCTCGCTCCACCAGCTGAGCGTTTCCGCCTGATACCGCCCGAGCAGCAGCTTGGGCCGCAGCACGCGCGGATAGAACTCCGCCCAGAGCTTGAGCAGACGCTCCCGGTGCACCCACGCGCGGCGGCCATGAACCTCGCCCACGTGGCCAAGCGCCTGCAGCTCCGCCATCACCCAGCCCACCGTGCCGTGGGCCACACCGGCGCGCTGGGCGATGTCGCGGTAGGGCAGGTTCAGCCATGCCGGGTTGCACAGCAAGGTGAACAGCACCGACAAGCCGCTAGCCTGGAACGCGCGCCCGGTAGGCGCCTTGGCCGAGGCCGTGTGCTGCGGTTTCTGGCCTTTGACCCACACCAGCAGGCCCGGCTGCTGCACGTACGCGTTGCCCGCCGCGTCGACAAAGGCCAGCCCTTGCGCGCGCAAGGTATCCGCCACGGGCGGGGTGATGTAGTCAGCCACCAGCAGCACCGGCACCTGCGCGTCTTGCACCTGATGCGCGACTGCACCGAGACTGCTTGGCGTCACGGAGCGCTTGACCTCCACCTGATAGCGCTGGCCATTGAGCTGAAACATCGCGTCGGGTTGCCGCGTACCCGCCGGCGGGTACGCAGCGGTCAGCCACTCCACGATCACGCCATATCCGCGCAGCACATCGAGTGCGGTACTTAGAAGCTGAAGCTCAGTGTGCAGGATGTTGTCCATCGCTTTGATGCCGTCCACCGTTTGTGGACATCTGTTTTCTGGTGGACAAATCTAGTCCAGCTCAACCCGGTTGTCCACAAAAATCGCTTGTCCACCATTGGAGGACGCTTGCTTTGGGTGGACAAAGTCGGTCAGCTCCCGCATTGGACGCGGTTCAGAAACTCACGCGATCGCTTGTCTGGCGGGCGTTTTCAGCCACTTTGGTCTGGAGAAGCGCTT
>JAIXTA010000146.1 GCA_027484405.1 Burkholderiales bacterium
GCCGATGGTGGCGATCAGCGTCAGCTCCATGCCAAAGAGCTTGAGTGCCAGCAGCGCCCCCACCGCGGCCGAGGGCAGGCCCGCGAGGATGGTGATGGGGTGGATGTAGCTCTCGTAGAGCACACCCAGCAGCACATAGATCACGAAGAGTGCAGCCACCAGCAGCACGGCCTGGCCACCCTGGCTCTCCTGGAACACGGCTGCATCACCGCCGTAGCTGGTGATCACGCTGGCAGGCAGCTGGATCTGGCGCACGGCCTCGTCGATGCGCTTGGTCGCGTCGCCCAGCGGCACGTTGGGCGCGAGGTTGAAGGACAGGGTGATGGCCTGCAGCTGGCCCTGGTGGTTCACGGCCGTGGGGCCCACCGTGCGCTCGACCGTGGCAAAGGCGGACAGCGGCACCAGCGCGCCGGTCTTGCTGCGCAGGGCAATGCGGGTCAGCGCGTCGGTGTACTGGCGGTAGGCGTCATCGGCCTCGAGGATGACCTGGTAGCTGCTCGACGACGTGTAGATGGTGGACACCTGCCGATCGCCGAAGGCGCTGTAGAGCGCACTGCGCAGATCGGCCATGTTCACGCCGAGCACGGCGGCGCGCGCCTCGTCGATGCGCAGGCTGGCCTGCAGGCCGCGGTTCTGGCTGTCGCTGGTGACGTCGCGGAACTTCGGGTCGTTGCGCAGCACGTCCTGCAGCTTGTTGGCCCAGTCATTGAGCGAATCGGCACTCACGCTCTGCAGCGTGAACTGGTAGCGCGCCTTGCTCTGGCGGCCGCCGAGCTGCAGGTTCTGCACCGGCCGCAGATAGACCGCGATGCCGGGCACGGTGCGCGCCCGGGCGCGCAGGCCTTCAAGCACCTTGGCCATGGGCGGACGCTCGCCCCGGGCTTTCAACACGATGAACATGCGGCCGGTGTTGCCGGCGCCCGCACCGCCGCCGATGAAGGAGGTCATGTCCTTGATGTTCGGGTCGGCGCGCAGGGCATTGGCCACCTGGTCCTGCAGCTCCACCATGCGCAGGAAGGACACGTCTTCGCCAGCTTCGGTGCTGACCTGGATCTGGCCCACATCCTCCTCGGGAAAGAAGCCCTTGGGGATGACCCAGAACAGCAGGGCCGTGAGTGCAAAGCTGCCGAGGGCCACGGCAGCCACGGTGCGGCGGTGCGCCAGCGCCCAGTCCAGGCTGCGCGCGTAGGCCGACTGCACTGCCGTGAAGCCGCGCTCGAACTGGCGCAGCACCCAGGGGTCCTGCCGCTGGGCATGCAGGTTGTCGGCGCGCAGGATGCGGCTGGCCAGCATGGGCACCAGCGTGAGCGAGACCGCCGCCGACACCAGGATGGACAGACCCACCACCACCGCAAACTCATGGAACAGCAGGCCGATCGTGCCCGGCATGAAGAAGATGGGAATGAACACCGCCACCAGGGACAGGGAGATCGAGATGATGGTGAAGCCCACCTCGCGCGCACCCTGCAGCGCCGCCTTGAGCGGTTCCATGCCCTCCTCGATGTGGCGTGCGATGTTCTCCAGCACCACGATGGCGTCGTCCACGACCAGGCCCACAGCCAAGGTGATGCCCAGCAGCGAGACATTGTTCAGGCTGTAGCCCAGGGCGTAGAACAGCGACAGTGCGCCGATCAGGGAGATCGGGATCGTGGCCGCCGGAATGAAGGTGGCCGCGGCGCGCTTGAGGAACAGCCAGATCACCAGCACCACCAGCAGCACCGTGAGCGCCAGGGTGAGGTTCACGTCGTGCAGGGCCTCGCGGATGGAGATCGAGCGGTCGTTGACCGGCGTGATGTTGATCGATGCAGGCATCTGCGCCTTGAAGCCGGGCAGCATCTTCAGGATGCCATCGACCACCTGCACGGTGTTGGCATTGGGCTGGCGCTGCACGGCCAGCACGATGGCGCGCTCGCCGTTGTAGCTGCCGGCGGTGCGGATGTTCTCGAAGCTGTCGAGCACCTGCGCCACCTCCTTCAGGCGCACCGGCTGGCCGTTGCGGCTGGCGACGATGACCTCCTGCCACTGCGCGGCATTGCGCAGCTGGTCGTTGGCCTGCAGGGTCAGGGTCTGCTGCTGGCCATCGAGGATGCCGACCGGCGCGTTGTCATTGGCGGCGCGCAGTGCGGCGGCCACTTCGTCGATGCTCAGGTTGCGGGCACTCAGCGCATCGGGATTGACGCGTACCCGCACGGCATAGCGGCGCTGGCCGAAGATGTTGACCTGGGCCACGCCCTCCACGGTGGACAGGGCCGGGGCGACCAGATTCTCGGCATAGTCATTGAGGTCCGACATCGGCATCGAGGGCGAGGTCATCGCCATCAGCAGCACGGGCGCATCGGCCGGGTTGACCTTGCGGTAGGAGGGCAGCTGCGTCATGGCCGCAGGCAGTGCGCGCTGGGCGCGCAAGAGGGCGGCCTGCACATCCACGGCGGCGGCATCAATGTCGCGGCTCGGCACGAACTCGAGTGTGATCTGCGTGCTGCCCAGGGTGTTGACCGAGCTGATGAGCTTGATGCCGTCGATGGTGGAGAACTGCTTTTCCAGCGGCAGCGCCACGGATGAGGCCATGGTGTCTGGCGCAGCACCGGGCAGCGAGGCCGACACCGTGATCACCGGCGTGTTGAAGCTGGGCAGCGCGGCCACCGGAATGCGGCTGTAGGCAAAGATGCCGGCAATCACCAGGGCGATCGACAGCAGCACCACCATCACCGGGCGGCGGATGGAGAGTTCGGAGACGTTCATGGTGCGCGCTCCGTTCAGGCCGTGCCCGCGCCGGGCGGGGTGGCCTCGGCCTTGGCGGGTTCCGCGGGCTTTGCGGGCGCCTTGCCGTCACCCTTGCTGTCACCCTTCCCGGCCGGCTTGGTAGCGCCATCGGCCGCCGCCACGCGCACCTTGCTGCCCGGCCGCAGGTTCTGCTTGCCTTCGACGACCACAGTCTCGTCGCCCTTCAGGCCGCTGACGGCTGCCGTCAGTTCGGTCTGGGCCTGCACCGCCACCTTGCGCAGCTGGGCCGTACCTTCGCTGACCACATAGACCTGCATGCCATCCGCAGTGTTGATGAGCGCGGCCAGGGGCAGCTGCACTGCATCGGCCAGGGTGTCCACGCGCACCTGCACGCGTGCCGACTGGCCGGGCCACAGACGCTGATCGTCGTTGCTGAACTGGGCCTTGGCGCGCACGCCACCCACGGTGGTATCCACCGCGTTGTCGATGAAGACCAGGGTGCCCTGCACCGCCTGCGCACTGCCGGCGGCCTGCGCGCTGACGCTCACCGCACCGGCGCGGCGACTGGCCAGCACGCGCTGCAGCTGCGCCTCGGGGATGGTGAAGCTCACGGTCACCGGGTTCATGCGGGTGATGGTGAGCATGGGTGTGGCACCAGCGTTGGCCAGCACCAGCGTGCCGGCCTGGGTATTGATGGCGCCGATGCGCCCGCTGATGGGTGCGCGCACGGTGTCATAGCTCAGCTGCACTTCGGCCGCGCGCACGGCAGCCTGATCGGCCTGCACGGCAGCCTGCAGGGACTGCATCTGCGAGAGGCTGGTGTCCACCGCGCTTTGCGACAGGAAGCCCTTGGCCACGAGCTCGCGGCTGCGGTCGAGCTGGCGCTGCGCATCGGCGAGCTGGGCCTGGTCGCGCGCCATCTGGGCGCGGGCCTTATCGAGATTGGCGCGGTCTGCGCGGTCATCGAGCGTGAAGAGCAGCTGGCCGGCCTGCACCACATCGCCTTCCTTGACGTGCACGCGCTGCACGGTGCTGGTGGTCTGCGCCCGCAGATCCACGCTTTCCACGGCGCTCACATTGCCGGTGGCCTGCAGCAGCACGTCAAAGGGCGCCTTGCGGGCCTGCACGGTGCCCACGGCCACGGCGGGTGCGGATGCACCGGGCGCACCCGGCTTGTCGGTCTGGGCGGCCGGCGTCAGCGTGTGCCAGGCCAGCCAGCCCAGGGCGGCAGCAGGCAGCAGCAGCCAGGGGCCGCGGCGCTTGATCCAGGAACGGGCGGTGGCGGCGTGCGAGGGGGTGTGCAGGGCGTCCATGATGCGGCTCGATGTGAAGAGTGATGTGTGGAAAGGCGGTCGCGCTTGCAGGGTGCGGCTGCGCGGTCGCCTAGCTGGGGGCCGATGCGCCGGCCGGCCTGCTCGGCGGGTCGGGCGGCGCTGAAGCCCGCGGTGAGTCGAGTCCTGCGGCGCGGTCGGGCAGGGCCTGGGTCACGCGCGACGCCGGTGCTTGCAGCGCCTCGTGCAGCGTGTCCAGTGCACCGGCCAGCGCGGCGAGCTGGCGGTCGTCCAGCCCGGCAAACACGGTCACGCGCAGGGACGCGGCCTCGGCCGAGACCTGCTGCATGATGGCGCGGCCGCGCTCCGTGGGCTCGACCAGGTTGATGCGCCGGTCGTGTTCGTGCGCACGGCGCAGCACCCAGCCGTCGCGCACCATGCGATCGAGCAGGCGAACCAGGGTCGGCGTCTCGATGCCCATCTGCTCCGCCAGGCGGGTCTGGGCGACTGAGCCGCCGAGAAAATCGAGATGCAGCAGCAGCCGCCAGGAGGCCTCGTTCATGCCGTGCGGCGCGAGGCGCTCGCCCAGCACCCGGCGCCACTCGCGGGTGAGCGCAAAGAGCTGGCGCGCCGTGGTGTCCATTAGCAGCACGCGCTCGCTGGGTTCCGGATAGATCAGGCTGGGTTCGGTGCTCATGGGGGGCTTTCAGGTCAGCCAATGGCGCCGCGTTGCGGCTGCCGTTGTGTATATGGTTAGCAAGCTAACAATTAGTTCCCTAATTGTCTATCGCATCGATTGTTGCTGTTTACGCAAATGAGTCCGTTCCGGGACGCTGAGCACCACCACCCCGCCCAAAAGTGCCAAAAGTGAGATTGGCTTCTGGTGCGGCTCTCCAGACCAAAATGGCTGGGAAGCCGCATGGGACAAGCGAGAAGGCCTTGGGGAGCTTCTCGAAGCCGTAGCGAGGGGGCCCAGTTGCGTGCGAGGAGCGCAGCCAGTACACGTCGTATGGCGAGCACCGGAGCACGCAACGTGACCCGCGCAACAGGTTTCCAGATATTCCGGGATGCTCGCGCTGGCAGATGCTCGCCGTTCCGGCGGCGCCGAGCCCTGCGGGCCGAATCCGCGCGCTCACCGCCAGACACGCAGAACCGTTGGAAAGAAGCACGCCCTGCAGCAGCTGGCGTGCGGTACGCGCCTCAGCGCTGCGCCGCCCGCTCGGCCACCAGGGCTGCGGCAACGCGAATGCAGGCGTGCGCGTCGGCCGAGATCGCATCGGCACCCACGGCTTCGGGTGCCAGGGGGCGGCGCGCGAACACCGGGCCGCCCAGCAGCACCGCGCACCGCGGGTTGCGCGATGCCTCCCGCAGCCGGCCGATCCGCCGGCCGATGGCCGCGAGCGGGCTGTCCAGCGCAACCGACAGCCCGAGCACGTCGAAGGCGTCGGCCTGCAGCGCGGCACACAGATCCTGCGCCGTGGCGCCCGGCTCGAGTACGACGGTCCAGCCCTCGCGTGCAAAGAGTTCGGCCACGATCGCCAGACCGAGCACATGCTGCGAGCCAGGCGCACAGGCCAGCAGGATGCGCCGCTCGCCCGCAGGCGGTGGCCCGGGCGCGGGCTCGCCGGCGAGGTCCTGTACCAGCTCATGCAGCAGCGTCAGGCCCACCGTGACGTCCGAAAAGCCGAGTCGGTCGTCCTCCCAGGCGGCACCGAGCCAGCGTGCCGCAGGCCCGATGAGCGCGAGGAACAGGGCTTCGGTGGGCAGCCCCTGCGCCCGGAACGCCGCCACCTGGGCGCGGGCGCGCTCCGCGTCTGCGCCGGCGCAGGCGCGGGCCAGGGTTTCAATGTCGGCCGGGCCGATGCCTGCATGCGCGGCGCCCACGGCCAGGGTGCTGGGCTGCTCCGCCGCGGCAGCGCCCTGCCCCGCCGCCCCTTGCGCCCCTTGCGCGCCTTGCTTGCCGTGACCCAGGCCGTGCGCGGCGAGCAGGCGCGGAATGATCTGCGCCTCCAGCACCGATCGCATGGCGCGCCGGCAGTGCGCGGCATCGCCCGCCGGCGGTGCATCCTGCGCCGGGCCCGAGGCGTTCAGCATGCCGCGCCCGCCGGGGCGGGTGTCGTGCCCGCGGTTCGCCGCACGGCCACATCAGACGGCAGGCCGTTCATCATCGACATGACCCGCGACACGCCCCGGACCCATCGGGCCCGTGCGGCTGGGTCGGCCCGATCAGCCGACCAGGCGGGCGGCGGCCTCGTCATCATCGATCAGCCGCAACAGCGCGTCGCGGTCGTGGATCAGGACCTGCTGGGCGCTGAAGTTCAGCAAGCCGGCCTTCTGCAGGCTGTGCAGCGCACGGTTGAGGGTTTCCGGCCGCAGGTTGAGAAAGGTGGCCAGGGCGCGCTGCGTGATGCGCAGCTGGAACTCATCCCGCGAGAAGCCGCGCGCCTGCATGCGCAGGCCCCAGCCCAGCAGGAAGGCGGCGATGCGCTGCGTGGCGGCACTGCGTTGCAGCAGCTGCAGCATGCCCTGCTCGCGCGCGATCTGCGCGCCAATGGCACGGTGCAGGCTGCGCTGCACCTGCGGATGCTCGGCACAGACGCGCTCCAGCTTGGCAAAGGGCAGCACGCAGACCTGCGCATCATCGAGCGCCTGCACCTGCGCCAGATGCTCCGCGCTGACGATCGCATCCACGCCGATCAGGTCACCGGGCATGATGAAGTCCGAGACATGCTCGCGCCCCGAGGGTGTGCTCTGCGAGACCTTGAGCGTGCCGGTGCGCACCACGCGCAGCGCCTCGAAGGGCTGCCCCGGATGCACCGCCAGCTCCCCGCGCCGCACCGCCACGCGCCGCACGAGCTCGGCCTCAAGAGGCACGAGCAGATGCGCGGGTACGGCACCCATGACGCAGCGGCTGCGCACGGGGCATTGCGTACAACCGTGGTCCGTGCTGCGCGTCTGGCCGGTGGCGTGCCGTGGCTGGTCTGCCCGTGTGTCCATGGTCCCTCCCTGCGCGCATCATGCGCTGGTCACGATGCTTGACACTGTTCTGTGTCAAAACACTATCGCGATTCGGGCCTGAACTGCGGGGTGACCCTATGCGCTGTGCGTGCATTGTCCTGCGCCATGCGGCAACCCGCCTCGACAAAATCGGCTGATTGTTCGCGCGACATGCTGCAAGCGTTCGACAGACTGTCAAAAACACACGACATCGTTTACGACTTCGCGCGCGCGTTCACGCTCGGAACGATGCGCCATGGCAACGGCCGTCCGGGCCATGCCGGAACGAGGGGTCAGCGCTTGATCTCGATCTCGTTGGCGATCACGGTGGCGCCGTTCACGCGGCCATGCACGGCCACGTTCACACCCACGGCGAGATCGGCCGCGGTGCCATTGGTGATGCGCGCGCTGCGGCCATCAATGCTCACGCCGCGAACCACGAAATCCGCCAAGCTCGTGAATCGGCTGATCTGGCCCACCAGTTCCGCCTCGCCCGGGGTCTCGGCGTCTTCCACGCTGACGGTGCTTGCAATCAGCACGCCGTTGCTGCGCGTGCCGCGGGCCTCGATCCGCGTACCCACCGCCAGCACCGTGCCTGCCGGGCTCAAGGTGGCCCTGCTCACGTCAATGATCTGCGTGCCGACTTGCCAGCGCCCGGCACCCGCGGCGGCGGTGATCAGGCCTTCCACCTCCAGGCGGATGCCCTCCGCGCTGCCGGTGGCCTGCAGGCTGCGCACCGCGGTGGCCAGCAGCCCGCCCGCCGTGGCTGTGCCGCGCACCTGCACCGGCTGGCCGTTGCTCAGACCGGCGAGCTGATCGCTGCTGGCCTGCACCGCCAGACCGCCGAGCTGGAAGCCGCCTGCACCCAGGGCACTGACGGCGCCCGTGGCAATCAGGCTGGTGGGGGCCGCCGCGAGCTTTTCCACCCGCGTGACGCGCCAAGCGCTGCCCGGCGCGGCAAAGCCCCAGACCTGCACGAAGTCGCCCGCCACCAGACCGGCAAGACCGCTCAGACCGCCACCGTAGGCCGTGCTGGCGTCGGTACTGAGGTTCATGGCATTCACGCGCAGGCTGTTCATGCCCAGCAGCTCGACGGTGCCGCGCGCCAGGGTCAGCACCTCGAGCCGGTCGGCCACCAAGCCGGTGCTCAGGCTGCGGCCTTCCACGCCGGCCACCATGCCCAGGCGCAAGTCCGCGAGGGCCATGCTCATGCCATCCACGCGAATGCTGGTGGCGGTGGTGTCGTAGCGCTGGCCCGAGACGATCACGCTGCCGAAGCCGTTGATGGCGCCGACGCTGTCGATGCGCGTCCCGGTGCCGCCCGAGGTGATCTCGGCCACCTGGGTGGGCTCCTGGCCGCAGGACGCCACGAGCGCCACGCCGGTCACCGCAAGCACAGACACAACCCATCCCCAGATGCTGCGATGGCGACTCATGACTCGGACTCCTTGGGCTGCACCGGCGGCGGTGCAGGTTCTGCGTAGACGTACATGCCCACGCGCAGACGCTGGGGCGGTACCGGTTGTTCGGTGGCTTGTGCGGCGGCCTTGAATTGCGCTTCACGCGCGCCGGCCGCCTGGGCGAAGTTTGAAAGCACCTGCCGCCAGTCGCCGCGCAAAAGCGTAAGCAGCTCTTGCACGTCGGTCTCGGTCAGCAGGGTCGCCTGGGCGCTCTGGTCGAGCAGACGCGGGCCGCGGCCCAGCAGGTTGTGCAGGCTGGCGTTGGCGTGGTCGCGCAGGCTTTCCTTGGCCCAGTACAGGGCCTCCGGGCTGCTGGCCGCGGGCAGGAAGGCGTCCACACTCAAGCGGATGGTGTCGGTCTCGGCGTCGATCTGCACCAGATCAAGCCGGCGCAACTCCTCGAGCAGCGCCGCGGGGCGGACGTCGCGGGTGAGGGACTCGACCAGATCCGCGAATCCGGATGCACCGTCGGCACGGCTGCGGGCAAGCGGACGCGGCTTGCCGTCCGCGTCCTGGTAGGCGGGATCGGACAGCCAGCGCGTGACCACCGCCGAAGCGCGGGTGGTGACGGGTTGCGGGCTCAGGCCCGCGTGCTCGGCCTCGCGCAGGCGGCGCACATCCTTGCGGTGCAGGCCGCTGGCCAGGGCCACGGCGGTGTCTGTGGCGGGCACGCCCGCATCGGCGGCGGCCTGCCGTGCCGCCTCGAAGTAGGCCTGCTTGAGCTGCTCGACGAAGTCCGGCAGCAGCACACCGTGATGCACCGCTAGACGCGCCAGCGGCTGCAGCACCTCGCGCAGGGCGGCGGCGAGGTCTTCGGGCGAAGCGCGGTCAGGGGCGGCCATCGCGGGCAGTCTGCCATGAGGGGGGCATCAGCCACCCGTCAGCCGCGACGATGCCGACCGAACAACATCGGTCAGACGATCGCGCAAAGTATTGATATCGATGCAATTTTTCATGTGGTTACACCGCGCTCGCTTGCCTGTGGCTGCGTCCGCTACCCATAATTGAACAACGCGGGAAATTTTCCCGCAATAAGATTCCGGCAAGCAGTGACCCGGAATAACCCGGATGCGCCGACCTCAACGCAAGGTGAGCCATCCACAGCCTTCAAGGGGCCTCGCATGATTCCGGCAGCGCTCAGATTCCTCCTCTCATTGACCGCCATGGCGGTCACCGTCACCGCCCAGGCCCAGACCTATCCACCGGGCGACGCCGTGGCCGGCGCCAGCAAGTACGCCCAGACCTATACCAACGGCGGCACCTCCGGCAGCTGCCTGGGCTGCCACGGCAGCGCGGCCCGGCCGACCACCGGCTTCAACGGCAAGGGCACCACGCCGGCGGGCATCAAATCGGCCATCACCGGCAACAAGGGCGGCATGGGCTTCATGTCAGTCATCAGCAACCAGGACCTGGCGGACATTGCGGCCTACATCGCCAACCCGAACGTCTCGACCACGCCGGTCATCAGCGTCAGCCCGACCGCGCTGAGCTTCAGCGGCAGCGCCGGCACCACGCTCACCGGCGCGGTCACGGTCAGCAACACCGGTGCCGGCAGCCTGACGCTGTCGGCGATCACGGTCACGGGCACCGGTTACAGCCTGGACACGGTCAACAGCACCTGCCGCGCCGGCGGCAGCGTGGCGGCGGGCGCGAACTGCCGGATCAACGTGAACTACCTGAGTGCGAGCGCTGCCGCGAATGTGGCCGGCTCGCTGGTGCTCAACCACAACGCCACCGGCGGCAGCACCATCATCAGCATGAGCGCCACCACCACGGCCGCCAGCGCCCCGGCCCTGTCGGTCACGGGCGGGCCGCTGAGCTTCGCGAGCACCGCAGTCGGCGCCACCTCGGCCGAGCAGCTGCTCACGCTCACCAACACCGGCAATGCCGCGCTGACCCTGTCCAGCGTGGTCTACAGCCCGAGCGACTTCATCGCCACGGCCGGCACCACCTGCGTGGTGAACAGCGCCATTGCCGCCGGCGGCAGCTGCAGGCTGGGCGTGAGCTTCCGCCCGACGGTGGCAGGCACGCGCACCGGCGCGGTCAGCATCTCGTCCAACGCCGCCGGCTCGCCCGCCAGCATGGCCCTGAGCGGCACCGCCACCAGCCCTGCGCCCGCACTGAGCCTGGGCAGCACGGCGCTGAACTTCGGCAGCGTGCAGACCGGCAGCACCAGCACCCTGAGCCTGACCGCCACCAACACCGGCAATGCCGCACTGAACTTCTCCAGCCTGAGCATCACGGGCACGAACGCCACGCTGTTCAGCATCGCACCCAGCAGCACCTGCGCCGTGGGCACGCCGCTGGCTGCAGCTGCCAGCTGCCGCATTGACGTGAGCTTTGCCCCGAGTGCGGCCAGCGCCGCCAGCGCCAGCCTGCAGATCAGCAGCAATGCGCCGGCCAGCCCGGCCAGCGTGAGCCTGTCCGGCAGCGGCTCGGCCACGGCCCAGGCCGCCATCTCCCTGAGCAGCGCGAGCCTGAGCTTTGCCAGCACCGTCATCGGCCAGAGCGCGGCCACCCAGACCGTCACCGTGGGCAACCCCGGCCAGGCGGCGCTGGTCATCAGCAGCATCACGCTCACCGGCGCGCAGGCGGCCGAGTTCTCGCGCGCCGGCACCTGTACCAACGGCAGCAGCCTGGCGGCCGGCACCGGCACCTGCACGCTCGTGATCGGCTTCACGCCCACGGCCGCAGGCGCTCGCAGCGCGAGCGTGCAGATCGCCTCCAACGCCTCGCAAGGCACGGTGAACCTGAGCCTCGCAGGCACGGGCGCCACGCCCACGCAGCCCGCCCTGAGCGCCAGCAGCGCGAGCCTGAACTTCGGCTCGGTGCTCGTGGGCCAGAGCTCGGCCACCCAGACCCTGACGCTGACCAACAGCGGTACGGCGGCCCTGAGCATCACCGGCGTGACGATCTCGAGCCCGGCCTTCACGGTCAGCGCCAATACCTGCACCGGCGCCAGCGTGGCACCGGCCGCCAGCTGCACGCTGACCCTGGGCTTCAGCCCCGCTGCAGCCGGCGCCGCCAGCGGCAGCTTGAGCCTGACCAGCAATCTGCCCGCCGCGCCCGCACCCATCGCCCTGAGCGGCACGGGCGTGGCCGCCGGCAGCGCCAGCATCGGCGCCGCACCGGGCAGCCTGAGCTTTGCCGCCAGCCCGGTGAACACGGCAGCCGCTGCGCAGCAGATCACCGTGGCCAACACGGGTCCTGTGGCCGTGACGCTGGATGCGCCGCGCATCACCGGCACGCATGCCGCCGACTTCAACGTGGCCGGCGGCAGCTGCAGCGCCGGCCTGAACCTCGCGCCGGCCGCCAGCTGCACCGCCAGCATCGGCTTCA
>JAIXTA010000216.1 GCA_027484405.1 Burkholderiales bacterium
AGTTGTCCAAGCTCGGCGTCTGGGTGCGCCTGCACTATGTCTACCCCTACCCCCACGTGGACGAGGTGCTGCCGCTGATGGCCGAAGGAAAGATTCTTCCGTACCTGGACGTGCCCTTCCAGCACAGCCACCCGGACGTGCTCAAGCGCATGAAGCGGCCCGCAAGCGGCGAGAAGAACATCGAGCGCATCCGCCGCTGGCGCGAGATCTGCCCGGAACTGACCATCCGCTCCACCTTCATCGCCGGCTTTCCGGGCGAGACCGAGGCCGAGTTCCAGCACCTCCTGGACTTCCTGGAGGAGGCGCAACTCGACCGCGTGGGCTGCTTTGCCTACAGCGAGGTGGAAGGCGCCACGGCCAACAGCATCGAAGGCATGGTGCCTCAGGCCCTGCGCGAGGAGCGCCGCGCGCGCTTCATGGACACCCAGGCGCGCATCTCGGCTGCGCGGCTGCAGCGCTTCGTGGGCCGCACGCTCAAGGTGCTGGTGGATCAGGCCACGGCGCAGGGTGGCATGGGCCGCAGCTTTGCCGATGCGCCGGAGATTGACGGCGTGGTGCACATTGCGCCGCCCGACCGCCCCAGCCGCAAGTACCGCGTGGGCGACATCATCTCGGTGCGCATCCACAGCGCCGACGAGCACGATCTGGCGGGCGATCCCGTTTAAGCGGGCCGTACCAGCCCAAGTCTGGCCGATATTGACTGTTATTCAGCAGGTCAATATCGGCTTGTCGCTTGCCTGATGCGCGACAAGTGACATTCAGCAGGGTGTTCAATTCAGGGCCGAAATTGATCTTTCGTCCCTGATCTGCACTCAGTGGTGCTTCTCCGAGCCGATCAGCCGATCCAGGTTCGGATCAGCACGATGGTTGGCGCGGTTCCAGGCCATGATGGCCAGCATCAGGCCGGCCACCAGCAGGCCGTAGACCACAATGATCGTGTTCACGTGCAGGCCCAGGCCCAGCAGCAGGGAATAGGCCGCCACCATCACCAGGATGTTGAGCTGTTCATTGAAGTTCTGCACCGCAATCGAATGCCCGGCCGAGAGCAGCACATGGCCGCGGTGCTGCAGCAGCGCATTCATGGGCACGACGAAGAAGCCGCCCAGGCCGCCCACCACGATCAGCAGCACATAGACGAACGGCATGTTGTGCGCCAGGGGCATGAGCATGACCACCAGGCCCATCGCCACGCCCACCGGCAGCACCGTCAGCGCCCGCTTGAGCGTGACGAACTTGCCGGCGATCACGGCACCCACGATCGTGCCGAGTGCCGCCACGCCCATCAGGATGCTCGCCTGATTCAGCGGGAGCCCCAGATGCTGGCGGCCCCACTCGATCACGATCAGCTGCAGCGTGGCGCCCGCACCCCAGAACAGCGTGGTCACGGCCAGCGAGATCTGGCCCAGCTTGTCCTTCCAGAGCGTGCGCACGCAATGCGCAAATTCGTTCACGAGCTTGACCGGGTTGCGCTGCTGCTGCGGATAGCGCGCGCCGGTGTCGGGAATGGCGAGGTTGAACGCGGCGGCGATGCCGTACAGCACCATGATCACGCAGATGGCCGCCTCGGGCGGGGTGTCGATGCCGGTGTCGATCAGCGGCAGGTCCACGGCCAGCAACATGGCGGAGATCTTGGGGCTGATCAGCACGCCACCCAGCACCGTGCCGAAGATGATCGACAGCACGGTGAGCGCCTCGATCCAGCCGTTGCCCTTGACCAGATCCTCGGGCGGCAGCAGCTCGGTCAGGATGCCGTACTTGGCCGGCGAATAGGCCGCAGCGCCTACGCCCACCAGTGCATAGGCCAGAAACACCACGTATTCGCCCTGCAGGCCGGTCATGCCAAAGGCGTCATAGAAGAACATCAGCGCGCAGCCGGCGATCTTGACCAGATTGGTCTGGAACATCACCGTACCCTTGGGCTTGGAGTCGGCGTACGCGCCCACGAAAGCCGCCAGCAGCACATACGACAGCGCGAACACCCACTTGACCATGGGGGTCATCCAGGCGGGGCCCTGAAGCTGCATGATGAGGGCAATGGCAGCGATGAACAGCGCGTTGTCAGCCAGGGAGCTGAAGAACTGCGCGGCCATGATGGTGTAGAAGCCGCGTTTCATGCGTGTGCGAAGGTCTCCTTGGCCGGCAGCGTGGCCGCTGCTCGGGAGGGTTGGCGCCGTTGATCGCCTGGCGTTGCACCGGGCCCTTGCACACGATGTGCAGCGCCCGCGCTGTCGCAACCCTGATGTTTTGCTCGGCTAATGTTATGCCATGCATCCCTTCACGCTGCTGACGCCCGCAGCGCTTTCTGCCTCACTTCGTCCATGACCGAGCTTCACGCACGCCCCAGCCCCCAACGGCATGACGCACCTGCCTCCGGCCGCGCCGCGGTCATCGAGTTCGCCACGCTGGCCGCGCGCCTGGGCCACACCCTGGTTGTCAGCGACTGGTTTGAGATTGACCAGGCGCGCGTCAATGCCTTTGCCGAGGCTACCGAAGACCGGCAGTGGATCCACGTGCATCCGGAGCGCGCTGCGGCTGGGCCCTTCGGCAGCGCCGTGGCGCACGGCTTTCTCACGCTCTCCATGATCCCGATGTTCTTTGAGGAGAGCTTTCCGATGGACGAGCTCAAGCTCGGCGTGAACTACGGCCTGGACCGCGTGCGCTTCCCGGCGCCGCTGCCGGTGGGCAAGCGCATCCGCGCCCACTTCAAGCTGCTGGAACTGAACCTCGTGCCCGCACTGCCACCCGCCACGCAGGGCGCCCAGCTCAAGTTCGAGGTGACCATCGAAGCCGAGGGCGCGGGCAAGCCGGTGTGTGTGGCGGAGCCGATTGTGCGGTGGTACGTCTGAGCCCGCCGCTGCCGCTGGCAAGGCCTACTGCGCCAGCGACCCATCCTTGCGCATCATCGCCAGATCGGCGAACTCGGTGCCGCGCGCCGGGAAGCGGGTGTAGTCGAAGCTCATGCCGCCCACATCGATGACCTTGGTGGCCGTGCCGCGCGAAAGCGCGTCGGGCACATCGCCGCCGGTGCGCAGGCGTTCGACCACCAGGCGGGCGGCGATGAAGCCTTCGAGTGCGGCGTGGGTGGGCGCCTCGGCGAAGTATTTACCGAACAGCTGGCGGAACTCGCGCACCACGGCCAGGGACCCGCGCGTGGGGTCGGGCACGGCCTGGGACAGCACCGCACCCTGCAGGCGCGGCGTGGGGAACAGGCCTGACAGCGTGACCGGGTTCACTAGCGAGGGGCCGACCACGAGCGTGCCGGGCTGGCGCTCGGTGACGGCGTTGTAGATCTCGCCGTATTCCAGACTGTCGGCCAGCACAAAAACGGCCTGCGCGCCGCTGGCCTGGACCTGATTGAGCGCCGCGCCGCGCGCAGAGCTCGCTGTACCCGCAGGCCACACCACCAGCGGCACGTTGCTGCCGGCGGTCTGAGTGAGCTGCTGGCGCAGGGTGTCGCGCAGCGCGGGGGCCACGTCGGCCGGCGTGACCAGCGCGAAGCGGCTCACACCCATGTTGCGCAGCTGGCGGATCGCGCCGGCAAATTCCTGGGCATAGCTGGCGCGCGAGAACTGCACATTGCAGCCGGCGGGGGCGTCAATGCCCGCCAGCGGGCTGACGATCGGCAGGCCGCTCTTTTGCAGCTGCGCGTCGGTGCACAGGGCGGTGACGGCGGCGTCGCCCGGCAGGCCGAAGAGCAGGGCGGGGCGGTCTTCGGCCAGCATGGCGCGGGCAGCCGTCAGTGTGGCGTTGGCATCGGTGCCGGTGGTGGCGCGCTGCACGACCTCGATGCGCCGGCTGCCGAGCAGGCGGCGCGCGTTGGCCTCGTCAAACCAGGTCTTGGCGCCGGCAAAGAAGTCGCGGCTGTACTCGGCAAAGGCGCCCGTGCGATCAGTGACGATGCCGACGCGGACGGTCGGCCGCGCTTCGCCCTGCGCTTGAGCAACCGGGAGGATGCCAGGGTTGAAGAAGCCGGCGGCGGCGAGCGCCAGCGTGAGGGAGAGCCGCGGGAGGAGGTGCGACATGGTGCTGAACCCATCTGTTGTGAATGTTTAGCAACAGTTTGGTGCGCTGCGATGTCACGCCCATGACACAGCTGGCCAGGACGTCGAGGTCGGCGTCGACTTGAAGCCGGAGCATAAAACTACATTTTCGGCCTAGTTGATGGATCAGAGAAAATAGCTTAAAAGCCGCTTCAGAAGCGCGATACTGGCATCAATGAACTCATAAAAAATATCATTATCGGCCAAAAAATGATGGAGTTCATGGCGGATCAATCCAGCCGCGCAGGGCCGGCCGCCGGTACGCAATTGCCGAATCGGCACGCGCAGGCGGGTCCGCCGCCGGCGGGCAAGCTCAGGCCGGCTTGCGCGCCGCGCGCACCGCAGTGGCCAAATCGTGGACGGCCGCTGCGTAGAAGAAGGAGCGGTTGTAGCGGGTGATGGCGTAGAAGTTCGGCGTGCCCACGCGGTACTCCGGCACCTCGTCGCCCGTGGGCAGGTCCACCAGCAGAAAGCGGGTCTCATCCGGCACCGGGTCGATCGGCTGCACGCCGCGCGCGGTCAGCTGCTCCAGCGTGAAGCCGGGCAGGGGGCCGGCGTCAAGCATCTGCTTGATCTGCTCGGCGCTGCTGCTCACGCGCACCGCCACGCTGATGGGTTGATCGGCCTGCCAGCCGTGATCGCTCAGGTAGCGCGCCACCGAGCCGATGGCGTCCGCCGGGCTGGCGCGCAGGTCGATGCGGCCGTCGCCGTCAAGGTCCACGGCAAAGCGCCGGATCGAGCTCGGGATGAACTGCGGGATGCCAATGGCTGCGGCAAACGAACCCTGGTAGGTGCCGTGGGTCAGGCCATTCTCGTCGCACAGCAGCAGGTACTGGCCCAGCTCGCTTCGGTAGAGCTCGGCGCGGCGCAGATAGTCGAATGACAGGGTCATGAGCACATCGAGCACGCGGAAGCTTCCCATGTCGCGCCCGAAGATCGTCTCCACGCCGAAGATGCCCACCACCATCTCCGGCGGCACGCCAAAGCGCTCGCGCGCCTGGTCGAGCCAGCGGGCGTTTTCTTCCCAGAACTTCAGGGCCGCGCGGATGCGAATCGGCTCTACGAAGCGGCTGCGATAAACCTTCCAGCTGCGCTTGAAGCCCGTGGGCGCCGGCTGCATCAGACGGATCACCGTGTCATTGCTCTGCGCCGTACCGAGCACACCCAGGATGCGGTCCATGCCCCAGCCGCTGCTCTGCGCAAAGGCCTCGGCCCAGGCCTGCACTTCTGCGCGTCCGGTGTAGGGAGCAAAGCCGCTGCCGTTGGCGGGCGTCGCAGGCGGGATGACGGGTGCAGCCACCGAGGTGCCCTGCGCCCAGGCGGGCAAGGCGAGACTGCCGAGACTGGCGGTGAGGGCGGCGCTGCGGCCGAGGAAGTGTCTGCGATTCATGGACTGCGTGGGCGATGAGTGGTTCAGGGCGCTGAGACGGCCCACATGCGGGTGGCCTCAGCGCGCGACGATCAATGCCCGCAGTGTGCCAGCTTTGCGCATCCTGCCCGCCGGTTCGCCCATTGGAACGCCGTGTCGGCGCGTGGACCGCTCAGCGCGGCTTGCGGGCCAGGCTGCGCAGCCCCACCTGCGCCTCGCGGTAGGCGGCACCCTGCTCGGCGGCACTCAAGGGCGCGTACAAGGCACGCTCGATGGCGGCGAGGGTGCGGTCCAGCAGGGCCAGGCGGCGGGCGTCGAGCTGGCCGCTCACGCGCTTGCGCCAGATCGAGAGCGGCTCGGCCGGCTCGGGCGCCAGGCCTTCGCGCTCGAAGGTGCTGCGCAGGGTGCGCATCAGGCGGGTGGCCTCGTCGGGCTTGGGCAGGCGCGGGCGCGTGAGCCACCAGATCAGCGTCATGGCGGCCGTGCCCAGGCCCAGCAGCCAGAGCAGGATCTTCTGCCAGTCCAGGTCTTCGATGCCGAGCTTGCCGAGCAGATCGCGCTGGGTCTGGCCGCCGTAGTTCACCACCCAGATGCTCCAGGCGGTGTCGAGCGCATCGGCCCAGTTGCGCAGGCGGTTGAACCAGTCCGGCGTCTTCAGGCCACCCAGCGCGCCGCCGACGCGCTCCGGGAACACGCTGCCGAAGCCGGACTCCACACGCGAGGGGGCCACAGCGGCGGTCGGGTCCACGCGCACCCAGCCGCGGCCGGCAAACCAGACCTCGGCCCAGGCATGGGCGTCGCGCTGGCGCACCAGCAGCACGCCGTCCACCGGGTTCACCTCGCCGCCCTGATAGCCGGTGACCACGCGCGCCGGGAAGTCGAGCGCGCGCATCAGCACCACGAAGGCCTGGGCATAGTGCTCA
Source organism: Burkholderiales bacterium (assembly GCA_027484405.1). Classification (GTDB taxonomy): domain Bacteria; phylum Pseudomonadota; class Gammaproteobacteria; order Burkholderiales; family Burkholderiaceae_C; genus Piscinibacterium. The sequence goes on from JAIXTA010000216.1 coordinate 6,333, forward strand.
CAGAAGCCGGCGCGGGTGTCGAAGAAGAATTCGTCCACCGAGTTGCGGCCCAGTGCGGGCGGCTCCAGGGTGTAGCGGTAGGGCTGCTCGCGGATCTGGCCCAGGATGGCGTTGATGAAGGGCTGCGGGTCGGCCAGATCGATGCCCAGGCGGTTGCGCAGCGCCAGGGCCCATTCCATGCTGCGCGGATTGAAGCCCGCCGGCAGGCTGGTGAAGCGCTGGCGCAGCACGCCATTGGTGTCGAGGTTGTCGCCGGGCTGCCAGACACCGCTCGCATCGGAGCTGACGGTGTAGCGCACTCGCTCGTTCATGGGCTGGCCGGTGAAGATCAGGCCATCACCCGACAACGACAGGCTGCGCACGGCGATGTCCGGCAGCGTCACCGGATGTTCCAGCGCAAACAGCCAGGGCGTCTGCTGCGGCTCCAGGGTGATGGTCTGCGCCAGGGGCGTCACGCCCTCACCGGGTGCGGGCGGCGCAATCGGCCGCATGGCGCGAAACGAGGTGTCCGGCCGCCAGGTGCGGCCATCAAAGTTTGTGAGCACCGGGCCACGGAAGTAGCGCTGCGCATTGGGCGGGATGCGGCCGGGAAACTCCACGCGCATGACCACCGCGTCGTTCTGCGCCAGACGCGTCACGTCGCCGGGCGACATGCTGTCGGACAGTCCGGTGCGCGCCTGCTGCCCCGCCTGCGGCACGCCCCAGAGCGGCGAGGCGGCGCGCGGGAACAGATAGAACACCACCAGCGCCAGCGGCGCGGCAATCAGAAGCATCTTGAAGGAGTCGGTCAGGCTCAGGCGCAGCGAGCGCACCGGCAGGCTGCCGGCATGAAACAGCGTGAGCGCAAATACCAGCACCACCACCGCCACGAGACCCAGCAGGAAGATCGGGATCGTCTGGCCATACAGAAACTGCGTAAACAGCAGGAAGAAGCACAGGAACACGGTCACGAACAGGTCGCGCCGCGCCCGCATCTCCAGCAGCTTGGCGCCGGTGAGGAGCACCAACGAGGCCACACCCGCCTCGCGGCCGATCAGCGTGCCGAATTGGGTCCAGATGCCCCAGGCCGCCACGCCGGCCAGCCCAAACAGCGGCCATTTGGGCAGGGGCGGCCGGTTGGCCAGCGTGAGCCCGCCGCGCAGCGCCAGCAGACCGAGCGCAAGCGCGCCGATCCAGGTCGGCAGGAACCACAGGTGCGGCAGCAGGGTGCACAGGCAGCCGGCCAGCAGCACCAGGGCGTTGCGCTGCTCGCGGGCGAGCGCATCGGCACCCGACAGGATGCGGCTGAAGCGGCCGGCGCCCACGCTGCGTGTGGTCACAGTGCTCATGCGCGCCGCTCCGTGGCGGCATCGGCCGGGTCCAGGCCGTACGAGCTCAAGCCGTAGGTGGCCAGGCGCGCCAGGCAGGCATGGCGGTGCGCCTCGCCGGAGGACATCACCGGCGTCTCGCTGCCCAGCACGAGCGCAAAGCGCGCACGGCGCTGGTCGGAGCGCACTACCGCCGTGGCCAGGCGCGAAAGCGCCTCTTCCAGCGGCACGTCGGGCAGCAGGCTGTCCAGGCGAAAGACGTTTTCCTCGCCGGCTTCGCCTTCATGCACGCGCAGGGCCAGCTGGTCGCGCGCGAAGGCGCGCCAGTGCAGGCGGCGCACATCCTCGCCCGCCTGATAGGGCGTGACGTGGGAGAACGCGTCCTGGCCCGAGCCGCTGCGCGAGGCGCCCGCACCCTTGCCCAGGCCGCCGGGCGGCGCCGCGGTGGCTGAGAGCGCTGGATAGACCAGCGCGCGCTGGGCGGTCCAGTAGTACGACCACGCGCGGAACATGCCCAGCGGAAACACGGTGTCGATGCGCAGGCGCGGTGCCGCCAGCCAGCCGCGGCGCGGCGCCGGCAGGGTGATCAGCAGGTCGCGGCTTTCGCCCGGCTGCAGGTGCACATCCTCTGCCAGCACCTGGCCATCGAGCGAGATCCGCAAGCCGGCGCGCGTGTGCCGGTGCGGGTTGCTCAGCCGCAGCACGAAGCCGGCATCCCCGCCTGCATGCGCAGGGCGGGTCTCGCTGCAGTCGATCGACAGGCCCAGCAGGTTGTCGTGCGTGCGGTGCATGGCCACCACACCCACCGCGCCCACCAGGAAGGTGAACAGGTAGCCCAGACCGAGCTGATAGTTGATCGAGCCGACCAGCATGCACACCAGCACGGCGGCAAACAGTAGGCCGGCGCCGGTGGGCAGGATGTACACGCGGCGGCGGTGCAGCTGCACGGGCTCGCGCGCCGGCTTTTCGTTGCGCCACGCCCAGGCCTGCGCGCGGGCCGTGATTCGGGCGCGAAGCCTGCCGATCGCGCCGTCTTGCGCGGCCACGGGTGCGCCTTGCTGCGCGGCTTGCATGGGGGCGCCGCCGTTCAGACGTTGATGATGGCGGTCTCGCGCAGGATGCGCTCGGCAATCTGCGCGCCCGCGGAATGATCGTGCGCCACGCCCTGGTCGGCTGCGCGCGGCACCAGGCGGTGCCCGGCCACGGCCACGAAGACCTGCTGCACATCTTCCGGCAGCACATGCATGCGGTTGCGCATCACGGCGGCGGCGCGGGCACAGGCCAGCAGGGCGAGTGCGCCGCGCGGCGACAGGCCGTCGGCCAGGTGCGGGTCGGTCCGGGTGCGTTCGACCAGCTGCTGCACATAGTCGAGCAGCTTGTCGCTCACATGGGCGCTGCGCGCGACCTTCTGCGCGGCCAGCAGCGCCGGCGGGCTGAAGACGGCGGGCAGGGTCTTGAGCAGGTCGCGGCGGTCGGTGCCGGCGAGCAGCTCGCGCTCGGCCAGGCGGCCGGGCAGGCCCAGGCTGATGCGCATGAGAAAGCGGTCAAGCTGCGACTCCGGCAGCGCAAAGGTGCCGATCTGCGACAGCGGGTTCTGCGTGGCCACCACGAAGAAGGGCTCGGGCAGGCGCTCGCTGCGGCCGTCCACCGAAATGGTGCGCTCTTCCATGGCTTCCAGCAGGGCACTTTGCGTCTTGGAGGACGCCCGGTTGATCTCGTCGGCCAGCAGCAGGTTGGTGAAGACCGGGCCGGGGCGGAAGACGAAGTGCTCGTTCTCGCGCGAGTAGATCGTGCTGCCGATGATGTCGGCCGGCAGCAGGTCGCTGGTGAACTGGATGCGGCGGAATTCCAGCCCCAGCACGCGGGCCATGGCCAGTGCCAGGGTGGTCTTGCCCACACCCGGGCGGTCCTCGATCAGCAGGTGGCCGCCGGCCAGCAGGCAGATCTGCGCCAGGCGGATCTGCTCGGGCTTGCCGATGATGACCTTCTCGAGTGAGGCGGTGGTGGCGGCCAGCATGGGGCCGACGGAGACTTCGGAGGATTCGCTCATGGCGGTGTGTGTTGTTCTGGGTATGGCCGAGGCTGGGGCCGGGCCGCCCGGGTTGCAGACGGTCAAACTGCGAGTTAACCGCAGATTGCGACCGGTTTCGGGCTGGCGCGGGTGGCGGTGCGGGTTTGCCCGGGCCTGCCGGCGCTACGCTCAACGGCCCATCGAGGAGCCCCCATGCCGTCTGATCCCCTTGCCACCCCTGCTACCCCTGCCACGCCTGCCACGCCTGCCACGCCTGCCGCGCTGGTGCTGCGCGAAGATGACGCAGGCGGCTGCACCACGCTCACGCTCAATGCGCCCGCCCGGCTCAATGCCTTGTCTGCAGCCATGCTTGACGCGCTGGATGCCGCGCTCGGCCAGCTGGCGCAAGACGCCACATGCCGCGTGGTCGTGCTGCGCGGCGCCGGTCGGGCCTTCTGTGCCGGGCACGACCTGGCCGAGATGATGGCCTTGGAGGATGCGGCCCAGCATCGCGAGCTGTTTGCCCGCTGCAGCCGGCTGATGCTGCGCATCCAGCAGCAGCCGCAGCCGGTGGTGGCGGTGGTGCAGGGCGTGGCCACGGCGGCGGGCTGCCAGCTCGTGGCGGCCTGCGATCTGGCCTATGCGAGCGACAGCGCGCGCTTTGCGGTGTCGGGTATCCAGCTCGGGCTGTTCTGCGCCACGCCGGCCGTGGCGCTGTCGCGCAACGTGGGGCGCAAGGCGGCGCTGGAGATGCTGCTGACCGGCGAATTCATCAGCGCGCAGCGTGCCGAGCAGCTCGGGCTGATCAACGCTGCGCTACCGGCCGCCGAGCTGGACACATGCGTCGCCGCGAAGGTGGCGGCGATCATCGCCAAGGACGGCGGCGCGCTGGCTGCAGGCAAGCGTCTGTTCTACCGGCAACTGGAGGCCGGCACTGCCGCGGCCTACCAGATGGCCGGTGCCAGCATGGCCTGCGGCATGCAGCAGCCGGCAGCGCGCGCAGGCATCGGCGGCTTTTTGGCCGGCAAGATGCCTCCGAAGGCCCCCGGGACGGCCTGATTTTCAAATGAACGTTGAAAATCAGGTCCGAAACAGGCCGATTTTCAAATGAACGAAAAACGTCACCGCCTGAAGATCCGCACCAGACAAGCGGAAAGCAGGGATCAGGTGATTTTTCGATTCCTGAGATGCGCTGTGTACGCCATCCGGCCGAAGCGGGCTGGCGCAGCGCACCGGCCCGGCCGAGCGGCGACGGTTGCGCCGGCCTCAGCAGCTGGGCGGCGGGCTAGTTCCAGCTGTTGAGCAGCTGCGGTGCGCTGATGTTCAGGATGCGGTCGAAGTTGCCGTTGTCGGCGAAGTCGATGCTGATCTGCAGCTGGTTGTCGGCGCTGGTGACCGAGCGCATGTAGTCGCGCGCGGTCAGGTAGTCGATCCGACCGTCGATCAGCACGCCATCGAGCGCCGGCGTGCTGCTGCGCCGAAACACCAGCTGGCGGATCGTGCTGGCCGAGAAGGTGGTCGTGGCGCCGTTGCTCAGCAGGGTGATGGTCTGGGCGGGCGACAGGCTCACGGCGCTGGCCGACTCCTGGTAGGCCCAGCGCACATTGCTGATGCGGTCCACGCGCTGGCCGCCGGCAAAACCGACTTCCAGCCCCGGGCTCACATAGGCAATCACCGGCGTGCTGTTGAGGTTGCCGCCCACAAAGCGGTTCTCGATGCCCAGCTGCCCCGAGTAGGTGCCTGCCACGCCATTGAGCGTGGCAGACAGGTTGCGCGGCGAAAAGCCGATGGTGCTGATCACATCGGCGCCAGGGCGCGTGACCGTCACCGTCATGTCGATCGAGCCGTTCAGGATCAGGCTCACGCCATCGCCCGACTGGCCGCAGTTGGTGAAGGTCAGGCTCACCAGATCACCCTGGGTGAAGGTGCCGGAGTTGTCGGCGTCCTGCGCGCTGTACTGCAGCTGGCCGCCGGCGTTGGTGCAGGCGCTCGAGATGTTCAGGGTCTGGGTGCGGAAGGGGCCGACCGAGGTCACGCCGGAGAGGGCGTCCAGCGCCGTGGTGGCTGGAATGAGCAGGGTCATCGGACCCCCCGCGGTGGACGCGGCCGTGGCGCGCAGTGCGATCTGGTCGGTGAAGCTGGCGGGGTCGGTCGGCGCCAGCACCACGGCATCAGATCCGCCGCCGCAGGCTGACAGGCCGGCCGCTGCGGCGACAGCGGCAGCCAGCAGTGCGGCGCGCGAGCGTCTCGGGTGCTTGGAGGGCGGGCGCGGGCTGACCGGGGAGAGGGCGCTGATGTGGGGTGTGTTCATGGGGAGGAGGATCGTGTTGTGGTGTGTGCTTGCGGGCGCGGCGATGTGCACGCTCAGTCGCGGTTGCCGCGCTGGGCGGCCTCACGAGCGGCCTGGGCGGCGCGATGTTCGCTGCGCGGCTCGGCACGGGGCTCGTTGCGGGGTTCGCGGACCTCGGGGCGCGGCATCTCGCGCCGGGGCTGCTCCGCCCGCGGCGCTTCAACGCGGGGCACATCGCGCACCTGCGGCCCGCTGGGCTGCGCGGCGCGGCGGGCCGCTTCCTGGGCGGCGTAGCGCGGTTCGCGGGCGCGGATGTCATCCATCTGCGGCTGCTGCGGCGCCACCTGGCCCGAGCTGACGCGGGGGCGGTCTTCGCGCGTGTCGAAGTGCTGGCGCTGCGGCTGCTGCACTTGCTGCGCCGGGGCGTTGCCCGCAGCGGCGGCCGCGGCGGCAGCGGCAGCGCTGTCCGGGCGACGCGGCGCGACTTCGTTGGGCATCATGGGTGGCGCCGGGCGGGCAATCTGGCCGGCGTTGGGCGCACCATCCTGGGGGCTGGTGACTGGGCGCCCGCCGGCTGCTGCGGCTGCTGCAGCACCGGCAGCACCCGCGTTGCCTGAAAAGCCCGGGCGCACATTCGGATTCTGAACTGCAGACTGGCCAGCCGATGCAGGCGGGAAGCTGCCCGCCGCTGCAGCTGCAGCTGCACTGCCTGCCACGCCCGCGGGCGCAGGGCGCGCCACACCTGCTGCGGCGGCGGCAGCGGCCACGGCAGGGGAAGCCGGTGGCAGGGGGGCCGGATTGGCGCTGGGCATGATGATGCGGTTGCTGTTGAATGCAGCGGCCGCCTCGGCCGCGTTGGCCACGGCCGTGAAGGTCTGGCCGCGCACGCCATTCACAGCCACGGGCTGGGCTGCTGCGCCGCGAGCGAACGTGGAGGCCGCAGACGCGGCCGTGACCGCGCCCGGAATGTTCGTATTCACATAGCCCTGGCTGTTGGGGTTGTTGGAAACGTAGTTCACGACCGTCACGTTGTTCACGATCGGGCGGTTCACGTACTGCCAGTAGGCGGGGCGCGCGTTGTACCAGGGCACATAGACCTCGCTGGGGCCCAGCGGCACCCAGGCCACGCTCGGACCGCCGAAGGACACGCTCCAGGAGAAGCGGCTGTTGCCGCCGGCAAAGGCCACCATCGCCGGTGCCCACACGGGCGTAGCCGCGTAGCTGCCCGGGATCCAGCCCCAGCGGCCGTCGAAGTAGTTCCAGCGACCGTAGTGCGACACGGCAAAGCCCCAGGGCGCCGCGTCCACCCAGGTCCAGCCCCAGGGGTTCAACCAGATCCAGCGGCCTTGGCGGAACGGCGCCCAGCCGACCTCGACGCGGGTGGGGTACCAGACCGGGCCGTACTGAGCGGTGGTCTCCCAGCGGCCGTTGTCCTCGAGCGTGTCCCAGCCAGTGAGTTCGGTGGAGACATAGCGCGGCTGCGGGCGGCTGTCGTCACGACGGTCGCGGTCTGCGACCCACTGTGCGAAGTCATCGCGCCAGGCGTCTTCGAGCCGCACGCCGCCGCTTGCACTGAACTCGGCGCGGCGGTTGCCGCCAATGGCGAGCGACTGGTTGCGCCCATCCATGCGGGCAATGCCGCGGAAGGCCGTGACGGCGACGTCGTTGTCGCGCTCGACGGTCACCTGGTAGCGGCCTTCGTCGACAAACACCACGTTGCCCTGCGGGGTCAGCACCACGGTCTCGCGGGCCTTGCCCGGGCTGCGGAAGCGTGCGCTCATCGAGCCGGCATCCAGACGGATGCGGATCACGTTGTCATTCAGGGTCTGGAACAGCACGCGGCTGCGCGGGCCGAAGCGGAAGACCGTGGAGCCCACGCGGATCTCGGTCCGCGTGTCTTCATCGGTTTCGAGCGCAGTGCCCGTGGTGACGGGCCAGTTGGGGGTTGGTGCAAAGCGTGAGGGGGATGAGCTGTCGGTCAGCCATGCATTGCCCTCGAGGGCGCTGATGCGGCCTACCCGACCCGGAGGATCATCGGCATCCGACGCGTGGGTCGGCACACTCAAGAACAGCAGGGTCAGGATGAGCAGTGCGCGTTGCAGCATGATGGCGGGCTCGGTAAGTTGGCTTGACGGTCTGAGGAGGAGTTCGACGCTTCGTGGAAGGGCGGCGACGGCTTGACGGCCCTTGATGCTCTAACGGCATCCGCGCATGACGGGCTGACCTGCGATACACCCTGTTACGGCGCGCACTGGACATTTCGTGTCGGCCGGAAGCGTCTGCTCGATGACTGGCGTGATCGAGATCGGTTCCAAGCCGCGACCTATGCGCACACGGCGCGTTGTTGGAGGCATCTCTCGATTGGTGCTGCGCAGCAAAAAAGAACGGTCGTGCTAGATTTTGGGTCCGAGACGGCGTGGACCCCTACAATCCAGCGGTTTACGTATACGTAAAGTCAGAACTCCAACATCTTCTTTTCACTCTTCACATCGAGGCTGCACGGCATGAAGATCCTGGTCCCGGTCAAGCGCGTGGTGGACTACAACGTGAAGGTTCGCGTCAAGGCGGACCAGAGCGGGGTAGACATCGCCAACGTCAAGATGAGCATGAACCCCTTCGACGAAATTGCCGTTGAAGAGGCTGTGCGCCTGAAGGAAGCCGGCAAGGCCACCGAGATCATTGCCGTGTCCTGCGGTGTGACGCAGTGCCAGGAAACCCTGCGCACCGCCATGGCCATCGGCGCAGACCGCGGCATCCTGGTCGAGACCGACGCCGATCTGCAGCCCCTCGCAGTCGCCAAGCTGCTCAAGGCGCTGGTGGAGAAGGAACAGCCCGCCCTCGTCATCATGGGCAAGC
>JAIXTA010000191.1 GCA_027484405.1 Burkholderiales bacterium
CAAGCTCGGCACCAAGGTCGAAGTCTTCGGACTGGACTCGGACACTCATGCTGACGGTCCCCGACTCATCGGAGTCCACGAACTGCAGCTACGCACTTCAGGATCTGCAAATGTGCAGACTTCGATACGGCGATCAGGGGACACTTGGCGCACAAAAACCTCGCCCGCCCTCAACCACCGTGACTCCGTTGTGATCTCGCTGAGAAGATCATCTACGTTGCGCGAAGTCCGCAGAGAGACGCCGCAACCGCCGAAGCTTTCGGGTTTACAGGTGAACTCAACGATCTGATTCACATCCGTGGCTGGAGAGAAGGCACGTTTGACCACGACAAGCTGCATCCAGCCCGCCGGACGCTCAACCGCCACAAGCTGAACCTGCTCGGGATCAGTCGGTTGGCCAGCGCCCGCAACGCATGCGGGCACCGCGAAAGCGACTGCCACCAGACCGATCAGCACCCTAGTGAACATCACCCCCCCGTCACCGGCGGAAAGAAGGCCACTTCGGCGCCATCGGGCACTGCCGCTTCGGCTGGCGCCATCTGCTGGTTCACCGCCGCACGGATGGCCTTGCCCTCGGCCAGGGCCTCGGCCCAGGCGGCGCCGCGGCTGCGCAGGTGGGTACGCAGGCTGGCGACCGTCCATGCGCCCGGCGGCAGTTCAAGCACCTCGGCATCCACGCCCAGCTGCTCGCGCAAGCGGGCGAAAAACAGCAGCTTGATCTTCATACGAGTCCCATCAGCCCGGACAGGGGCAGGAAACGGACAGTGTCGTCCGGCGCAATCGCCCGGCCCCCGGGGTTGTCCACCAAGCCTTCGGCCCAGGCGCAGGAGGTCAGCACACCGCTGCCCTGGTTGGGATAGAGCTCCAGCCCGCCAGCCGCGTTCATGCGCACGCGAAGGAACTCCTGGCGCTTGTCCGGCTTGGGCCAGGCGAAGTCGGCGCGCAGGTTCAGCGCATGCTCGCGCGGCGTCTCGCCCAGCATGGCCTTGAACAGGGGCGCGACCACGATCAGCAGCGTGACAAAGCTGGACACCGGGTTGCCCGGCAGGCCGATGAACTGCGCCGCGCTGCCATCGGCCCGGCGCACGCGGCCGTGCGCCAGCGGCTTGCCCGGCTTGATGGCCAGGCTCCAGAGCGTGAGTTCGCCCTCGGCCTGCACCGCCGCCTTCACATGGTCTTCCTCGCCCACGCTCACGCCACCGCAGGTGATGATGAGGTCGTGGCCCTGCGCCGCCTCGCGCAGCGCGGCGCGCGTGGCATCGAGCGAATCACGCACGATGCCCAGGTCGGTCACCTCGTGGCCCATCTGCGCGAGCAGCGCCGTATGCACGAAGCGGTTGGAGTTGTAGATCTGGCCCGGGCCGAGTGCCTCGCCGGGCATGCGCAGCTCGTCGCCAGTGGAGAACACCGCAACCCGCAGGCGCCGGCGCACGCTCACGCTGCCCTGCCCCACGCTGGCAATCAGCCCCAGATGCGCCGCCGACAGGCGCGTGCCCACCGGCACCAGCACGCTGCCCTGCGCAATGTCCTCGCCGGCGCGGCGGATGTGCTGCCCGGCCTGCATGGGCTGCAGCAGGCGCACGCCGGCCTCGCTCGCTTCGGTCAGCTCCTGCGGCACGACCAGCTCGCCGCCCTCCGGAACGGGGGCGCCGGTGAAGATGCGCGCTGCGGTACCGGCCTCGATGGGTGTACCAAAGTGCCCGGCCGGGATGCGCTGGCTGATGGGCAGCACCTTGCCCTGGGTGGCCGAGGCTTGCGCGTCGTCCAGCCGCAGGACATAACCGTCCATGGCGGAGTTGTCGTGCGGCGGTACGTTGATGGGCGCGACGATGTCCTCGGCCAGCACACGGCCGGCCGCCTGCATCAGGTCGATCGTCTCGGCGGCCACCACCGTGGCGCCAGCGCGCAGACGCTCGATCGCCTCGGCCACCGGGGTCAGCGGTGGAAAGGCCTGCGGGGCGCGCTTGGGAGATGCAGCGTTGGAGAGCTCAACCGACATGGCGCGCAATGTAATCCTTCATGGCCGCCACGTCGGCGTTCATGACCTCAAAGCGCTTGGGGAGTTGCTCGATGCCCTCGAAGGCCGCAGGCCGCGGCGCGGCGCGGTGCAGCGCCGCCTCGATGGTGGCACCGAACTTGACCGGCTGCGCGGTCTCCAGCACCACCATGGGCACACCGGGCTCCAGATACTCACGCGCCACCTTGATGCCGTCGGCCGTATGCGGGTCGATCACCTCGCCGTAGCGACCCGCCACATCACGGATCACCGCCAGCCGGTGCGTGTGCGAGCTGCAGCCGGACACAAAGCCGTACTCGGCAATACGCTGAAACGCGGGATCGGCCGAGAGGTCGAAGCCGCCGCGCTCGACCTGGGCGAAGAGCTCGCGCACGCGAGCGGCGTCGCCCCCGACCAGGTCGAACACGAAGCGCTCGAAGTTGGAAGCCTTGGAGATGTCCATCGACGGGCTGGACGTTTCGAGCGTCTCGGCGCTCCTGCGCACGCGGTACACACCGGTGCGGAAGAACTCATCCAGCACGCGGTTCTCATTGGTGGCCACCACCAGCCTGCGGATCGGCAGACCCATCCGGCGGGCGATGTGGCCTGCGAGCACATTACCGAAGTTTCCTGACGGAACCGAGAAACTGACTTGCGGCAAGGCTCCTGGCCCGTCAGAACACTCCGGCTGGCTGGTTTGGGGCACCCCCCTTCCGTCCCCCCGCCCGCCGGGGGGAACCAGGTGCTGCGTCGCCGCGAACCAGCCACGGAAGTAATACACCGCCTGAGCGACGACACGCGCGAAGTTGATGCTGTTCACCGCGCCGATCCGGTACTGCTTCTTGAAGACCAGGTCTTCGTTGACGCGCTTGACCACGTCCTGGCAGTCGTCGAATACGCCGTGCATGGCGATGTTGAAGATGTTTGCGTCCTGCAGGCTGAACATCTGTGCCTGCTGAAACGGACTCATGCGGCCATGCGGGCTCAGCATGAACACGCGCACGCCGCGCTTGCCGCGCAGGGCGTACGCGGCCGCGCTCCCGGTGTCGCCGCTGGTGGCACCGACGATATTGATCTGCTCGCCGCGTGCGGCCAGCGCATGCTCGAACAGATTGCCGAGCAGCTGCATGGCCATGTCCTTGAAGGCCAGGGTGGGCCCGTTGGACAGGGCCAGCAGGGACAGCGTCGCGCCCTGCTCCGTGCCCAGGGTCGTCAGCGGCGTGATGTCGGCTGCTCGCTCACCGGGCCGCGTGTTGCAGTAGACCTGCGGCGTGTAGGTCTTCTCGCACAGGGCCTTGAGCGTGGCGGGTTCGATGTCGTCGATGAACTTGGAGAGCACCGCAAACGCCAGCTCGGCGTAGGACAGGTGGCGCCAGCTTTCAAGTTCGGCTGGCGTGATCTGGGGCATCTGCACGGGCCAGGTCAGGCCGCCGTCGGGCGCCAACCCGCCGAGCAGCGAATCGGAGAAGCCTTGCGGCGCATCAGCAAGGGCGCCGCGGGTGGAGAGGTAACGCATGGAACTCAAGATCCAAAAAGGTGAATCGCGCTTCTGGCGCGGCTCTTCAGGCCAAACTGCCTGAAAACCCGCATGGATACTGCGAATAGCCCGGCGGGGTGCTAGGCCAGCTCTTCCATACGGATGCGCACGACCTTGCCCTTCACGCTGCGTAGCATCTCCATGCGCGCGATCGCAGCATTGACCGCCCCCTCCTTGGTGCGGTGCGTCAGGATGATCAGATCCGTCTCGCTCGAACCGTCTGCCGCCTCCTTCTGCAGCACGGCATCAATGCTGATGTTGCTGTCGGCCAGGATGCGGGTGATGTCGGCCAGCACACCGGCCTGGTCGGCCACCCGCAGGCGCATGTAGGCGGCAGTCTCGACCTCGCTCATCGGCAGGATGGGTGTGGCCGCCAGCGCGTCGTGCTGGAAGGCCAGCGCAGGCACGCGATGCTCCGGATCGGCGGTGAACAGGCGCGTCACATCCACCAGATCGGCAATCACCGCACTGGCCGTGGGTTCGCTGCCGGCGCCCGGGCCGTAGTACAGGGTCGCACCGACGGCGTCGCCCTTGATCAGCACGGCGTTCATGGCGCCTTCGACGCTGGCGATCAGGCGCTTGGCCGGCACCAAGGTCGGGTGCACGCGCAGCTCAATCCCTGCGGCATGCTTGCGCGTGATGCCCAGCAGCTTGATGCGGTAGCCCAGCTCCTCGGCGTAGGCGATGTCTGCGGCCTGCAGCTTGCTGATGCCTTCAACCGAAGCCCGGTCGAATTGGACTGGAATGCCAAAGGCCAGCGCCGAAAGCAGCGTGAGCTTGTGCGCGGCATCCACGCCCTCGATATCGAAGGTCGGGTCGGCCTCGGCATAGCCCAGGCGCTGCGCCTCCTTGAGCACGATCTCGAAGGGCAGGCGCTTGGCCCGCATTTCGGACAGGATGAAGTTGGTCGTGCCGTTGATGATGCCGGCGACCCACTGCATGCGGTTGGCCGCCAGGCCCTCGCGCAGCGCCTTGATGATCGGAATGCCGCCGGCCACGGCGGCCTCGAACATGACCGGCACCCGCCCGGCACGGGCCGCCGCAAACACCTCGTTGCCCGCAGTGGCCAAGAGTGCCTTGTTGGCCGTGACCACCGCCTTGCCGGCCTTGAGCGCCGCCAGGATCGCGTCCTTGGCCACCGTGGTGCCGCCGATCACCTCGACCAGCACATCGACGTCCGGCGAGGTCGCCATCGCAATCGGATCGGCCACCACCTGCACCTCGTCGCCCACCAACTGGCGCGCCTTCTCCAGATTGCGTGCGCAGACCTGCACCACGCGGATCTCGCGGCCGGCGCGGCGCGCAATCTCCTCGCGGTTGCGCTTGAGCACATTCACCACACCGCTGCCGACCACGCCGGCCCCCAGCAACCCGACACGGATCGCTTCCATAGCACTCTCCCTCGTTGTGTGTATCGACCTGCGCGCAGACTGCAGGCGCGCGCGGTCGCGTCAAGCTTCAGGCCACCGATCTCAATGGCGTGGCCGGGCTGGTGACGAAATGCTGCGTGTTGTGACGACGGCGGTAGCCGTCGAGGAAGCGCGCAATCCGGTTCACCGATTCGGTCAGGTTGTCGGTGTCCTGCAGGAACACCAGCCGGAAGTGATCCGGGTCCTTCCAGTTGAAGCCCGTGCCCTGCACGATCAGCACGCGCTCCTGGTCGAGCAGCTCGTAGGCGAATTGCTGGTCATCGAGGATCGGGTACATCTTGGCGTCCAGGCGCGGGAACATGTAGAGCGCCGCCTTGGGCTTGACCACCGACACGCCCGGAATCTCCGAGAGCAGCTTCCACGCCGTGTCGCGCTGGCGCGTGAGACGACCGGTCGGCGCCACCAGATCCTTGATGCTCTGGTAGCCGCCCAGTGCGGTCTGGATCGCGAGCTGCCCGGGCGTGTTGGCGCACAGGCGCATGCTGGCCAGCATGTTCAGGCCTTCGATGTAGTCGCGCGCATGGCGCTTCTCGCCGCTGACGACCATCCAGCCCGAGCGGTAGCCGCAGGAGCGGTAGTTCTTCGACAGGCCGTTCATGGTGACGAAGAGCACGTCATCGGCCAGCGAGGCGATCGAGGTGTGCACATTGCCGTCGTACAGGGTCTTGTCGTAGATCTCGTCGGCAAACACGATCAGCTGGTGCTGACGTGCCACCTCGACGATCTGCTCGAGCACCTCCCTGGGGTACAGCGCTCCCGTGGGGTTGTTCGGGTTGATCACCACAATCGCCTTGGTGCGGTCGGTGATCTTGCGCTTGATGTCCGCAATGTCCGGGTACCAGTCGCTCTGCTCGTCGCAGATGTAGTGCACGGCCCTGCCACCGGACAGTGTGGCCGCGGCAGTCCAGAGCGGGTAGTCCGGCATCGGCACGAGCACCTCGTCGCCATCGTTGAGCAGACCGTTCATGGCCATCACGATCAGCTCGCTGGCGCCGTTGCCCAGGTACACGTCGTCCACATGCACGCCGGCAATGCCCTTTTCCTGGGTGTAGTGCATGACCGCCTTGCGCGGCGCAAACAGGCCCTTGCTGTCGGTGTAGCCCGCCGCCACCGCACTGGGCAGGTTGCGGATCATGTCCTGCACGATCTCTTCGGGCGGCTCGAAGCCGAACGCAGCCAGGTTGCCGATGTTCAGCTTGATGATACGGTGGCCTTCCTCCTCCATCTGCCGCGCACGGTCCAGCACGGGGCCGCGGATGTCGTAGCAGACATTGGAGAGCTTCTGGGACTTCTCGATGGTTTTCATGGCAAGGCGCTCGGAGCGACGCGACCGGACTGTGTGATGCAGCGCAAGCACACGCTCTGGATCGCTAGGGTTATCCCGAACAACCCACCACCCGGATCGGGTAGGGTTGCGCGGTGCGCATCAATTTCGGCCCGGTTGGCAGCCCGATGCGGCATTGCACAACTGAGTATAATGACAGGGTCGCTGCACCCCGTGTGCGCACCTTCTGCAGTCCTCCGTGAAGCTCCACGCCGATCCTCGCAACGCATCGCTCAACACGGTCACGGGCTACTCCGCCGCCGGCATCGAAATCAACGCCGTCGAATTCCCGCACAGCATCGTCGTCGCGCCCGAAGGCCCCGTGGCCTCGTGGGGCATCAGTGACATTTCTGCGCTGGATGTCGACGTTGTTTCCGGGCTTGCAAGCGGAAAGCCAGAACTCGTGGTGCTGGGTACCGGGCGCCGGCAGCGCTTCCCGCATCCGCGTGTGGCTGCGCAGCTGGCCGGTCAGCGCATCGGCCTGGAGGTCATGGATACCGCAGCCGCGTGTCGCACGTACAACATCCTGATGGCCGAAGGTCGTCGGGTTGTGGGCGCTTTCATCATCGAGTCCGAGCTTTCCAGTTAAAACCACCAAAGGCATCACCCCATGACGATCAAACTTGGCCATCCGGTTCCTGACTTCACGGCGCCCTCGACCCTTGGCGACATCACCCTGTCGCTGCTGAAGGGCCACAAGGTGGTGCTCTACTTCTACCCCAAGGACAACACCCCCGGCTGCACTCTGGAGGGCCAGAACTTCCGCGACCTGCACGACCAGTTCGTCAAGGAAAACGCAGCAGTCATCGGCGTCAGCCGCGACAGCCTGAAGAGCCACCAGGCATTCTGCGAGCAGGAGAAGTTCCCGTTCCCGCTGATCTCGGATGTCTCCGAGCAGCTCACCCGCTCGTTCGACGTCATCAAGACCAAGACCATGTACGGCAAGCCCGTGCAAGGTGTCGAGCGCAGCACCTTTGTTATCGACCAGTACGGCGTACTGGCCAAGGAGTGGCGCGGCGTGAAGGTGCCGGGCCACGCGGAAGAGGTTCTTGCCTACGTCAAGTCGCTCTGATTCGCGCTGCGCCCTGAGCGCTTCGCCCCGCCGTTCGGCCCTTCAGGAAAGGCCGCTTGACCGGTTCAGCCGGACAAGCGGCCTTTTCGCTTTCTTCCGTACCTCAAGCTTTTTCACCCCACCGGAGCATCTGGATGCCCCTGCCCAAAGCACCTGCCAAGCCCGCTGACATCGTCGATCTCGAAGAACACCGCGCAAGCAGCCGCAAAGCGGCCGGCGCCAAGAAACCGCAAACCGTCCAGGCAAGTGCTTCCAGCAAAACCGCGGCGCGCAGCCCGGCGCTGCTCCGCGCCGTCGAGCAGCCGGCGCTGTTCGAAGAGCTCACGCTGCCTGCAGTGCAGCCTGTGCAGACGCGCGGTTCACGATTGCCCAGCGCAGAGCGCGAGACACGGCCTGGTGCCGGCAGCGTTGCTGCCATCGGGAGTGGCAAGCGCAGCGCCCCCGCATCCGAAGGCAGCCGATCGACCCGCCGCAACAGCGGCCCGCCCAAGCTCTTCGTGCTTGATACGAATGTGCTGCTGCATGACCCCACCAGCGTGTTCCGCTTCGAGGAGCACGACATCTATCTGCCGATGATGACGCTGGAGGAGCTCGACAACAACAAGAAGGGCATGAGCGAGGTGGCGCGCAATGCGCGCAGCGTGAGCCGAATGCTCGACCAGCTGGTCGAAGGATTTGCCGAGCCCATGGAGAAGGGCATTCCCCTGTCCAAGCTCGGCAACAAGGACGCCACCGGCAAGCTCTTCTTCCAGACCCAGGCCACGGCCAACGCCTTGCCCGCCACCCTGCCGGTGGGCAAGGCAGACAACCAGATCCTTGGCGTGGTTCGAGCACTGTCCGAGATGCACTCCGGCCGGGAAGTCGTGCTGGTGTCCAAGGACATCAACATGCGCGTGAAGGCCCGCGCACTGAACCTGTCGGCCGAGGACTATTTCAACGACAAGGTCCTCGAAGACCGCGACATGCTCTATTCCGGCGTGTTCGCCCTGCCCGCAGACTTCTGGGACAAGCACTCCAAGGGCATGGAATCCTGGCAGCATGGCGGCGCCACGTTCTACCGCGTGGCCGGCCCGGCTGTGTCCAGCATGCTCGTCAACCAGTTCGTGTTCCACGAAACCACCGACGGCATCGGCCAGAGCCTGTATGCCCAGGTAACCGAAATCAGCGGCAAGACAGCCGTGTTGCGCACGCTCAAGGACTACACCCACGCCAAGCACGCAGTGTGGGGCGTGACCGCGCGCAACCGGGAGCAGAACTTTGCGCTCAACCTGCTAATGAATCCGGAGGTCGACTTCGTCACCCTGCTGGGCCAGGCCGGCACGGGCAAGACACTGATCACTCTGGCCGCCGCACTCGCCCAGTGCCTGGACAAGCGCCTGTACAGCGAGATCATCATGACCCGCGCCACCGTCCCGGTTGGGGAGGACATCGGCTTCCTGCCAGGCACCGAAGAGGAAAAGATGGCGCCCTGGATGGGTGCGGTGGAAGACAACCTCGAGGTCCTGCTCGGCAGCCCCTCGGGCAGCGGTCATGGCGGCGAATGGGGCAAGCAGGCCACCAGCGACCTGATCAAGAGCAAGATCAAGATCAAGAGCATGAACTTCATGCGCGGCCGCACTTTCCAGCAGAAGTTCCTGATCATCGACGAGGCCCAGAACCTTACCCCCAAGCAGATGAAGACCCTGATCACCCGCGCCGGTCCCGGTACCAAGGTGGTCTGCATGGGCAACATTGCGCAGATCGACACGCCCTACCTGACCGAAGGCTCAAGCGGTCTGACCTTCGTTGTGGACCGCTTCAAGGGCTGGCCACACAGCGGGCACGTGACCCTCGCACGCGGTGAGCGTTCGCGCCTAGCGGACTTTGCAGCCGATTCGCTGTAGACCCGACAGACCGAAGCAAAACGGGCGGCCTGGGCCGCCCGTTTTGTTTGCGCGGCTGCGCATCATCCGAGCGCGTCGCTCTCCACGGCAATCTGCAGTGCGCGATCGAATGCGGCTGCGCGATCCACTACGCGGATCAGTCCGGTATCCATGCGGCTGCCCAGCTCGACCGCGGTGAGCAGGCGCACGCCGGCACGCTTGGCCGGGGTCAGCACGAAGCGCGTGCGCATGGGGCTGATCCAGGAGATCCGGAACATCTCGCCGGGGCCGTGCTCGTCGATGAATTCCAGCCATTGCCCACGCGCCAGGACATCCAGATCCGTCTCGAAGTGCAGCATGACCGTGGTGGGCCGCCCGGCGTCCGGTTCGTCCGGAATACGCCCGGTACGCATGATGGCTGCGTGCCAGGACGCCAGCTGATCAAAGAACTCGGAGCGCGCATCGCCCTTCCAGGACAGTGCGTCGAAACCGGCGTTCAGCCCTTGCACCAATTCAGCGAGGCGCTTGATGAGACGTGTCCGGAAGTCAGGCGCGGCGTCGGGCGCCACGCTCCAGATCAGCAGGTCCATGACACTCACGGCATCGAGCCACACCGCGGGGTCCGTCGCCCGACGGACGTAGGCGAGCGCCAGGACTTCGCTCCACTGATCGCTCAGCACCTGCGCAACGAATTCGGGTACGCCATCGCGGCTGACACGTTCGCCCAGAATCTGGGCAACCTCGTGCCGAGCGGTCTCCACACTGTCGGCCTCCGTGTCGGGAACCGGCGTGACCTCTGCGACGATGGTGTTGGCGAACTCGCGCTCTTCGCGCTGCAGCTCGTCCAGATCGAGCATCAGCTGCGCCTGCTCGTCCGGTGCTTCCGTGAGCACGCGCTCAGCCCGATCGACCAGGGCATCGAGGGCGGCGACGCGCTCATCGCTGGGCGCTTCATCCTGCAGGCCTGCGGCCAGCAGCTCGTTCATGACGCGCCGGGCCGGGTGGTTCTCGTCGAAGAAGAAGTTGCTGTCATCCAGCGCCACCTTCAGCAGCGGCACCTGCATTCGGCCGATGACCTCCTTGATCCGGCCATTGACTGCAGGATCATCCAGCAGCACGCCGAACACCTGCGCCAGCAGCGCCAGACGACGCTGATCGGCGTCCTGAACGGCGTGCTCGCGGGCGAGCTCGTTCAGGCGCGCCAGCACATTCAGATCCGGCGCGGCAGCGCGCGGACCTGCAGCACCGGTCATCCCCGCCGGTACGCTGGAACGCACCGCGGCGGCGTCTGCCGGGCCCTGGGCGGACGACGCGCCCGGCATGGCCTGCAGCATGTCCAGAAGGCGCTCCAGCATCTTCGACAGATTGGCGTCCGAGCGCACATCGCCCGATGCATCGCGCGCACGCTCACCGGCAAGACGACGCATCATGCGGTCCTGCGTCGAGGTCGGCAGGGGGCGCGTGGCGCTGCCCAAGGACTGCGCGTCACCACTTGCGCGAAGCACGTCGGCTGCGCTCTGGCGCGGGGCGGCCGCGGCTGCCGGCGCGCTGGCCCGCCCTGCGCTCTGCACCGGACGGGCGGCACTGACCGGAAAGCGCTGGTCCAGGCGCTCATTCAGAAGCTTGTGGGCGCGCTCGATGGTGGCGGCCAGCAAGGGACCGTAGCCGTCAATCACCATCAACTCATCGCGATCGACTTGCGTGACCTGGCGCCAGGTCACGCCCACCGCGTCGATGAATAGCGCGGGGCGGAACGGATTGTTCTCCGCATCCACGCGGGCTTTGCAGCCGGCCTGCTTGAGCAGTTCGTTGATGCGATGACTCAGGAAATCCAGGCCCTCGGTGCCTTCGGTCTTGACCGCGCGGACTGCATAGCCCACGCGGATGCGACGCACGATGGCATCTTCGGGGATCAGCTCCAGCGAGATGGCAGAGAAATCCGAACTGAGGCCCGCCTGATTGATGATGCGCTCGACCGCGCCGTGCAGCGACTTGAGCAGCACTTCGGGGTACTGGGCCACGAAAGCGAGCCGATGCCGCTCCAGAACAGTCCGGACGGAACCCGTGTCGGAGAGCTGGCGGCGCAGGCTGTCAACAAGGGACTCCTCGAGGCTGCCCGAAAATGCCGGGGGCGGGGTGCAGGCCTGCGCGGCAACGCTGCACAGGTCTTGCAGCACTCGACGTACCCCGGCGACGTCGATGGCGGGCTGCGTGGTAAGCGTTTGCGACATTCGCAAATGCTAGCGCCGCAACTTACTCGTGCGGGTGCCGCATATCGTCAATGGCCGACCGTCCAGCCGCGGGTTCTCCCGCAAGGCGATATGCCAGACACGAAAACGGCCCGCACAGCGGGCCGTTCAGCGTGGCACACGCCCTTCGCTCAGCGCTTGGCGCCCTGCTGAAGACGGTCGATCACCCGCCCCGCCACACGCGGCATGTCGGCGCGCGGGGTCTTGAGCACCTCGTCGATGGTCACGCCGTCACGCAGCCAGCGGCCGACGATCAGATAGCCCACGAACACCGCTTCGGGCTTGAGCACGGCCTGGCCGTTGCGGTTGTCCATCCAGCGGGCCAGCTTGTCCGGGTTGGTCTCGGCCAGCTGCGCCTTGGTCGTGCGCAGCAGTTCGGCCGACTGCGCATTCATCCGCGCAAACTCGCCCGGTGCGAAGAACGCAGCTTCATCCACGTCGGGCAGCGACTGACGCGCCACCTGAAGCGCCAGCCCCTCGTGCACGGCCAGATCGCCCAGCGAGCGCCCTGTTGCGCGCGCGCCCAGCAGCTGCGTCACGATGATCCGCGCGTACTCACGCGACACGGCCGGCACGATGCTCGCCCCACCCTGCTCCACCGGCAGCAGCAGCGTGCCCACGCCTTCGTCGGCCGTGGACAGCACGCGGCCATCGAAGAAGCCGGCGTAGGTCACGAAGTTCAGCTTCAGCCCCTGGCGAAAGCGCAGTGCGCTGTTGATGCGGTTCATCGAATCCACGGGCGAGGGCGTCAGACCCGAAAAGCCCTTGGCCAGCGTGTCCTTGGCACCCTCGTACTTGGGCCAGGCGGCCAGCACGGCCTGGTTGACGGCGGCCTCGCCCAGCACCTCGGTGAGCAGGCGAGCAGCAATCTCCTGCTGTCCCCACAGACGCAGCTTCACGGCGTCTTCAGTCACGGGGGCATCCAGCGACTTGGCAAAGATCGGCGCGTAGTCTGCGAGGCTGACAGTCACGCCCGGGCGAGCGGGTGCGGTCGGCGTAGCGGGCGCAGCGGGTGCCTGTGCAAGCGCGGCAAGCGGCGCGAGCGCAGCGAAGGAGGTGGCCAGAGTCGCGATCAGGCCGCGAGCGCCAGTCAGGACGTGCATGAATAGCCTTTCAGTGCGGGCGCTCGGCGTCGCGGCTCGTGACCGCAGACACCTGGCCCTGTTCAGGAAAACCCGGGATTCTAGGCCGTGGCGCCAGCTTGCGCCCGGCAACCGGACGCAAGCTGCTTCAGCGCGCAAACACAGGGTGCCGATCCCTGACATGTGCTCAGGCCGGCAGGTTCTGCGCCACGATGATGCGGTTGCCGGCATCCACCGGGTCCAGGGCTTCACAGCGCCCGCTGAAGGCTGCGAACACGGCCGCAAAGCTGTCCTCGAAACCCCAGCCCCGGCCGAACACGTTCACGGTCATCACCCCGCCGAGCGCCAGCGCCTTGCGGCAGGCAGTGTAGAAGTCGACCCCGTCATAGACCGGGCCGGCGGCCGTGGCGTCGTACAGATCCACCTGCAGCACATCGATGCTCGCCTTGCGGCGCGGGTGGGCCACCCACTCCCAGGCATCGGCCTGCACCACCTGCAGACGGGCGTCGTCATGCGGCAACTTGAAGAATTGCCGCGCGCAGGCAATCACCTGCGGATTGAGCTCCACGGCCGTGATCTGCGCCTGCGGATACTTCTTCCAGCAGTACTTGGTCAGGCTGGCGGCACCCAGCCCCAGCTGCACAATGTGCCCTGGCGCTTCGACAAGACTTTGCCAGGCCATCATGTCGCGCGTGTAGTCGATCTCCAGGTCGAAGGGTCGGCGGATGCGCATGGCCCCCTGCACCCACTCGCTGCCGAAGTGCAGGTAGCGGATGCCCTCGGATTCGGAAATCGTGACCGGGTCGTACTCGGTGGCGGTGTGCTGACAGGAACGTGCGGGACTCAAGAACATCCTTCCAGATGCAGGGCAGCGCGCCATGCAGCAAGCTTGTAGTCGAAGCGCTGGCCCGCATTGGCCGGGCTGGACGAAGGCAGACCGATCACCGACAGCCCGCCCTGAGCCCAGCGCGCCTGATGCGCCTGCGCGAAGCCGCCATTGAAGCAGGCGCGCTCAAGTCCCGGGGCATGCGTCAGGATCTGGGCAGGCTCATTCGGCTCGCCCGCCTCGATGGCGCTGTCCAGGCTGCCCTCGCTCGCGCAGGCCCCCAGCACATCCCACAGGCCGATGCCGCGCGAGAGCAGGCGCTCGCAGCGAAATGCGTAGGGGTAGTGAACCAGCGGTTCGTTGAGAACGGCGGACAGCAAGAACCAGAAGTGGTTTTGCGGGTGCGCGTAGTAGCGCTGTGCAGCCAACGAGGCCGCGCCGGGAAAGCTGCCGAGGATCAGCACCCGCGTGTCTGCACGCACCACGGGGGCCAACCCCTCCTGCCGGGAGCCCGCTCTTGCCGTGCCGGCGGCAAGAGCGATCCGTCCGCGATCAGGCACCCAGCTCAAGCAACAGCTTGTTGATCCGCGCCACGTAGGCCGACGGATCTTCCAGGTTGCCGCCTTCGGCCAGCAGCGCGTTGTCCAACAGCACGTGCGACAAGTCCTCGATGCGAGCGGAGTCCGCCTTCATGCGCGAGACCAGCGGATGCGTGGGGTTGATCTCGAGGATCGGCTTGGTCTCCGGAGCCTTCTGGCCGGCCTGCTTGAGCAGGCGCTGCAGGTTGGCGCTCATTTCGTGCTCGTCCACCACCAGGCACGCCGGGCTGTCGGTCAGGCGGCCGGTGGTGCGCACGTCCTTCACACGCTCGCCCAGCACCTTCTTGACGCCATCGATCAGTTCCTTGAACTGCTCGGCCGTTTCCTCGCGGGCCTTCTTTTCTTCCTCGTCTTCGAGCTTGCCCAGGTCCACGCCGCCCTTGGCCACGCTGGCCAGCGACTTGCCCTCGAACTCGTTGAGGTGGCTCAGCATCCATTCGTCGATGCGGTCGGTCAGCAGCAGGACCTCGATGCCCTTCTTGCGGAAGATCTCCAGATGCGGGCTGGCCTTGGCAGCGGCGAGCGTCTCGGCGGTGATGTAGTAGATCGCCTCCTGGCCCTCCTTCATGCGGCCTACGTAGTCGGCCAGCGAGACGGTCTGTTCATCCGAGCTGGTGGAAGCAAACCGCAGCAGCTTGGCAATGCGCTCCTGGTTGGCAAAGTCCTCGCCCAGGCCTTCCTTGAGCACCTGGCCGAACTCCTTCCAGAAGCTGGCGTACTCGTCCTTCTTGTTCTCGGCCAGGTCTTCCAGCATGGAGAGCACGCGCTTGGTGCTGCCTTCACGGATGGCCTTCACGTCGCGGCTCTCCTGCAGGATCTCGCGGCTGACGTTCAGCGGCAGGTCCTGCGAGTCGATCACGCCGCGCACAAAGCGCATGTAGACCGGCATCAGCTCCTTGGCATCGTCCATGATGAACACGCGCTTCACGTAGAGCTTCACGCCAGCGGGGCGATCGCGGTCCCAGAGGTCGAAGGGCGCCTTGGCGGGGATGTAGAGCAGCTGCGTGTACTCG
>JAIXTA010000045.1 GCA_027484405.1 Burkholderiales bacterium
AGGGGCCTCGCGCTTGCATGCGCTCCCGGAGCCTCGCGCTTGCATGCGCTCGTCGTTCCGCTGGGGCCAAGCGTTGCTTGGCCTAACCCAGCTCCACCTTCCGGCGGCAGCGAGCTGTGCTCGCTGAAACCCCGCCGTCAGCGCCCAACAACCGATTTGTGGCGCAGGGGCCTCGCGCTTGCATGCGCTCCCGGAGCCTCGCGCTTGCATGCGCTCGTCGTTCCGCCGGGGCCAAGCGTTGCTTGGCCTAACCCAGCTCCACCTTCCGGCGGCAGCGAGCCGTGCGCGGTCTGGCGGCACGTGCCCGGGCGCCGCGAGGCGGCCCGTTCCGCCTTAGGCCTTGGGCTTGATCCGCAGATCCTCGATGGTGATGCCCTCGGGCAAGGCATGTGAACGCGAGGCGCGGACGGGCGGACTGTCGATGAACCAGTGCTGGCCGGCCACGCAGGCCACGCCAGAACCCGTGAGCACCTGCGGCCATTGCGCAAGCGTGTTTCGGACGGCGTCTCCGCACAGTTCCATGTTCATCGAGCGGCTCAGGCCCGCGGCCACTGCGTGCTGTGCATCGGCCAATGCGGCGTGCCCCTTGAGCACGACGACTCGTTGCGGCGGCTTCTCGCCGATGGTGGCGACCTTGGGGCCCAAGGGCTTCACCCAGGCGGGCATGGACGTACCGGGCTCCGGCGAGCTCCATGCGACGCGCTCCGCCCCCTGCACGCTCGCAGGCAGTGCGCCGAGCTCGGCCACCTGGACGATCCGCGCCTTGCCGGCGGTGGCCAGCGAAGGGATGACGTAGAGATAGATGCCGCCATCCACCACCCAGGTCTCCACCGGCCCGATCAGCGGCCGGACGCAGAAGTTTCGTGGCGTGCCGTATTCGACGATCACATCGTTGCCGTCACTGCGTCGCACGCGGAACAGGACCGGCGCAGACGAGCGCCTGCCGGCAAACACGCCGATGGATGTCGCCGTGACCGCGGACAGCAGGCCGAGCAGCAGCAGGGTTCGTCGCGGCGTATTCATGCGCTGGAGGCGGGCACGTGGCGAGTTTGAGAGCATGCGCAAGTCCATCAAGGGGCCGGATCGCCGCCGCAATGCAGCACCCGCCGGATGAGGAGATCTCTGCTTGCCATCCGATGCGCGACCGGCGCGCAGACTGGCAGGATCGGGCCGCGCGCGTCAGGCCGGCCGCGCCGGGCAGGACGGACGCGCGGCCGGTGATTGTCTGTCAGTTCGGCGGCCGAACCCCGTTGCGGCCTGCCGAGGAGTGATCCGCATTGGGCACGCGGCTCGCCTGCCCGTCGACCTTCACATGGAAGCCCTTGCGCGGCACCGTCTGCTTCATGATGATGCCTCGGCTGGGGTCCGGACTGGCGGAGGGAAACTGGCCCCAGGCATTGGTGTAGACCAGGGTGGCTGACGAGTCGGCGAACTGCACGCCCGAGAAGTGCGAATTGGTGTGGATCGTTCCGCGGAAGCTGGAGCGGACATCGTTCCAGGCCACACGGCTGGACGATGCAGCCACCGTGTCCTGGCAGCGCTGCGACTTCGACAAGGGATGTCCGGCCTGGTAGCACAGGTCCACCAGGCGGCCCAGACGGTTGCTCGTGCTGCTCTCGTAGTAGCGCGAGGGATTGGCGATGGTGTAGTAGAAGTTGCCGCCAAAGAAGTCCGTCAGCCAGAACTCCACGCTGCGGGCGGTGACCTTCTGGATCTGCTGGCTCTGCGTGCCACGCGTGAAGCACGCCGCCGTGGGAATGGCCCGATGCACGCCGCCCACCGGCTGGTTGGGAGGCGTGGGCGCCACGCCGGGATCGACGTCCAGACCGCAGCCTTCCGCTTCAGACTCCTTGAACATCCCCGGCTGCCCGAACAGCGAGAAATAGCGCGTGCTGAAGAAGTCCAGGCCCTCGCACTGGCCTGCCTTGTGAATTTCATGGGCGCTGTTGGTGAATGCATCCGGCGAGTGCGTACCCACATGAATCTTCACGAGCAGGCTGCACTTTCTCGGCGCGTTGGGTGACTGCGCGTCATAGAACGTGAAGTCGTTGGCGACCAGCACCTTGTGGCCGAAATGGTCCTCGGAGCGCTGCAGGTTGGCCCGGTCGGGCTCATGGTTCTCATTGACGTAGCCGAACGGCGGCATGCCCGCGAGCGCGAACACCTTGGAGCCCCGGGGGTCGCTGCCATGCTCGTGTCCGTAGGTGCAGTACTGCCCCGTCTCCGGATTGAAGTCCACTGCCGGATGCCAGGTCGGGTAGATCCGTCCATCGTCCGCCTTGACCCAGTAGGTGTCGTGCATCCACTTGGGGCAGTCGCCCGCATCGGACGGCGACCACACGCCATAGCTGCGGCTGAGCACCTCGCCGGCGGCGGGCAGCATCGCGCGGGTGCGCACGGCGGCACCCGCCTGGTTGGTGTTGGGCGAGGTCGGGTTGATGAAGTTTGCGGCCTGGAGCTTGTGCAGGCTGTCGATGGCTTGCGTCGTCCCACGCGCCCAGAAGCGGACCCAGTTCAGCCGCGTTGCCGCCACCGAGCCTGTCGCCGCAACCACCAGGGTCTTGTTGGCGCCCTTTGCCTTCGCGACATCGGCCGGGCAACCGACCGTCACGTAGTCGCCCAGCCCGTCGCCCGCGTTGATTCCCGAGGCCAAGGTGCTGTTGACTGTGCATCGCGCCACCACGACGGGCTGCGTGTCCTGAATCCTGACTTCGAAGTTGACCGGCCCGGTGGGGACCTTGACGCGAAGCATGAACGAATCCACGCCATCGCCAAGGTCCACGCCGTCGAATGCCACGCTCGGGCTGGACCCGGAAAGCTCGAGTTCCTGCGTCTGCTGTTCGTCGCGGACCCAGGACCAATCCTCGCTGCGCTCGAAGTAGTCGCCCCAGACCACACTCGCACCGGATCGACGCACGCCGGCGCTTGCGTCCAGGAGGGTCGGCGCGTACCACGGTGCACGCGCCTGCGCCGGAACCGTGCTTGCCGGTGGCGCGCTACCCGTCCCGGGTGGACTCGCGGGCGGCGGGCTCGGGGGGGGCGGGCTTGGAGGTGCGCCTGCAGGCGGCGCGGCCGGACTGGCAGGGCTGCTTGTACTCGACCCCCCGCTGCCGCCACACCCCGATGCCAGGGTCACTGCGCACAACAAGGCAAGGCTGAGTGCGTATTGCTTGTGGTTCATGCGAGAGTCGACTTGGTTGCGGCTCCGACCCAACTTGACCAACATGTGATTCGCTCCAACGACAGGCCATGCGGCGCGCACCCAGCGCGCCTGCTTGCGCAGCACATCAGTGCTGCAAGACCTGAGAGCAGACTATCTATGGAACGTTAACGCTCCTCGCGTGAGCAACACTTTGTTGCCATCTGGCGGGCATTGGTGCCGGATTGACAACAGGCACTGATGTTCAGCCGCCACGCCCGCCGCATTGCGCGGGCGGTGGGGGTCAGCTTCAGGGCTGGGCGATCTGCGCCGGTCGCACCCTCGGGCACACAGCACGAGAACGCCGGCCCATTGAAAGGCACAGTGCATCCGCATCGGGGTGCTGCCCTCAGGGCGTGCGCTCCCGCACCTGGCGGGCGAGATCGGCGATCCATGCGGTTCTTCAGGCCAAAATGGCTGAAGAGCCGCACCAGACAAGCGGGAAGGCTCACCGCCCAGACTGCGTGCTCGCTTGCAGTCGCTGGGCTTGGCATGTGGGGCAGCGCCGGGCGGAGGGCAGGCGATCCTCAAGCCGCGTGCCGTGCACCCACGGCATGGAACTGCCCGCACGGGCTAGAGGCGCCGCAGCAAGGTGATGGTGCGGCGCTTGTCGTCCCAGACGCTGACGTAATGCTTCAGAAAGTGGTAGCCCAGGCCGATCCGGTTGCGTGAACCGATCGTCACCGTGAGCGGATACAGCGTGGGCAAGGCCTGTCCGGCGTAGCTCGCCTGGCTCAGCATGCCGATCGTCCGGGGTGCACGTGCGCCATGGTCAAAGTCGCTGGCGCTGAGGGTCAGCACCCCCTGCTGCTGCAGGGTGGTCTTCATGGACTCCGTCAGCTCCAGGCTGCCCGGGTTGCCGGTATCAAAGTGCGCCGTGAGCGTCTGGTCGCCCACCCGCACGTCGATCTCCGGCAGCTTGCCGTCCACGCCGGTCGGCGTGAAGGCGATCGTCATGACCAGCCGCGCCGGATCAAGCGCCCGGGCCGGCGCGCGCTCATCCTGATCGAGCGCGTGGAAGCTGATGATCTGCTGGTCGTAGTCGATGGTGAAGATGTAGTTCCGGTTGAACCCATGGCCGATGCTGCCGAGAAAGGCGGGCACGCCATAGCCCTCTGCCAGAAAGTTCCAGTTCGTGTGCAGCACGCCGGGCACCTGCGCAAAGCGGACCTGGCCCGCGATTTCAATGCTGCCGATGGGCCGGGCCTGGCGATACAGCACCATGCGCTGCCCGGAGCCCGCGCGGCCCTCGGCAACGCGTTGATCCTTGGCCAGCCGCAGGTAGTGGTTGTTCAGAAAGAACGGGAACTCCGTCCCGGTATCGAACATGAACTTGCCGCGCTGGCCGTTGACCGCGCCATCGATCAGGATGTGGCCGTTGACCAGATGAAACGGCAGCACAAAGCCGGGCTGGCCTGTCAGATCGGCATTCAGGGCACCCGCCGGCGGGCTGCTGCCTGGCGCATGGGCTGCGGCAGCCGCCTGTTGACCGGCAGCGGGCGCCTGGCAGACAAGCAGGGCTGTACACACGGCCCAGGCACGCACCGCCTGCGTGATCAATCGATAGGTCATCCAACACCTCACGGCCTGGGCCATTCCATCCGGCAGCACGGCCTGCCGCTTGCGGCGTGTGGCGCCGCAGCTTTGCAGATTCCATGTCGGCACGGAACGCACACGATCCCACTTCAGGTGCCGGATGGATGACTGCAGGTTTCTCTCCCAGCCAGCCCGCAACGATCAGAGCTTGCTGTGCTTGGGGGAGTCCATATACGAAGGGTTAGGCCTCGCTTGCGGAGCGCTGAAGCACATAACCTGATACGGCGAAGGATTCGTTGCCCGCGAGCTTACCGTCGACGCGTTCCTTCACTTGAAACCCTTCGCTCAAGTAGAGCGCGAGCGCGACCTCATTGCCGACGAGTACCTCTGTGCAAATGCGTCCTCCTGAGGCTTCGATGGCATGGCGCAGCAGCCGTCGTCCGATGCCCTGCTTGTACATTGAAGGCTCGACATACAGCCAAGTTAGTTCACCCTCTGCGTAAGCTGCAAAGCCGCATACCTTGCCTTCAAGTTCTGCGACGACGACTTCTCCATCGAACAGCCCTTCGTTCTCTGCTGTTTGTTCCAAAGTCAGGAAGGCGGCGGAAAGCCCGCAGGCTGCGAGTTCGTGGACTCGCGCAGCATCGTGGATTGAGCAAAGGCGTGGCCAGTCAGAGGGCAAGTATGGGCGCAGGTTCATGCGAGGCCTAACGTTTGACATGAGAGGCGGGACCCGGCTTGCCGGGGCACGTCCTCTCAATGGAACGGTTAGGCGTCGCTGGTGGCAGAGAGCGGCTGACCCTGCTGCCTGGACTCGGGCACGCTAGAGGTGAACTCATGAACCCTCTCCAAGATAGAAGACCTCTGTGCCTGGTGGAGCGTCCTGCTTGGTGAGCGGGCTGGGAATGGAGATTGGTACGAATATCTTCTCGGGCCGCGGCCTTGCACCGTAGTTGATCATCTCAACGCCGTGGATGCGAGTCTCGATCGACTCGCCGTTTGGCTTGACTAGACGGATGGCATCCCCGACTCGCACATTGGGGATCGTTGGGTCGGGCGCTATGCCTGGCACCAGAACGCAGCCACGCCCAGAAATTTGAAAGGATTCTTCGACGGTAAATAGAAGCATCGGCTTCATGGCGACGCCTAACGTTCGAATTAACGGGCGCCGCCAGGCGTCCCGTTGAATGATGGGTTAGGCAGTACCGATCTCGGTGAGTTGATCATGAATTTCTTGTGGCAAAGCGGTAAGAATTTCCTCATTGATGCCAGCAGGTGGCTTCCACCAAGAAGGCACGAGACATGAGGCATGTTCGAAAGCACCACAGGATACGCACCACTCCCAACTACTGCCTCGACCCGAAAAGCCGGCTGGTATCAGAGGGACCGATTTTCCGCCGCCACCATAGAACCTGCGCAAGCCACACGTTCCGCAACAAGGGCATGGCGCTGACAAAACAACCCCTTCCCGTGACGTATCGAATACTCGCCGCCACTCAACTTGATTCTCTCTTGGTAGGTCGCGCCAATGCATGGTTGTGCTGCCTAACTTGATATAGACCGCAAATCTGCGACATAAAACGGCGCTTGCGGTCTAAATCAAGCCCATCGCAGCCTGCAAAGCCATTGACGGCGCGGGTCTCCGTCGAAATACTGATTTCATGAACAGTACTATTTGGACGGACAAACCCGGCAGGCTGCCGGAGTCTATCCGGCTGCTTGACCCAGTGCGAGAGCAGCTCAGATCCCGGCACTACAGCCTGAGAACCGAACAGGCCCAGGTGCACTGCCTAGGGGCACTGGATTGCGGCGTTCATCCGCTGGCATGGCCGGTCTGGGGCCATGCGCCACCCCCGGGACATGGCTGCTGGGGACGTAGAGGCCTACCTCGCCATGCTGGCCAACGAGCGCAGGGTCTCGGCGTCCACACACAATCAGGCGCTCAGTGCGCTGCTGTTCCTGTACCGCGAGGTACTGCAGATCCATCTGCCCTGGTTGACTGAGATTGGCCGGCCGCAGGTCAAGCGGCGCATTCCTTCGGTGTTCACACCAGCTCGCGGCACAGCGCTCGTGCGCGCCGTGGATGCACAGTCGCCCGCGCCGGGTGCGACGGCAAAACCCCTTTCCGCTGGTCCCATGCTGAAGGCGGGGTTTCAGTGAGCACTGCTCGCTGCCGCCGGAAGACCGAGTGCTTGCAAGCGCGAGACCCTTGCGCCTTCTCGCTTGTCTGGTGCGCCTTTCCAGCCACTTTGGCCTGAAGAAGCGCATCAAATGGACATCTAGCCTGCGGGATCCGGGCGTGGATCGGTGGCCAGCAGGCCGTAGACGTGCACGTCGTAGCCGCGCCCACGCACCACCCAGCGCTGGCGCAGGCGGCCTTCCACCGTAAAGCCCAGGCGCAGCAGCAGCTGGTGGCTGGCGGTGTTGTCCACGTCCACCTCGGCTTCGATGCGGCGCACGGCCAGGGTGGCAAACACGCGGGGGCAGAGGGCGCGCAGGGCTTCTTGCATGAGGCCCTGGCCCCAGTGGCTGCGGGCAAGCACGTAGCCGAGCTCGATGCGGGCACTGGCGGCGTCCCACTTGAAGAGCAGGATGGTGCCGATCACGCGGCCATCGCTGCGCTGCTCCACCACCAGCTGCAGCGCGCCGCCGCCAGCTTCGATGCCGCGCATGCGGGCCAGCCAGGCGTGCGCGTCGTCCAGGTGCTGCCAGGCGGCGTAGGGCAGGAAGCGGGTGGTCTGCGCGTCGCCATTGACGGCGAGCAGGTCCGGCAGATCGCCCTCCTGGAGCGGGCGGACGATCAGGCGCTCGGTGCTGATGGTGCCGAGGTCCTGCAGGCTGGGTGAAGGGATTGCGGTCAAGGCTGCGGCGCTGGGGCGGGTCGCGCGCTAGAGCAGGAAGAGCGTGGCCAGGCCCAGGAAGATGAAGAACCCCATGGTGTCGGTGGCGAAGGTCAGCAGCACGCTCGACCCCAGCGCCGGGTCGTAGCCCAGGCGGGTGCGCACGATCGGCACGGCCATGCCCACGCTGGCGCCCACCATCAGGTTAAGCAGCATGGCGCCCCACATCACGCCGCCCAGGCCCAAGCTGCCGGACAGCGCCCAGGCAAACAGGCCGGCAATGGCGCCGCCACCCAGGCCGATCATGAGCGTGACGAGCAGCTCCTTCTGCACCAGGCGCCGCACGTTGGTGGGCGTGACCTGCCCGGTGGCCAGCGACCGGATGATCAGGGTCATGGTCTGGTTGCCGGAGTTGCCGCCGATGCCGGCGACGATGCTCATCAGGAAGGCGAGCACCACGATCTTCTCCACCGTGGCGTCAAAGCGCGAGGCGACCCAGGCGGCAAAGCCGGCCGTGAACAGATTGAGCAGTAGCCAGGGCGCGCGGTTGCGGATGGAGTCCCAGAGGTTGGAGAAGATGTCTTCTTCCTCGCGCAGACCGGCGCCGGCCAGCACCTGCTCCTCGCCCTCTTCGCGGATGACGTCCACCACCTCGTCCACCGTGAGGCGGCCCACCAGCTTGCCGGCGGCGTCCACCACGGGGGCAGAGACCAGGTCGTACCGCTGGAATGCGGCGGCGGCGTCGCCCACGTCGTCCAGGGGGCCGAGCTGCAGCACGTCCTGCTGCATGACGTCCTTGACCTCGCGCTCCGGCTCGGTAACGACCAGCAGCTGCAGGGACAGTGCGCCCATGAAGCGGTCGTCGCGGTCCACCACGAAGATCTGGTCAGTGTGGTCCGGCAGGGCATCAAAGCGGCGCAGATAGCGCAGCACCACTTCGAGCGTGACGTCGTCGCGGATGGTGACCATCTCGAAGTCCATCCGCGCGCCCACGGAGTCCTCGGGGTAGGACATGGCGGCGCGCAGCTGCTCGCGCTCCTCCAGCGGCAGCGCGGCGGCCACTTCTTCCACCACCTCGCGCGGCAGGTCGGGCGCCAGGTCGGCCACTTCGTCGGCGTCAAGCGACTCGACCGCCTCAACCAGTTCGGCGCGGTTCATGGCGCCGATCAGGGTCTCCCGGACGCTGTCCGAGACTTCGAGCAGGATCTCGCCTTCGTCGTGCGAGCTGCCGACTTCGCGGACGAGCTTCCAGACCTCCAGCCGGTCATCGACCGGCAGGGCCTCGAGCACGTAGGCCACGTCGGCCGGGTGCATGTCTTCCAGCACCCAGCGCAGCTCGGTCAGGTAGTCGACGGCGGGCTCATGCTTGAGCGCCTGGCCCTGCTCGTCACGCTCCACCAGCTCGACAAAGCGGGCGCGGTGCCGGGCGAGCAGGGATTCGACAGCCAAGAGCGCGCGGCCGGCGTCCTCGGGGTCGAGGCGGTCGCTGGCGGCGGCTTCGCGGTCGTCGATGACAGTCTGCTCGGTCATGGGCGCGATTCTAGGGGCCGGGTCATGACGCCCCGCTGTCAGCCGGCATGGTGCGCGGACCGCACGTCATGCCTGGGGGTTGCGCCCCAGGCGGCCCACCCGCATCGGCTGCGGCACGGGCCTCAGGCGACAAGCGCGCGCCACGCGCCGAGGACCTGCTCCACCGAAATGTCGGCCACCTTCGCCGCGCCCTCTGCGCTCGGCCCCAAGGCAGCCACGCGGCCCGACGGCGCGCGCGGCTTCCAGCGCGACCAGCCGAAGCCGCCGAACAGCACCACCAGCCGGCAGTCCATGGCGGCGGCCACGTGGGCGGGGCCGGTGTCCACCGAGATCATGCTGTGGGCGCGGGCGGCCAGGGCCATCAAGCGCGGCAGCGGCAAGTCACGCGCCAGGTTCACGGCACGGCCCGCCAGGTCGAAGCCTTCACCGGCGGCGTCAATGGCCTCCTGCACCAGCCCATGCTCGCGCGGCGAACCGCAGACCAGCACGCGCGCGGCGGGCAGGTGGTCCAGCACGCCGCGGATGACGGCGGCCCAGCGCTCTGCGGGCCAGTGCTTGCCGTGGTCCGCAGTGGCAATGCGGCCGCGCTTGGAGGTCTTCTTGTGGCCGGGCTGCAGCAGCACCAGCGGGGCATCGCCCCAGCCCTGCTGCGCAATCCAGCGCGCGCACTCGGCGTGGTCGGCCTCGCTGGGGCAGAGCGCCGTGAGCGCCGGTGCCTGCACGGGCGGCGGTGCGGGCTGCACACACGCCGGTGTGAGGTTGGCGATCTGCAGCCACCACTCCACCCAGTGCAGGTGCGGGTCGTTCCAGTGGTCCCAGGCGCGCACGAAGCGGGCTTCGTCCGTGACGGCCCGGGCGACCAGACGCGCGCTGTGCGGATCGCGTTCGCAGTAGTAGATGGGTGCGTTCGGCCGGGCCTTGAGCCACTTGACCGCCGCCCACTGGCTGGGCGTGATGACATAGGGCGCACGGCGGCTGGAAATCAGCTGGATCTCGCCCACATGCGGGTTGTGGGCCAGCAGCGGCTCGACCCAGCCGCCCGAGGCGAGCAGGTCCACCTGGGTGCCGTAGCGCAAGGCAAGCGCGCGGATCAGCGTGGTGAGCAGGACCGTGTCCCCAAGGGCGGGGAAGCGGACGATGATGGGACGGACTTCAGCCATGCGCAGCAGTGTCGATTGCGTGGTTCATCTTAGGCGGCGCCAGAGTGCCGTCTTTGGCCCGCAGGCCGTATTGGTGACGCTTGACCTGCTAGGGCAGTTCAACGTCTCCCATGAAGCGCTGGATCGCCGCGGCGCGACGCGCAAGAAAGCCGCTGCCGCGATTGCGGTCGTAGAACTTGGGGCGCGGCAGCATGGCCGCCAGGCGTGCAGCCTGCCAGCTGTTGAGCTGGGCAGCCGAAATGCCGTAGTGGTGCCGCGCGGCGGCTTCCGCGCCGAACACACCCACGCCCCACTCCACGCTGTTCAGATAGATCTCCAGGATACGGCGCTTGTCGAGCACGGCTTCCATCATGTAGGTGATGATGACTTCCTCGGCCTTGCGGATGTAGCTGCGATCCGGCGAGAGAAACAGGTTCTTGGCGAGCTGCATGGTGATGGTCGAGCCGCCGGCCACCACCTTGCCCTTGCGCGAGTTCTTGTCATAGGCCTTCTCGATGGCCTCCCAATCGACACCCTCGTGATCCGGGAAGTTGGCATCTTCGGCGGCGATCACGGCGCGGCCCAGGTGCGGGCTGATGCGCTCGAAGTCCACCCAGCGGTGCTTGAGCTCGGCCTTGGGGTCCTTCTCGCGCAGTGCGGCCGCCTCGCGGCGCATGAAGGCGGTGCTCTCCACCGGCATCCATTTCCACCACACCAGGCAGGCCAGCACCCAGAGGTGCCACATCACGGCCATGAGCACGGCTGCGCCAATGAGCAGCAGCACGCCGCGCCGCAGGGCGCGCCCGGTTCGTGCCAACACGCCGCCGCGCGCCATGCTCAGGCCTTCAAGGCGGCGCGCAGCTGCGCCAGCACGGGTTCCGCATCCGGCCGCACGCCGCGCCACAGGGCAAAGCTCTCGGCCGCCTGCCCGACCAGCATGCCCAGGCCGTCAGCCACGCGCGCACCGAGCGCGGCGCCATGCTGCATGAAGGCGGTGGGGTGGCTTGCGTAGAGCATGTCGTAGGCAAAGGTCTGCGCACTGATTGCCCCAGGCGGCATGGGGGGCAGGGCCCCCGAAAGCCCGGCCGAGGTGGCATTGATGGTCACATCGAACGCGCTCGTCGGCACCACTGGCTGAACCGTGACACCGAATGCCTCGGCCAGCGCCTGCGCCTTTCCCGGCGTGCGGTTGCAGATGGCGATATGCGCGACGCCCGCCTCGCGCAGCGGCAGGATCACACCGCGGCAGGCGCCCCCGGCGCCCAGCAGCAGCACGCGCGCACCGGCAAGCTGCACGCCCAGGCGCTGCAGGTCAGCCACCAGACCCGCGCCGTCGGTGTTGTCGCCGAGCAGCCCCTCCGGTGTGGGCATGAGCGTGTTCACCGCGCCTGCCGCCTGTGCGCGCGGTGTGCGCCGCTGCGCCAGGGCAAAGGCCTGCTCCTTGAAAGGCACGGTGACATTGAATCCGCGGTAGCCGGCGGCAATCAGCGAACGGACCTGCTCGGCAAAGCCATCCAGCGGGACTTCAATGCGCTCGTAACTGAGCCGCTGGCCGGTCTGTGCCGCAAAAGCGCTGTGGATGATCGGGCTCTTGCTATGGGCAATCGGGTGGCCGAGCACGGCGTAGCGATCCACGGCACTCGCACTCATTGCGGGTTGCGGGTTTCGAAGCCTTCGCCACGCGTGAACACAAAGCGTGTCGTGATCACGAACACCTGATACTGCGCCGCCATCTCGGGCGTGAAGGGCTTGAACGGACCCGACAGCTTGACGATGCGCTCTGCGGCCTTCTTGAGCACCGGGTGCGAGGCACGGTCCACATCGATCGACTCAATCTGGCCGTTGGCCAGGATGCTCACGGTGACGATGGCGTCGCCATAGATCTTGCCGCGGGCCTCTGGGGGATAGTTCTCGGTACCGACTTTCTCGATGCGCTCGCGCCAGTTGACGTAGTAGCCGGCGTACACCACCTCACGCGTGGAGGGGGTGATGAACTTGCGGCGCGGGCGCTTGTTGTAGTCCTCGACCCGTTTCTCGAGCGCGGCGATCTTGCGCGCCAGCGC
Organism: Burkholderiales bacterium; assembly: GCA_027484405.1. Taxonomy (GTDB): domain Bacteria; phylum Pseudomonadota; class Gammaproteobacteria; order Burkholderiales; family Burkholderiaceae_C; genus Piscinibacterium. Next base: position 12,308 of record JAIXTA010000045.1, read on the forward strand.
GCTTTCATCTTCGGTGGTCTGGCTGGCCTGCACGGCCTCGCGCACTTCCTGCTGTACGGCGCTCTTGGTGGTATTCAGATCCTGCAAGGCCGCCAGCAGGCGGCGCTGCTCGGCTTCCAGCTCGGCCACACGGGCCTTGACCTGCTGCAGATCGGTGCCGTCCTGCACAAAGCCGGAATCGGGCAGCGGCGAGCGGGCCAGGCCCTGCTCATTGTCGCCACCGCCCTCCAGGTTCACCTGCGCCAGGGCCTGCGGCACCACCGGGGCATTGCTGTGCTTGGCGTTGACCAGCACGACTTCGAGTGGCGACTGGCCGATCAGGCGCTGATAGGTGTCCGGCGCCGTGAACTTGAGCAGCATGAGCCCGCCATGCAGCGCCGCAGAAAACAGCAGCGCACCCATCAGCACGCGATTGCGGCGTGCAAAGACAGGCTCAAGCAGCGGGTGGGCGGTAAGTGCAGCAGACACGGCGCAGGGATTCTATGCGGGGCGCAGGCCGCTCATGCGGCCCCGGCGCCGGATGCGGCAGGCGCGGGTGCAGCGTTGGCATCGGCCTCCACGTCCGGCAGCGCCACGGCATCCACGGCATGCGGGGCGTCCTCGACCGCCTCGTCCACATCCTCGGCCTGTGCGGCGCCGCCCTCGCCCGCGTAGCGCGCTTCCACAGCCAGGTCGATCTCGTCCCAGCTCAGCAGCTCGATACGCACCGGCCGGCCGCGGCCGAAGCCCTCGCCCACGGGCACACCGGCCACGCGCAGATACAGCGGCGCACGGGCCAGGCGCACAAGGTCGTCCTTGACCACCACGGCGTCCATGACACGCGAGTCGCCCATCGCGATGTGCTGCTGCGCCCAGCGCAGGCACCAGAAGCGCTCCATCTGGCTCTGGAACTCCGCATAGCTGGTGTAGGCCGCATCGAAGGCGGAGATCACGGCGAAGAGGTCTGCATCCTTGGGCTTGAAGGGGGCCTTGAGCGCGGCCACGGCGCCGTGCTCCACGAGCGCCAGCAACTGCCGCTGGTTCACCAGGTCGCTGTAGCGGCGCAGTGGGCTGGTGAACCAGCCGTAGTGCGTCACGCCCATGGCCTCGTGCGGGCCGGCGTGCGTGCTCATGCGCACGCGCCCGGCCACCTGGCCGCGGAAGATGCCCGGCAGGCGCGCCTCATGCAGCTGGCGCGCCCAGGTGCTGTTGGCCAGGATCATGAGTTCGCTCACGATCTTGTCCAGCGGCGCGCCGCGGCGGCGGGTCTCGATGCGCACGGTGGCCTTGCTGGCATCGGTGGGCGCGTCTGCAGCCCAGTCGACGTAGAACGAGAAGTCGGCGCGGTTGTTGTGCTCGGGCTTGCCGCGCACACGATCGCGCTCGCCGCTCATCCAGTTCGCCACGCGCCACAGCAGGGCGAGCTCCTGGGCAAAGGGGTAGCTGCCGCCGCGCGCATCCAGCGACTCGGCAGTTACCAGTTCATCGAGCAGGTTGTGCCTCAGGTTCGCGGCTACCGGCACGGCTTCGACCTTGGTTTCAAAGTCGGTGGCTGCGCCATCCGGCCCGGCCGTGAAGTACAGGCTCACGGCCGGCATGGTGCGGCCTTCCTCGAGCGTGAAGGCCTGCACGGTGGCATCGGGCAGCATGGTGATCTTGTCACCGGGCATGTAGACGGTGCTCATGCGGGTGCGGCCCACGGCATCGATCGCATCGCCCGGTGCAATGGCTACGCCCGGCGCGGCAATGTGGATGCCGACTCGCGCCGTGCCGTCGGCGTTGAACTGCACCGAGAAGGCGTCATCGATCTCGGTGGTGGTGATGTCATCGATCGAGAAGCTCTGCACCGCGGCCACCGGCAGGCTGGGCAGCTTCGGCTCGGGCAGCGGCGCATGACCCGGCCCCTTGGGGAAGGTGGCTGTGAGAAAGCGCTGCATGTGCAGGTCGAAGGCGCTCTTGAGCGCACCGCGCTCCACCGCCAGACGCGCGGGATGCACGCCGAGTGCTGCGGCGCCCTCGGCCAGGGCCTTGTAGGCAATGCCGTTCTTGTCAGGCCGGAACAGGATGCCGGGCATGGCCGCGGCAATCTCGGGCGGCATCTGACCGGCCTTGATCTCCTCGATCATGGCCACACGCCGCGCCTCCTGCGCAGCCTTCTTCTCCACGGCCAGCTTGGCCGCCTTGAGGATCTCGGGAGGCGCCGGCTTGTAGCGGGCCTTGCCCTTGCGGTGGAAGTAGTGCGGTGCGCCATGCAGACGCAGCACCAGTGCCGCCTGCTGCGCGCTCGTCGGACTGCCTCCGAAGTACTCGGGCGCGAAGTCCAATGCGCCGAATTCCTCCTGGGGCAGCAGCTCGTACAGGAAGTCGAGGTCGATGCCTTCGGCTTCCTGGGCGGCCTCGTCCATCAGTGCCTGGGGCTCAGGCTTGCTGAACTCGAACACCACAGCCGTCTTCTTGACCTTGCTGCGCTTGCCGCTGGGCAGCTCGATCTGCAGCGCCGTGTCCGTGCTGGACAGCACCCGACCCGCCTTGTAGCTGCCGTCTTCTTCGAAAAATGCGTACATCACGTCATTCTAGGAGGGCGCCTTCATCGGCTTGGCTTGGCCTGGCTTCTTGTGGTCCATCCCGCCTTGGGCGCCGTGCATCCCGCACTGCTCCGACTCGTCGCACGCACCCGGTTGCCGTCCCCACACACCCGCGCGAACTGGCAGACTGCACGGGCGTCCGATTTGGACGCGATTGCACGATGGAGTTGATGAAGTGAGCACCACCCTGCTTTGGGTTCTCTCGGTCGCCTTGATTCTCGTCGGTGTGGCCGGGACGGTCCTGCCGGCCCTGCCCGGCACCATCCTGGTGCTGGCAGGCATCTGGCTGGGTGCATGGATTGGCGACTTTGCGCAGGTGGGCGGCTGGACCCTGGGCATCATCACCGTTCTGGCCGTGCTTGCCTGGGTGATGGACTACGTGGCCGGCCTGCTCGGTGCCAAGAAGGTCGGAGCCAGCAAGCTCGCCATCCTGGGTGCAGCCATTGGCACGGTGGTGGGCCTGTTCATGGGCCTGATCGGCGTGTTCTTCATGCCGCTGGTGGGCGCAGCGATCGGCGAGTACCTCGACCGCCAGGATCATCAACGGGCCGTGAAGGTGGGCGTGGCTACGTGGCTGGGCATCATGCTGGGCATGATCGCCAAGGTCGTCATCGTGTTCATGATGATCGGCCTGTTCATAGCTGCCCTGCTGATTTGAAGGCCTCGAGCAGAAAACGCACGACGGCATCCACCCGGGCCGGCACGCCCCGGCCCGCGGGCCACAGCACATAGAGCGGGTAGGCCGGGCTGCGCCAGCCCGGCAGCACCTGCACGAGCTCTCCGCTCGCAATGCGTGGGCGCAGGGCCGGCTCGAACTCCCCGACGATGCCGCAACCCCCGAGGGCTGCGGCATGCGCTGCATCCGTGTTGTTGACCATCAGGCGCATGGGACCGTCGATCACCACCGGCTTGGTCTGCGCCCGAGCCCGAACCGGGACCAGCTCCCAGGGGTAGGGGCGCCCGCTGGGCTCCTCCACGTAGTCGATCAGCAGATGCTCGCGGAGATCTTCCGGCCGCTTGGGTGTGCCATGCCGCGCAAGGTAGTCCGGCGAAGCTGCCAGCAGATAGCTGAACTTCCCCAGCGGCTTGTAGCGCAGGCTGGCCAGATCGGGCAGCGTGCCGCGCACATACACGTCCGCGCTGCCCGCAGGCTTGTCGTCAATGCGTTCGTTCAAACGCAGATCGAGTTGCAGCCCCGGATGCGCCTCGAGAAAGGGGGCAAGACGCGGGGCCACCAGACGCACGCCAACGAATTCCGGCATCTCCACGCGCACGCGGCCGCTGATCTCTCCACCCGCGCGCAAAAACCCGGCTTCCAGGGCTGCCACCTCGGCAAGCAGGGGCGCGGTGCGCTGCAACAGCTGCCGGCCCTCGTCCGTGAGGTTCACGCTGCGGGTATTGCGGGTGAGCAGTGTCACACCCAGACGCTGCTCGAGACGCGCCACATGCTGCGACACCGCCGCGCGTGACACCGACAGGCGCCGTGCGGCTGTGCTGAAGCTGCGCGCCGAGGCGACTTCGTGGAAGGTTGCAACCAGTTCGACGAAATTGGGCATGACTCTGTATTAGCTCATTGTCGTGAACAATAGTTTTACGGCGTTCTGACAATTGCACAAATACACTGCCGGAAACAGCGCATCCTGCATGACCCGGGAGCGCACAGAAACAACAGCACGCCTCTCCCTTCCTCTCCCATGCAGATCCAATCCGTTCCCGCGCCTGCGCCGGCGCTCACTGCAGACACGCGCCGTCGTGGCCTGTGGGGCATCTTCCTGTCCACCTTCCTCGAGCTGGCCGGCTACTTCATGTTTGGCCCGCTGCTGGTGCTCACGCTCGCAGGACGCGGGCTGGGGCCGGATGTGGTCGGCCTGTTCACGGCGACGGCGTGGGCCGGCGTACTCGTCGCCACACCGTTTGCAAGCCATTGGGTGGATCAGCTCGGCAAGCGGCGGTCATTGATCGTCTCTGCAGCCGTGCCCTTCGCCGCCTTCGTGGTGATCGCGCTGGTCGATTCGCCCTGGCTGTGGGCCGGGCTGTATTTCGTGGCCGGTGTGGCCTCATCCCTGCGCTGGATTGCGGCAGAAGCCACGGTGGCCGAGCTCGCTCCGCCCGAACGCCGCGGGCGCTTTGTGGGCCTGTTCGAGACCATGGTGGGAGCCACCTTCGTTGTCGGCCCCGCGCTGCTGGCCTGGATCGGTACGGCCAACCCGCTGGCACCCTGGCTTGCGCTCGCGCTGATCGGCGCGGGCCTGGTGGCCACCTACCTGGTCCCGGACCTGCCGCATGTCCATGCCGCGGACACGCACGACGGCCACCACCATCTGGGTCTGCGCGGCATCCTCACCGCGGTGAAGGCTGCGCCGGTCATCATGATCGCGGGCTTCGTGGGCGGCTTCTTTGAGAGCGGCATCACGAGCCTCCTGCCCGTCTATGGGTTGGCGCTGGGTTTCACGGCTGCGGCGGCGGCCTTGCTGCTCTCTGCCAGCGGCTTGGGTTCGGCCTTGATGATGTGGCCGCTGGGCGAGCTGGCCGACCGCATCTCGCGGCGCGCGGTGTTCATCGGCTGCGCGGCCATGACCCTGGCCGGTACCCTGCTGCTGCCGCTGGCG
>JAIXTA010000122.1 GCA_027484405.1 Burkholderiales bacterium
GCGCTCGGCGTCGCGGCCGGTTTCATTCTCGATGATGCTGGCCAGGATCAGCGCCTCGCGCGGGGACTTGACCATGGCATCGGGCGCCCGGTCGGCCCAGATGCCGGCAAGGCGCTCGTCCATGGCGCGGCGCGCCATGCGCAGCACGTCCGATTCCTTGGCGCCCGGGTTGAGCAGATAGGTGTCCGGGAAGTACAGGCCCTCCAGCTCGGCCACGCTGCTGGCGCCCAGCACTTTGGCCGCATCGGCGGGCTTGAGGCTGGACAGGTCACGGCTCAGGTAGGGGGCCTTGGCCAGCCAGCCGAGCAGGTCGCGGAAGGTGGCGCCTTCGGGCAGCCGGGCGCTGACCAGCCGCGGCTTGCCGCTGGTGAAACTGCGCAGCACCGTCAGCATCGACGCGCCGGCCGGCAGGTCATACAGGCCGGCGCGCACCGGCCGGTCGGTCCACTGAGTGGCCCACTTCAAGCCCTGCACGAGCAGGTCTTCGTTGACATCCACCCCCGCTTCGCGGGCCTGCCTCGCGATGGCGCGCAGGCCGGAGCCCTGCATGACCGCAACCTCTATCGGCTTGGTCGTGGCCGGGGCCAGCACCACCCAGCCCGCCACAGCGGCAGCCGTGGCCATTGCCAGGGCGATGAGCAACAGCAGCGTCTTGAGCAGTTTCAATTCGGCGAATGGGAGCAGAGTGATTGGCGCCGCGGCAGATGTGCGAAGCGCAACCGAGGTCGAGACTGGCGCGCCTTGCGGGCCGCGCCGCGCGCCGGACGGTGCTTCGTATGATAGCCAGCGACATCTTCGGGCTCGGCGCCGCCGGCCCGGCAAAGTGCATCAGGCTGCATCCCTCTGCATCATGACGTGGTTCGAACTCACCGATACATCGCTGATCAGCGTTGAAGGCGCTGACGCCGCAAGCTTTCTGCAAGGCCAGCTCACGCAGGACGTGGCCGGCACGGCCCCGGGGAGCGTGCGCCTGGCGGGCTACTGCAACCCCAAGGGCCGCCTGTTCGCCACCTTCTCCGTGGCCCGCGTGTCGGCCGAGCACTTTCTGCTCGTGCTGCCGCGCAACAACGCCGCCTTCCTGGCCAAGCGCCTGGCCATGTTCGTGCTGCGCGCCAAGGCCAAGGTCACGGATCAGTCCAATGACTGGGCAGTGTTCGGCGTGCACGCCGCCGCAGCGCCGCCCGAGACCCTGGCCGGGCTCGCCATCCCGGCACCCGGCGGGCTGACGGTCAGCGAAGCCGGCCTGGCCTTGAACCGCACGGCCGGCAGCGTTCAACAGATCACCCTGCTGGTGCCGGCCACGGCGGCCGAAGGCGTGCGTCAAGCGCTGGCGGCCGCACAGGGCCCGGCGGCGCTGCTGGCCGACTGGCATGCCGCACGCCTGCTGGCGGCCCAGGCCAGCGTGGACGAGCGCAGCCGCGAGGCTTTTGTGCCGCAAATGATCAATTTCGAGCTGGTCGGCGGCGTGAACTTCAGGAAGGGCTGCTACCCCGGACAGGAGATCGTGGCGCGCAGCCAGTATCTGGGCAAGCTCAAGCGCCGCATGGGCCTGGCCCAGGTGGCCGCTGGAGCCGAAATTGCGCCCCTGGCCGACGTGTTCGCGCCCGATGCCGCCGAGCCGGCGGGCTCAGTCGTCGAAGCCGTGCGTACCGCAGAAGGCAGCTGGATCGTCCTGTTCGAGGCGCCGCTGGCGGCCCAGGACGCCGGTCACCTGACGCTGGCCGACGGACGGGCGCTGCACCTGCAGCCCCTGCCCTACGAGATCATCGACGTCACCGCCTGAGGCCCGGCCCCCATGTGCATCGCAACGATCGCCTGGCAATGGAATGCCGACCGGCCGCTGGTGATCGCCGCCAACCGCGACGAGTTCTATCACCGGCCGGCTGCGCCCCTGCACTTCTGGCCGGGGGATGAAGTGCTGGCGGGGCGCGATCTCGCCGTGGAGACGCCGAGCACCTGGATGGGCATCAACCGCCGCGGCCGCTTTGCCCTGATCACCAATGTGCGCGCACCGAGCGAGGCGCGGCCCGACGCCCCCTCGCGCGGCCCCCTGGTGGCGGCGTTTCTTGAAGGGGACATGAGCCCTTCGCGCTACATCTTCGATGTCGCCAGCCGCCGCAGCCGCTACAACGGTTTCAACCTCATCGTCGGCAGCGTGGCCTTCGATGCCCAGGAGTGCTGGTTCCTGCACAGCAGGGACTTTGGCCCACGGCGCCTCACGCCAGGCATCTACGGTCTGTCCAATGCCACGCTGGACACGCCCTGGCCCAAGGTGCAGCGCGCCGTGGGTCGCTTCACCATGGATCTGCTGATGCGGCCCGGGCATGACACCATGCTCGACAGCCTGCGCGATCCGGTCATGGCGCACGACGAATCCCTGCCGGAGACCGGCGTGCCGCTGGATTGGGAGCGTCGCCTCTCCTCGGTCTTCATCGCCAGCGAGACCTACGGCACCCGCGCCAGCACCGTGCTGGAGGTGGTGCGCCAGGACGTGACGGTGACCGAGCGCCGCTACCCGCCGGATGTCAGCCACGGCGCGCCGCACGAGCAGACCACCCATCAATTCACCGTCCGCCGCAGTGCCCACAAGGCGCAACCGGCCTCTTCATCCTCAGAACCATAAATCCCTCAGACATGCCCGCCAACGCTGCCCTGCCCCGCCCCGATTTCTCCCTGTTCCCCCGCTACGACCTGCTGACCGAGCTGCTGCGCGGCTACTGCGCCGCCCGGCCGGAGCTCTTTTCGCTCAGCTCGATCGGCAAGAGCCACGAGGGCCGGGACATCTGGTACGTCACCGTGACGAACACGGCCACCGGTGCCCACATCGACAAGCCGGCTTTCTGGATCGACGGCAACATCCATGCGGCAGAGCTGTCCGCGGCCAATGCCTGCCTGTACTACATCAACCACCTGGCAACGCATTACGGCAGCGATCCCAAGATCACCCACTTGCTGGACACGCGCACCCTGTACATCGTGCCGCGCCTGAATCCGGACGGCGCCGAGCTGGCCCTGGCCGACAAGCCGCGCCACATCCGATCGAGCACCCGCCCCTACCCCTTCGACGAGCCGACGGTCGAGGGCCTGACCATCGAGGACGTGGATGGCGACGGGCGCATGCTGTCGATGCGCATCGAAGATCCGAACGGCACCTACAAGAAGCATCCGGAGCACCCGCGCCTGCTGGTGCCGCGCCAGCCCGACGACCTGCCCGCGCCGCTGGGCGGCCCCTACTACCGCCTGGTGCCCGAAGGCACGATCGCCGGCTATGACGGCATCAACTTCAGCGTCAACAAGGACAAGGAAGGCCTGGACCTGAACCGCAACTTCCCGGCCTTCTGGCGCCAGGAGTTCGAGCAGTGGGGAGCCGGCCCCTACCCCACCAGCGAGCCCGAAGTGCGCGCCATGGTGCAGTTCGTGGTCGATCACCCGAACATCGGTGCCGGCATGAGCTTCCATACCCACAGCGGCGTGATCCTGCGCCCGATGGGCACAGAGTCCGACAAGGACATGATCCCCGAGGATCTCTGGACCTTCCAGAAATTCAGCGAAGTGGGTGCGCAGACCACCGGCTACCCGGCCATTTCCATCTACGAGGAATTCCGCTACCACCCCAAGGAAGTGATCACCGGCACCCAGGACTGGATCTACGAGCACCTGGGCAGCCTGTTCTGGGTGGTGGAGATCTGGTCGCCGAACAAGGAAGCCGGCATCGAGGGCTACAAGTGGATCGACTGGTTCCGCGATCACCCGGTCGAAGACGACATCAAGCTGCTGCAGTGGAGCGACCGTGACTGTGCTGGCAAGGCCTTCGTGGACTGGTACGCGTTCGACCATCCGCAGCTGGGCAAGGTCGAGATCGGCGGCTGGGACAAGATGAACTTCTGGCGCAACCCGCCGCCGCACCTGCGCGAGCGCGAGGCCGCCCGCTTCCCGGCCTGGCTGACCTACATCGGGCTGGCCCTGCCCAAGCTCGAGGTGTTCAAGGCAGAAGCCGAGCGCCTGGGGCCGGATACCTGGCGCATCCGTTTTGCCGTGAACAACGCCGGCTATCTGCCGAGCTACATCTCCAAGCGCGCCCTGGCCCGCAAGGTGGTGCGCGGCTGTGTGTTCGAGATCGATACGCCGGACGGCGCCACGCTGGTGCAAGGCAAGGCGCGCGAGGTGGCCGCCCATCTGGAGGGCTACGCCCAGAAGATGACGCAGCATGCCTTCCTGCCCAACCGCGAGGTGACTGGCGACCGCGTCAGTGCCGAGTGGATCGTGCGCGGCACTCCGGGCCAGACGGTGAAGCTGCTCGCCCGGGCCGACCGTGCCGGCGCGGTGCGTGCCGAGGTCACGCTGGGCTGATATTCAACACTGCGCTTGTTCAGGAGCACCCATGAAGCATCTTCGAATCTGGCTGGCCCTGTTGTTGGTGGCGGCGCTCAGTGCCTGCGCGGCGCTGGGCGTGGAGCGGCTGCGCGTCAATGTGGCAGGTATCGAGTCCCTGTCGAGCGAAGGGCTCGAGGCCCGGTTCGCACTGAAGCTGCGCGTTCAGAATCCGAACGACATTGCACTGGACTATGACGGGATTGCCCTCGACCTGAGCGTGAACGGCGCGCCCTTTGCCAGTGGCGTCAGCAACGCCAAGGGAAGCGTGCCGCGCTTCGGTGAGACGGTCATCACCGTGCCGATCACGGTGTCTGCCCTGTCGGTCGTGCGCCAGGCGCTGAGCTTCACGCGCAACCCGCCCAAGGAAGGCGTGCCCTACGAGCTCAAGGGCCGCCTGGCCGGCACCGGCCTGGGCAGCCTGCGATTCGAGTCGAGCGGCACGCTGCGCTTTGGCGGTGCCGGCGAGCCCGCCGCACCCAAGCCCGCAGGCTCCTGAGGGCCTAGCGAATCGCATCCAGCGTGCGCAGTGCCGCCGGCAGGTAGTCGTAGACCGGACTGGGCTCGCGCGCAAGCAGCGCTGGTGCGGCACTGCGCAGCGGCGTGGCGAGATCGCGCTGGATGTCGACCAGGGCCAGTTGCTGCATCCAGATCGGATCGACTGTGCCGTCTGCACGCAAACGCGACACAATCAGATTCAGCATCTTGCCGGCGGGCGCACTGCCCCGCGCTGCGGCTTGCCGGTACAGCGCCAGCGCCTCGGCGTAGTTGGCTGGCCGCCCGAGGCCGCGATGCGCTGCCTGGGCCCGGCCGAACAATCGCTCGGCGTCCGCAGGCGTGCCGGCCTTGGCCAGTGCCTCGCGCGCTTCCAAGTCTGACAATCGCGCGCGGACGAGTTCGAGGTTGCGGTTGGCAGCCTGACTGCCCTGCTGCGTTGCGAGCCGGAACAGCTCGGCTGCCTCGGCAAAGCGTTCTTCCTCAAACAGCTGGATGCCCCGCTCATTCTGCGCATGCAGATCACGCGCTCTCAGGGCGCGGTCGAGCAACTGGGCACGCTGACGTTCCCGCGCCTCGCTGGGCATCTGCCGCCCGAGCGCAAGCCACTCGAGGTAGTCCATGCGGCCGGGTGCCGCGTTGCGGTATCTCCCGATGAAGCCCAGGGCGCCCATTGAGTCTGCGCTGCGCACACAGCCATCCATCACGCACCAGGCCAGCGCAGCCGCGGCTCGGCGCTCGCCCTGCGCAAGCGAACGCTCGAACAATGCCTGTGCGTTGCGAGCGTCCTGCGGCACCCGCAGGCCGTGCAGATAGAGCAGTCCCAGGCGCAGCGTCGCCTCGCCGCCACGTGGCTGCCGGGACTCGGCACGCAGCTGCTCGAGCAGTTCATCGCGCCCGCTTTCCAGCACGAAGCTTTTCGCGGCGGCCTCGTTGACCTGAGGCGCGGGCGTAGCCTCCGCCGGGGTGGGTTGAACGATCACTTTTGCGCTTGCCTGGCCGACACCGTCAGCAGGATGCAGGGTTGCAAGCAGGCAAGCCACAGCGAGGATGCCCCAAGCCCATGCAGATTGGGTTCGCACGGAGCGCCCTCAGCGCTTGACCTGAACAGCGGTGCGCGGCACAACCCGCCAGCTCACGCTGCCCACCGCCACGTCGCCCGCCTGCTTGAAGAGCGCGACCAGCTGGTCGGGCGTCTGTACGCCTTGAATTGGCGTAAACGGGCCGACGCGCAGGGCCTCGGGCAGCCGGGGGGTCAACTCGGAGTCGCTCGCCACGCAGACAAAGGCTTCCGCACCCGGATCGCTGGGCTCGATGATGAAGCCGGGATTGGGGCTCATCCAATCCGGCATCCTTACGGCCTGGCGCGCGGGCACCATCACGGAACGGTGCTGGTTGTTGGGCAGCACGCGAACCACCGTCCCCGTGGCGTCCTGCAAGAAGCAGTACAGAAATCCGGCATGCGACAGGGTGGCCGATAGGAAGATCTGCTCGCCCACCTCGAACTGCTGGGTACCGCGCAAGACGTTCTCGATACGCACATCCACTGAGCGTGGCAGCGGCACCGGCGCGTTGTCTGCGGGTTTGGTGCCTGATGCGTCGGCCACCGCAAGTCCGGGAAGCGGCTTGACCTCTGTGCCCGCCGGCTTGGGCGGCTCGTCCTGACCCAAGGCCGGGCGCCCCCAGCCCACACGAACCAGCTGCCCCTTGTCATCGAAGCTGACGTAGGTGCGCAGGGCTCGCTCCCAGGTCTCGAAACTGAGATCCCCGGTGGGCGTGATGCCGCGATCCACCTGGAAACGGGCGAGCGCAGTCTTGAGCACCGGATTGAATCCTGGTGTGACAGGTGGCTGCAGGTAGCCCTCGGCCACCAGCACGCGCTGGATCAGCTGCAATGACTCCTCGGGCTTCTGCTCGTCGAACCAGTCGCGCATCTGGCGCTGGAATTCGGGATGGGCCTGGTCCAGGGACAGACACTGCCAGTACGGCACACGGGCCCACTTGCCAAGGATCTCGATCAATCCCAGTTCAACCAGCGTGCGGACGGCAGCGCCGGTGCCCTGTGCGTAGTCTCGGCCCACGTTGAACTGCACGCCGTAGCGGCCGATGCGGCCGGCCACATCAAGGCCCTCGTTGCCGTTGCCCAGGACCACCTCGTTGGCAGAGTCGATCCCCGGGATCAGGGTGCGGGAGCGGAACTCGCCCAGATGCAGTTCGAGGCCCAGCAGTGAGGCGCTGCGATTCCGGCTGTAGCCCGTTTCGAGCCGGGTGGCCGAGGTACCCGCCTCGCCGCTACGCGATATGACGCTCTGGTCGTAGAAGGCGATCGCCCCGCTCACATACAGGGCCGGGCGCTGCAGCTGGATCTGGTTGTTGTTGAGCAGGAGCGTCGTGAGGTTCTGCACCGTGTCCTGCTTGACGAGGTCGATTTCGTAATCGACATAGCGGAATGCACCGCTTGTACGAGACAACTGCGACAGCGCGGTGACGATCATCTCCTTGGCGGCCACTGGCACCTTGCCCGATGCATCCGGGATCTGCTTGCTTGCGATCAGCGTGGGCGGCACGCGCGCGTCGCGGAACATCCGGTCCATGCAGACGAGGGATTCCGAGAAACTGGAGACCGAGCGCACCGGCCGGACGACCGGCCGATTCTCGGTGCTGACCGTACCGAGCATGGGCGCGTCGCGGCGTGCATCGAGATTGGCACAGCCGGCCAGCACGGCGCAGCTGCCCAACAGCGCTGCCAGAGTTCGAAGCATGGAAGGTTCCGCCTGGGTTACTTGCACACGTTGACGAGATCACCGCGCAGCACGACCACCTGCTGGCGCGGTTGCGGGCCATAGCGCCCGGAGGGGCCATTGGCAGGCGCCAGCGTGTTGCTGCCCACCTCCTGGACGCAGACTTTCTTCAGACCATCTGCGGAGGCGCTGCGCACGACGTCGTTGTCGCTGTAGATGTCGTCGATGTCATCGCGAAAGGCACGTGCTTGGTAGCGCGCCATCTTGGCCTTCATTCGCGCTGGCAGCAGCTTGCGGCCGGCGTCGCTGCTGGCGTTGGCCGAACCGGCCTGGGTCAGGCCCTGGGGCAGCGCCGTGTTGTTCAGAACGATGGGGTCCTCGCCCGGTGCAGCGGCATGGGCTGTGCTGCAGATGAGGCTGAACGCGACCACCAGGCTGAATGCGCGCAGGTCGAGGGACGTTCTGGTTGTGCGGTGCGACATGGCAGTTCCCCGGAATGCATGTCCGGCGCTCAGCACGCCGGACGGAAACGACACACGGTCGGGATGCATGCACCCCGACCGTGATGCGCGCCGATTACTTGCAGCTGGCGCAGCTGGTGTTGGTGGCGATGTTCTGCACAGCCTTGCTGTGCACGCCGTAGGAGGCGTTCCACACCAGCGAGCCGACTGCGGCGGTGTACTGCGACGACAGGCCGTTCACCGTCACCTTGCCCACGTTGCTGGACAGGTTCTGCAGGGCTTCACTCTTCATGCCCAGCGTTTCATTGACCACGGCGGAACCGGCAGCCACCGTCGTCTGTGCCGATGCGCCGTTGATCTTGATATTGCCGGCGTTGGTGGAGATGTTCTGCTGGGCCAGGGTGCGGGCCACGCCACTGGCGTTGACCACTTCGCTGGCGGCGAAGGCGGCGGTTTGCACGGATGCGCCGTTGACCTTGACTTCGGTCGCGGTGGCGAATGCAGCGGTGGAGACCAGACCTGCCAGGATGACGACGAGCTTCTTCATGATGTTCCTCACCAAAGATGTGTATGGGTTGCTGAATCGGCCCCACAGAGCTGCGCATCTCTGCTGGCCGGATGCCCGAACTGTTTGCTGAGCACCTGGCGGCATTCTTTGCGTCGGTTGACGGTTCAACAATCGCTTGCCCCGGCTAACCCGCTGCACGACGTACTCACCCGCAAGGCGTCGCCTGTTCGGGCTAGCTGGCGCCTCAAACGGAAGCCGAGGATCTGGGAAGAGCGGCTTGATCTGAGAGAGTGGCTACTGACCTGTTGGGCGACCAGCGGTGGCGAAGGCCGCTTGCGAAAGCAGTCGGAGATGCCGCAAAAGCGGTACGGCGCGTCTCCCTACTTTGTCGAGATGACATGGTTGATCGATTGACCGGGCCCGGCGTGCTCCATATCGTCTCCGCTTCGTTGTCGGATTCGCAACTCATGTGAGGTGCATTCGCGACGAGCAACGACGCGACGGTCCGGGTATCCCCACGGATCGCGAACGAGGGAGCGAATCCATGACCGAGTTCACTGCGGCGGCCCGGCCTGCGGCTGCTTTGCCCATGCAACCCACGACGGAGCGCATGCCCGCGCGGGGCGGCATCCGGGTCATGATGGTTGACGACGACCCGCAATGCCGGCAACGCATCGCACGGGCGCTGCACGGCGATCCGCGCGTACATCTCGCAGCGCAGGCTGACAGCCTGGCGCAGGCGCGCCAGCTCCTCGAGGAACAAAGCTTCCAGGTCCTGTTGGTGGATCTGGAGCTCGGCGATGGCTCCGGCCTTGATCTCATCACGGAAGCTCGGGCACGCAACCGAGGCATCGAGATCATCGTCATTTCGGCGCTCGGCCACGACGATGCCGTCATGCGAGCACTCTCGGCAGGCGCAGTGGGCTTCCTGTTCAAGGGCAGCGCCACCGACAACTACGCTCAGGCGATCGTCGAAGCGGTGAACGGCGGGTCACCCATCACACCGCTGATTGCACGTCGCCTTCTCAAGTACTTCCAGAATCCGGGGGTTGCGGCGAGCGCGGTCTGGGCCGCTCCGGCACCGACACGCGCGTCTACCGCAATCCAGCCTGCAGATCTGCCGATCCCCCGCTTCGCCGCGGGTACGCCGCGCGAGGACCTCACCGAGCGCGAGCAGGACATCATCCGCAAGGTGGCGCTCGGCTACACCAACACCGAGATCGCCGCGCTGTTCTCCATCAGCGTCCACACGGTCAACACCCACGTCAAGAATGTGTACCGCAAGCTCCAGGTCCGCACGCGCGCCCAGGCGACCAAGCAGCTGGCCCTGATGGGCCTGGTCTGAAACCGCCTCAGGGAAGCCTGCCTTGATGGTGGTGCCGCAGATCGTGCGCCTGCGTCGCGGCGCCCTCCTGCTCTGGCTGGTCAGCATGCTGGCACCCGCGTTGCTGCTGGTCTCGTGGGCGCAGAGCCCGGCTGAGCCGCCGGACGCCGCCCGCACCGTGCTGCGCGTCTACCAGGCGGATCTGCACCTCGTCCAGCCCAGCGGCGAACTGCAACGCCTGGGCCGTGTGGCCCTGCCACATGCCTGGGACGTCTCGAGCCCGCCGCTGCGGGGCACCTACACCTACCGGGCGTTCTTCACCGTGTCGGACACTGCCGTTCCCCTGGCGATGTATCTGCCGCGGGCAGGCAACGTACTGACGGTGCTGGTCAATGGACGGCTGGCCGCGCAGGTGGGCACCTTCGGCAACACCCTACCCAACTACAACCTGACGCCACATTGGATCACGCTGCCTGCACAGGTCACCGCAGGCAGCAATCAGCTCGACGTGGTGATTACGGGCGCGCCGCTGGGGGCGCCCGGCCTTGCTGACTTCTATATCGGCCCCCAGGCGGAACTGCGACCGCTGTACGAGCGACGCTGGCTCTTGCAGAACGGTGCCATCACGGCGCTGTTTTCGCTGATGATCATCATGGCCTTTGTGGCCGGGCTGCTCTGGTGGAATACGCGCACGGCGGCCGACCTGTGGTTCGCCGCCGCCTCACTCGCCTGGGCTGGCTACCTTGCGTACGAGCTGTATGTCGACCCGCCCCTGCCAGCCACCGCCTGGTACCTCGTGCATGCCTTCGCGTTTCATCTGTTCCTCTGGTTGCTTGGCGGCTTCCTGGTGCGTCTTGCGGCGCGCCGCACCACCTTCCTCGACGCGACCCGGACGGTGCACACGCTCTGCATGGCTGCCGGCATTCTGGTGGAGTGCGTGCTGGTCGGCCAGCCGGGCGCTGCGTTCGTCAAGCTGCTGAGCATTGCGCCCACCGCACTGACCGGGCTGGGCATGCTGCTTGCTCGGCGCCAGGAGCGCTCCGGGGTCTTGCTCGCGGGGGCGCTATCCAGCGTGATCCTGGTGGCCAGTGCGCTCTGGGATCTGCTCAGCGTGCAGCTCAGTCATGAGGGCTACGGGGCGCTGAGTCTCAGTCCATTTGTCTATCCCTCGCTGATCGTCGTGATGGCGCTGACCATGGTGGCGCGGCTCGCCGGTCTGTCCCAGCGCCTGATGGAGACCAACAAGCGCCTCGAGATCGAGTTGCATCATCGGACCCAGGAGCTGCGCGGTGTGCTTGAAAACCTGCATAGGCGTGACAAGCGGCAGGCACTCAGCCAGGAACGCGAGCGGATTGCGCAGGAGATGCACGACGGACCAGGCTCTGAACTGGTCTCCGCACTGGCGCTGCTGGATCGGTCGCAGCCGCATCACCGCCTGATTGCAGATGCCATCGAGCGCTGCCTGCTTGAAATGAAGTCCACCGTGGATCTGCTCGCATTGGAAGACGCCGGGCTGAGCGATCTTCTGGCGGCGATGCGCTACCGGCTGCAGCCGGCGCTGGAGCGTTTGGGCATCCATCTGGCATGGCACATGGATGAGGACGTGGCCGAGCTGCCCCTCGCGCCCGAGGTCAACCGGCACCTTGCACGCGTCGTTCAGGAGGCGCTGAGCAATGTCATCCAGCACTCCAACGCCAGCAATGCACAGCTGTGCTGCGAGATTGACCGCGAGAAGCAGCAGCTCGTGATCTGCGTACTGGACGACGGCGACGGACTGCGCGACAGTGGCCGGACCGGACGGGGGCTGCAGGGCATGCGCCAGCGTGCACAGCAGATTGGCGCAGCACTCGAACTGGGCGCCAGCGCGCTGGGAGGCGCCAGCGTCCGCCTCACCTACCCCATCGACGCCCTGCCAAAATGAACAGGCCGCCCGGAGGCGGCCTGTTCAAGCCGGATGCAGCGCGGGATCAGCCTTGGGCAGCCTGCAGTGCCTTGATGCGTTCCTCGATCGGCGGGTGGCTGGAGAACAGCGAGCCCATCTTGCCGCCGATGCCCATCGTGGCAACGGTCTTCGGCAGCTCGCCCGGGGCCATGCCGCCCAGTCGAGCGAGTGCGTTGATCATCGGCTGCTTGCGACCCATCAGCTGGGCAGCGCCCGCATCGGCGCGGAATTCGCGCTGCCGGCTGAACCAGGCCACGATCACGGCAGCCAGCACGCCAAGCAGGATATCCATCACCACGACAGTGATCATGTAGCCGATGCCCACACCGTCGTTCTGATTGCGCAGCACCACCTTGTCGACGAAGTAGCCCACAACGCGGCTGATGAAGATGACAAAGGTGTTCATCACGCCCTGGATCAGGGTCATCGTGACCATGTCGCCATTGGCCACGTGAGCCACTTCGTGACCGATCACGGCCTCGACTTCCTCCTTGCTCATGCTCTGCAGCAGGCCGGTCGAGACCGCAACAAGCGCGCTGTTCTTGAACGCGCCGGTGGCAAAGGCGTTGGGTTCGCCTTCGTAGATGCCGACCTCGGGCATGCCGATGCCGGCTTTCTGGGCAAAGGCCTGCACCGTCTGCACGATCCACGCTTCCTGCGCGTTCTGCGGCTGGTTGATGATGCGCGCGCCCGTGCTCCACTTGGCAATCGGCTTGCTCATGAGCAGCGAGATGATGGCGCCGCCAAAGCCCATGATCAGCGCAAAGCCGGCGAGCATGGTCAGGTTCAGCCCGTTGGCCGTCAGGAAGCGGTTCACGCCCAGCAGGCTGGACACGACCATCAGCACGGCGACGACGGCGAAGTTGGTCAGGACAAACAGAAAGATGCGCTTCATGTGACTTGCGGGCTTTCGCCCTGTTGATTGGTTTGGATCAAATGATATGGGCGCTTTGCGGCAGTTCAATCGGGCTTCGCGCCGCGTTTACCCGCATTCATCGCGCGCCTGTCGGGACAGGGTGCCGGAAAGCAGTGTTTTCTGTGACCGGCTGCCGTGATGACAGTTCAGCGAAAGCGCCGGATGGGCACGGTGTTGCGGGCTTGCGAACGCATTTTGTTCTTGCAGATCCAGGTGCTTGAGCTACTTTCGAGCGCAAGCGCATGGCATCTGCCGCCGCCTGCATGCGTCACAGGGCTTTCTCTGATGGAGGGCCAATGAAGCACATCGAGCCAATCAGCCTGCCTGAAGCGGACACCGCGCCTGCGGTGGAACTGGCCTGTGCGCACTTCGCACTGGACGCGGTCTGTCGCTATGGCACGCGCTTTGCGCTGCGTACCCACATCAACGACGTGCTAATGGTCGCTGCCCCGTTGCTGGTCTGGCCGGAGGCCGTGCTGGCCCGGCTGCAGCGCTTCCTGGCCAGCCGCTGTGCCGATTACGAGCCCTGGCGCGGCTGCGGCAAGCTCACACCGCAGGCCTTCATGGAGCGCCACGGCGCCTGGAGCGGCACGGTCTCCAACGACACCACCATCTATTACTACCTGGATGAGTACGTCAAGCAGCACGGCAAGGACCTGATGGCCGTCTTCGGGCTGACGCGCGACGCCCTGGCGGCCAGACTGGTCGGCCATCCGGTGCGCCTGCTGGAAAACACGACCCTCCTGGCGCACGTGCTGGGCCTGACGCCCGCCGAGCGCTGGCTGATGCACGCCGGTGCCCTGACCAAGTTCAAGCGCGACGTGCGCAGCGTGCTGGTGGACTGCAAGGTCACTCACGCGCAGGAGGCCTATGCCTTCATGGCGCAATGGGGCGGCGTGCCACCGGCCGATGTGGCCGCCGCGCTCAAGCCGGGCGCCCGCCTGGAGGCACTCGGCCTCATCGACAGCCCGATTCCCGAGGCCTCCATCACCGACCTGGGCGACCTGGTGCGCATGAGCGACCGGCTGCTCGCCCCCCTGCTGGCCGAATACCAGGAGGAGAGCGAGCTGATGGCGGTGTTCACCAAGCCCGCCGCAGCGCCCAAGCTGAAGCTGGCCGACTACATGCACCTGGAGGAGGACGCCCGCTACCTGCGCGCCCTGCTCGCCGCCAGCGCCAAGCGCGGAGAAGCCGGGGTGAACGTACTGCTCTACGGCCCGCCGGGCACCGGCAAGACCGAGCTGGCCAAGCTGCTGGCGGCCGAAGCGCAGTGCGAGCTCTACGAGGTGGAAAGTACTGATGCCGCTGGCGGCGGTCTGACCGGGCGCGACCGCTACCGCTCGATGCAGATCGCCCAGGCCTTCCTGAAGGGCCGGCGCAACACCGTGCTGCTCTTCGACGAGGTCGAGGACGTCTTTCCGTCCACGCCGCGCGAGATCCTGGGATTGTTCGGCGCCAGCAGCGAATCCCAGAGCATGGCGGTGAACGGCAAGGCCTGGGTCAACCAGACGCTCGAATCGAACCAGGTGCCGACCATCTGGATCTCCAACAACATCCGCCAGATCGACCCCGCCTACCTTCGCCGCTTCCAGTACCACCTGGAGCTGAAGAACCCGCCCGCCAACGTGCGCGAGAACATCGTGCGCAAGCATCTGCAGGGCCTGGACATTTCCGAGGCCTTCGTGGCCAAGCTCGCCGGGCGCCCCACCCTCACGCCGGCACAGATCGAGTCGGCCGCCCGCTTCGTGCGACTGACGCGCGATGTGCTCGACGAGCCGGTGGAAACGCTGATCGAGCGCCAGATCAAGCTGTCGGATGCCGCCATGGGCGTCAAGCAGGCGGCCAGCGGCCGGCCGGTGGTGACCCACTACGACCTGAGCCTCTTGAACATCGAAAGCCAGTTCCCGGTCGAGCGCATCATCCAGAGCCTGCAGGTCAAGAAGGCGGGCACCCTGTGCTTCTACGGGCTGCCGGGCAGCGGCAAGACGGCGCTGGCCGAGCACATCGCGCAGTCGATCGACCGGCCGCTGATGCTCAAGCGCGCCAGCGATCTGGTCAGCAAGTTCGTCGGCGAGACCGAGCAGAACATGGCGCGCATGTTCGAGGAGGCGCACAGCGAAGGCGCCGTGCTGCTGCTTGACGAGGCCGACAGCTTCCTGCAGAACCGCCAGATGGCACAGCGCAACTACGAGATTTCCGAGGTCAATGAGATGCTCGCCGGCATGGAGCGCTTTGCCGGCGTGTTCATCTGCACCACCAATCTGATGGAGCGCATCGACGAAGCCGCCCTGCGCCGCTTCTCGTTCAAGATCCGCTTCCTGCCGCTGACCCCGGAGCAGCGTGAACGCATGTTCATCAACGAGGCCCTGGGCGGCGATGCGGCACGCCTCACGGAAGACCATGCCCGCCGCCTGCGCGCCTTGCGCCTGCTGGCCCCCGGCGACTTTGCCACCGTCAAGCGCCAGTGGCTGCTGTTCGACGAGCCGATTGCCGCCGAGCAGTTCCTGGCGCAGCTTGAACGTGAACACGCGGTGAAGCCGGATGTTCGCCATGAGCGGCCGATGGGCTTCACGGGCGCGCTCAAGTAGCCCGCGGCCCGTCGGCCCGGGCGGTGCAGCCCGGGCCTGCACGCAGCGCAACGTGCCCTGCCCTGCAAGCGGCATCGTGCGTCTGGCGGACGGCGCAGGGATCCTCCCCGGTCGCGTCGGCTGTCGCATGGCTGCAGGCTGCGCCGGAGGCTTCTGTGAAGCTCGGTAAACTCAAGGTTTCCCGATGTGTCCGGCGGCGCATCCTGATGGGTGCAGCCGTGTTGCAGGAGTCGCTAGTGTTCTTGTCTGTGAAGCGCGTGCTTTTGGTTTGGGCGGCCGGCGTGGCCATGCTGGTTGCGGGCTGCGGTGGCGCAGACTCGCCCAAGACGGCGCCCCAGGGCGTGACCGCCACGGCGGGCGACAGCACCGTCACGGTCAGCTGGACGGTCGAATCCGGGCTCAACTACTGGGTGGTCATGGCCCAGGCCACCTCGATCACCTTCGACAACTACAACCAGTTCCCGGACGCCCGCATCATCCAGGTGCCCAGCGGCCTGAGCGCCATCAGCATCGGCGGGCTGACCAATGGCAAGCCCTACGCCTTTGTGCTGCTGTCCACACGCAGCGGCAGCCCGGCAGGCCCCGGCGCACCGTCGGTCAGTGCCACCCCGCGCCTGGCCGGCATCAACTGGACGACGGCCACGCCGATTGGCACCGCCGACCTGAACGGCCTGAGCGGCGTGATCAGCGCCTTCGGCTCACGTTATGTGGTCGCAGGTAATGGCGGCTTCCTGAGCACCAGCACCGACGCCAGCACCTGGACCACCATTACCACCAACACCACGGTCAACCTCAGGGCCGTCAGCGCCTCGGGCGTTCCGGCGGCGGTGGGCGATGCAGGCACCGTGGTCAGCAGCAGCGACTACACCACCTGGGCGGTGAACCAGGTCGGCGGCGGCAACCCCAACCTGCGCGGCATCGACGCCAACTTCGGCGGCACGGCCAACTTCACCGCAGTCGGCGACGGCGGCGCGATCTTCACTGCACCGACCAGCAACCGCGCCACCTGGACCCAGCGCACCAGCGGCACCACCCAGAACCTGAATGCGGTGCGCTATTCGCTGCTGCAGAACATCTTCATCGCGGTGGGTGACGGCGGCACCATCCTGACGAGCACCGACGCCATCACCTGGACCGCACGCACCAGCAACACCACGGCCAACCTGCGCGGCATCGTGGTGCTGCCGCAGATCTTCCCGGTGCCCACCGGCACGGCGCGCATCGTGGCGGTCGGCGATGGCGGCACGATCGTGACCTCCGAGGACGGCATCACCTGGACGGCCCGCACCTCCACCGTGACGGCCAACCTGCTGGCAGGCGGCTATGCCTCGCAGTTTGTGGTGGTCGGCGCCAACGGCACCATTCTCAACAGCCTCGATGGCGTGACCTGGAATACGGTGACCAGCGGCTCCACGGCCGAGCTGCGCGCCGTGCTGGCCGGCTTCGGCATCTACCTCGCCGTGGGCACGGGCGGCACCTACCTGACCTCGCGCTGAGCAGTTCGACGAGAAAAAAGCCCCGGTACGCCGGGGCTTTTTTCTTTGGGTCGCTCGCTGCAGGCGCCTCAGCCGAGCCCCTCGATCGGCTGTCTCTCGATGCTTGCCAGCCGCGCCCGCCAATCCGACGGCACCGGCCGCGGCGTGCTCGTGGCGCTGTTGGCGTACACGTAGACGAGCTCGCCGGTGATCAGCAGCTCGGCCTCGCGGAAGATGGCCAGCGCAAAGCGCATGGAACTGGTGCCGATGCGCTGGCAGCGCACACCGATCTCGATCAGCTCATCGAAGCGCGCCGGCGCGTGATATTCGATGCCGGCCTTGCGGGCGTAGAGTTCCTGCCCGGCGGCGTGCTGCGCCAGCGGGCCGGGCAGGCC
>JAIXTA010000091.1 GCA_027484405.1 Burkholderiales bacterium
CGATCGTTGAGTCCTCGGTTTCGCCGGAGCGGTGGCTGATGACAGCGGTATAGCCGGCGCGCTTGGCCATCTCGATGGCGGCGAAGGTCTCGGTCAGGGTGCCGATCTGGTTGATCTTGATGAGGATCGAGTTCGCGATGCCGCGATCGATGCCCTGCTTGAGGATCTTCGTGTTGGTGACGAAGAGGTCGTCGCCGACCAGCTGGACCTTCTTGCCCAGCAGCGCCGTGAGCTGGGCCCAGCCGTCCCAGTCGCCTTCGTGCATGCCGTCCTCGATGCTGATGATCGGGTACTTGTCCACCCAGGTGGCCAGGAGGTGGGCAAAGTCCTGCGAGGACAGCTTCAGCCCGCCCTCGCCTTCCAACACGTACTTGCCGTCGTGATAGAACTCGCTGGCCGCGCAGTCCAGACCCAGGGCAATCTGCGTGCCCGGCTCGTAGCCGGCCTTCTCGATGGCCTGCATGATGAGCTTGATGGCCGCTTCGTGGTTGGCCACGTTCGGCGCAAAGCCACCCTCGTCACCCACTGCCGTGCTCATGCCGGCATCACCGATGAGCTTCTTGAGCGCGTGGAAGACCTCAGCGCCCATGCGCAGGCTCTCGCGGAAGTTCCTGGCGCCCACGGGCAGGATCATGAACTCCTGCAGGTCGAGGGTGTTGTTGGCATGCGCGCCGCCGTTGATGACGTTCATCATCGGCACCGGCATGTGGTGCGCCGCCGTGCCGCCGAAGTAGCGGTACAGGGGCTGGCCGGCGTCGTCGGCTGCGGCACGGGCGGCAGCCATGCTGACGGCCAGCATGGCGTTGGCGCCCAGGCGGCTCTTGTTCTCGGTGCCGTCCAGGTCGATCAGGGTCTTGTCGATATAGGCCTGCTCGCTGGCGTCCAGGCCCATGATGGCCTCGGCGATCTCGGTATTGATGTGTTCGACCGCTTTGAGCACGCCCTTGCCGAGGTAGCGGCTCTTGTCGCCGTCACGCAGCTCGATGGCCTCGCGGCTGCCAGTGGAGGCGCCGGAGGGCACGGCGGCGCGGCCCATCACGCCGCTTTCCAGGAGTACGTCGCACTCGACGGTAGGGTTGCCGCGGCTGTCCAGAATTTCGCGGCCGATCACATCAACGATGGCGGTCATGGTCTGTCGATTTCCGATCTAGGGTTTGAAATGCTTGTCGAAACGGCCCGAAGGCCTGGTTCAGGAGGGCTTTCCGCTTGTCTGGTGCGGATCTTGAGCCATTTTGGTCTGGAAACCCGCATGGATACTGGATTCAGCCTCGCGCATGCTGGGTATTTCCGGGGTGGCAGCCGCACAGCGCCGTGATCTGCCGGCGCCGGCGTCAGACGCCCTCCACGATCATCATGTTCATGATCGCGGCACCTTCCCGGGCATTGCGGGCCCGGCGGTACTGCGGTGAGTCATAGAACGAGCGCGCAGCCTGCACGCTGGGAAACTCCAGCAGCACCATGCGCCCGGGCTCGCGGCCTTCCAGGCGCTCGGTGGCGCCGCCGCGGATCAGCGGCTTGGCGCCATGCGCCTGCATGGCCAGGGTGGACCACTTGCGGTACTCGGCGTACTGCTCGGGATTCGTCACCTGCACATCAGCGAGGATGTAGCCCTTCTTGCTCATGCCGTCTCCTGGGGCCTCAGACTGCAAAGTCGGTTTCGAGGAAACCGTTCTTCTTGGTGATGCGGTCAAGCTCCACGAGCGTGGACAGCAGCGCTTCCATCTTGTTGAGGGGCACGGCGTTCGGGCCGTCGGACTTGGCATTGGCCGGGTCCGGATGCGTTTCCATGAACAGCCCCGCCACGCCCACGGCCACCGCCGCACGCGCCAGCACGGGCACCATCTCGCGCATGCCGCCGGAACTGGTGCCCTGCCCGCCGGGCAGCTGCACGGAATGGGTGGCATCGAAGACCACCGGGCAGCCCGTCTCGCGCATGATGGCCAGGCTGCGCATGTCGCTCACGAGGTTGTTGTAGCCAAAACTTGCGCCGCGCTCGCAGACCATGAAGCTGTCTTCGGGCAGCCCCGCTTCGCGAGCTGCCTCGCGGGCCTTGTCGACGACGTTCTTCATGTCGTGCGGCGCAAGAAACTGGCCCTTCTTGATATTGACCGGCTTGCCGCTCTGCGCGCAGGCGCGGATGAAGTCCGTCTGGCGCACCAGGAACGCTGGCGTCTGGATCACATCCACCACGGCGGCCACGTCCTTGATCTCGGCTTCGGTGTGCACATCCGTCACGATGGGCACACCAAACTTGGCGCGGGTATCGGCCAGAATCTCCAGGCCCTTGTCCATGCCCAGCCCGCGGAAGCTCTTGCCGCTGGAGCGGTTGGCCTTGTCGTAGCTGCTCTTGTAGATGAAGGGGATGCCGAGCTTGCCGGTGATTTCCTTCAGACGGCCGGCGGTCTCGTGCGCCAGGTCGCGCGACTCGACCACGCAGGGGCCGCTGAACAGGAAAAAGGGCTTGTCCAGCCCGACATCGAAGTTGCACAGCTTCATGCGAAACCTTTGCTAGTTCTGTGCAGCCCGCAGCAAGCGGGCCGCGCTGCCCTGTATGCGGGCTATTCAGCCGCCACGGCGACCCTGCCGCCCGTCAGTTGCTGCTGGTGCACCAGCGCTGCCTTGACATAGGCGATGAACAGCGGATGCCCGTCACGCGGTGTGCTGGTGAATTCCGGGTGGAACTGCACGCCCACGAACCAGGGGTGCAGATTCTTGCCGTACTCCATCATCTCGGGCAGGTCTTCGGTGGGCGTGCGCGCCGAGATCACGTAGCCCTTGTCCTCGAGCTTGC
>JAIXTA010000174.1 GCA_027484405.1 Burkholderiales bacterium
AGCGATGCAGGCTGCAACAGCAATCGAGGTCTTTTGACGAACTCGCATTTATCGGTCCTCCAGATATAGACCTAAATCAAGGGCACTGTGCCGCAACGGCAGGCACAGGCGGACTGGGCTGTGTGACAGGTGTTGGATCTACCGCATTCATGCTGCTCGGGCCAGGTATTACTGCCGCGACTGTCCATGTTTGTGCACCACCATCTCCGTATATCACGGTGATCCTGTCGCCTCGTGCTAGCGGTACACAATTCCCGCTCGCTCGGCACGTCTGGTTGTATCGCAGGACAGCTTCGCCCGCTGCGGTCCTGCGCGCACGATCATCAGATCGGCTCATTACGGAGTTGTTTTGTGCTTTTGTGGCGCACTGTACGGGCGGTGGGCTACCCCCCGCCCCTGCCCCAGGAACCGCGCCTGGTGCCGTGTACCCACCACCATGCCCAGGGCCAAGACCACCGGCGGCAATATCGCCTCCCTCGCGCTGCCCACAAATCACATTAGGTGCATCGCAGTCGACGCCCGAGTCCTGGCCTACGACCGCAAACGCGACTTCCGGCAGCACCATGAGTGCAGCGAATGTGATTGCTGCTGCGTGGCGCCATCCGGCGCGGAGATAAGCGAACTGCGCTTGTTTTGACCACATCATTCCCGCTCCCGTCGTTGAATGCAATCCACGTGCGGTCGGCAACCCGTACGCACCGGAAGCTACCCCCCCCAATCTGATTTCGTCAATCACCGAACTGCGGTTCCGTGTCGAGTCACGGGCGTTGCCCGGCATGTGTATGCAAAGACCGGCGAGGCGTAAATTCCGTTTCGAGTCTGCGGTGGCTGAGTGCAGCGTGCTCTGATCGGTGAAACAATTTGATTGAAGTCGCCTTGCATCACGTCTTGTAAGTGATCACTACTCCTCTGTTCGCATGCGCGGCCGGCATCCTGACCAAACAGCATCGTTCAAAAAGCAATAATGAAAAACGGCACCCGAGGGGTGCCGTTGTGTCTTGCGGGCCGCCATGTCGTGCTGCGACCGCGATCCGAAGGGATTCAAAGCACAGCAACCTGCTCCTTGGCGACCTTCTCTGCGGGCTTGGCGGCCGGCGTCGCCGGCGTGTCGAACACATGGCCTTCCGGAATCGGCATCGCCTTGGCTTCCACATCCACAGGTTTGCTGGGTGCCGGGCTCGGAGCCGGGGCGCTTACGGGGCTGAAGTCAAAGCGGCCCTGGGCGGCAGCGGCCAGTCGGGCGCGCTCGGCCAGCACGCGGGCACCGTAGCCGCCGTCATTCGGGCCGGTGGCGCCCACATACATGCGCAGGCCGTCTTCCACGGAGCCGCCACGCCGGATGTACTCCGCCAGGATCTGGGTGCCGACGGTGATGTTGGCGATCGGGTGCAGGGCCTGCTCGGGGCCGCCGAAGCGCTCGAAGCGGTCTTCATGCACGCGGGTCATCACCTGCATCAGGCCCTGGGCGCCCATGGAGCTCTCGGCAAAGGGGTTGAAGCTGGACTCGACCGACATCACGGCCATGATCAGCAGGGGGTCGACGCGGTATTCCTGTGCGGCCTTGTTGGCGCCGACGATCAGCGCGGCCAGGGCGGAATCCGCCACGCGGAAGCGGCGCGACAGGTAGCTCGTCAGGCGCTCGGCCTCGATCGGGCCAATCATGTACTGCGCGCTCACCGGCACCGCGCGGGCTTTTCCGCCGGCGTCCAGTGGCAGATGCGCGCCGCCGGAGATGACTTCGCCCTCGTTGGCCAGGGTCTCGCCGGGCTGGGGGGTGGAGATCGGGTTGGGTTCCATGCGCCAGGCCAGGGTGGCCAGCAGGGCGGCGGCCAAGCTGGCCGTCAGCATCCAGTGGCCAAAGCGGGCCAGGCGGGCATGGCCTTCGGTGGCCAGGCCGGCGAACCACTGGCGACATCGCGCCAGATCCAGGGTGTTCTGGAGGTTGGACTTCATTCTCTGCTCATTTCTGTTCGTTGTTCTTCGGCCGGGTGCAGGCCGGATGCCGCCGAAGCTCAGTTCGGTCGGTTCATCCGGCGCGGGCGCACCGGCCCCCGTCAACCTGCAGAGGGTCTGCGCCGAAGGGGGGACGCCGGTCGTCCGCGCGGGCTTTGAGCGCGTGATGCGACAGCGGCGGCCAATTGCTGCGGCGCGACAAGACGCACGCCGACAGACACCCGAGCGGGCACCTGACCTGCAGGCCACTGCAAAAAACACGATCCATCAACGCTGTTCCGCGGGCAGGCTGCCGGCACGGGGTTGCAGCGGGTTCGCGCTCCGGGCGGGCGGCGCTCCAAGGGGAGGGCGGGCCAGCTCGAGGGCTGCGACTCATTGACTGGGGTGCGAAGCTGGCTGCGCAGGCCGATTCGGCCCCGCGGCTGCTTCTCCAGACGCTTCGGTGGTGTGGAGCACCCCGCTCCACGGTGTTGACGCTTGTCCTCGCGGCTGGCCGCTTCGCATCCGGATCGCAACCTCATTGGGCTGGACTCGTTGACGGAAGGGCACGTGCAGCGCACTGAATGCTGCGTGTCCGCGTGGTGCCTGGGTGCCCGGCTGGGCGGTTCAGGCTGCGCGACCCGGTAAGGTCGCGGCGCTCCCCGATACGCGAGAGCGATTCTAGAGGGGCTTTTTTGGCCGGGTCAAACGCGGCATACCGATCGGTAGCTCTAGGCTCAACCCAAATGAGGGAGCTGCGAAGTGCATTGTTTGCATTGCAATTCCCGCGAGTAGGACCGTGTGACTCGGTGGTTCGAGGGCGGATCGGCGGTGGGCTCAACACCCCTGCGCCGGGCAGGGCGATGAATGCAACTCATTGATTCAAATAGAGTTTGCGAAATGTGTGCGCACGCTCACATTCGAATCCGCTCACCTCATCCGCGGTCCCGCACCCAGGCCAGGAACTGGTCGTGGACGCTTTGCGCGCTGGCCGCACCGTCGCCGTTGATGATCGAGACCACGGCGTAGCGCCGGCCGCTGGCACCCACCACGTAGCCCGCAATGCCGCGTGAGTCGCGCAGGGTGCCCGTCTTGATGTGCGCGTATCCAGTCACGGCGGAGCCCTGCAGGCGCCGGCGCATGGTGCCGTCCACCCCCACCACGGGCAGCGAACTCATGTACTCCGGCATATGGGGCGAGGCCCAGGCCGCCAGCAGCACCCGGCCGAGGTTGGCGGCGCTGATCCGTTCCTGCCGCGACAGCCCCGAACCGTTGTCGATCACCAGCTCCGGAAAGCTCAGCCCGCGGGAAGCGAGCGCGGACGTGAGTGCCATCCGTGCCTCGGCCAGGCCCACGGCCTGTTGCGGTTTGGGCACCGGCGCGGCCGTGGGTGCGTCGGCCGCCGTACCCGGCGGCTTGGGCGCGTAGGCCGCCAGATTGAGCATCAGCATGCGCGCCATGACGTTGTTGCTGCGCTTGTTGATGTCGCGGATCAGCTCGGCCACAGGGCGGCTGGCGCGCTCGGCCAGAAAGCGCGCGTCAGCCGGGAGCTCGCCGGCCTTCACCCCGCCGGCGAGCAGGCCGCCCGAGTCCTCCCAGATCTGGCGCACCACGGTGGCCAGGTACCGGTCGGGCAGAAAGAGTGCTCTATATAGATCGGTGTTGGCGCAGGCCGCCGGGATCCTGCCGCCGAAGCTGGCGCGCGGCGGGTTCAGATCCGGCTCGAAGTTCATGGTCAGCTGGCTGCGCCATTCACCGCAGGGCCCGGGCGTGGCGGACACATTGGCATCAATGCGCATGCGCGGCGGCTTCGGGTCGGCCGTCACCAGCCACTGCTTCTGGGTCTCGTCCAGCGCAAAGGCAAAGCGCACCGACTTGAAGCCGATCAGCAGCGCATCGGGCCCCACGTTGTAGGCTCGCTGGCCTTCGCCGTCGAAGGCATTCGGGTCGGCGTCCGGCAGGCTGTAGAGGCTGCGGTCGAGCACGATGTCGCCGCGGATCTCCCGGATGCCCTGCAGGCGCACCTGGCGCAGCAGGCTCCAGAAGTCCTCGATCGTCAGTCCGGGGTCGCCGCCGCCGCGGATGTAGAGATTGCCCATCAGGCGGGCGCCGTCTCCGCCACTGGAGCGCTGGCCGGTGGCCCAGACGGTGGTGCGGAAGGTCGCCGCCGGGCCGAGCGACTCCAGGGCCGCATAGGTGGTGACCAGCTTCATCAGCGAGGCCGGGTTCTGTGCGCCGCGGGCGTTGATCTCCACCCAGGGTGAGCCCGTGCCCACTTCCTGCACAAAGAAGGACGCCTGCGCAGGCCCGAGCTTGGCGGCGGCCGTCCATTCGCCCACCGGCGGCTGGGGCGCCATGACAGTGGCGACCGGCGCCGGCTGGCTGATGGCCGGAATCTGCGCGGGGTTGGGGGCGGGTGCCGGCTGGGCCGCTGCGGGCAGAGGCTGCGATTGCACGGGCGGCTGCGACGGTTCGGCGGGGGCGGTCTGCGCGGCGCTCTCTATATAGAAGGTGCACGCAGCCATCAGGGCCAGCAGGCGGGCAGCGTGTGTCGTGGCAAGGCGTTGTGTCGCAAAGCGGCGGCGCAGAGGTGTTGTGGTTCCGGCAATCATGCCGGGGTTGTACCAGTGAAGGCCCAGGCTCGCGAACGCCGTGCCGAACGAGTGCGCCGGGCGAAGCGGGCATTCGGAAAAGCCCGAAATCCGGGTCGCCTTGAAATGAATGCCCATCACCCTATAATTAGCACTCGCTGGCGGTGAGTGCTAACGATGCTGTCACACAGCAGGTGCAGCATCCGCGTCGGGCTCCGGCCCGATCGCCTCAACGCCTCTTCCCCCGACCCGGCTGGCGGTTCGCTGCGGGTCAAGACAAACATAAACCTTTGATTTTTCGAGGAGTTTTTGATGAAACTGCGTCCTCTTCACGATCGCGTGATCGTCAAGCGTGTGGATTCCGAGCGCAAGACCGCCTCCGGCATCGTGATTCCCGACAACGCTGCCGAGAAGCCCGATCAGGGCGAGATCCTGGCCGTCGGTCCGGGTAAGCGTGACGACGCCGGCAAGCTCATCGAATTGGGCGTGAAGGTCGGTGACCGCGTGCTGTTCGGCAAGTACAGCGGCCAGTCCGTCAAGGTGGACGGCGACGAGCTGCTCGTCATGCGCGAAGACGACATCATGGCCGTCATCGCCGCCTGATTCCGTCTGCCCGAATTCCCGAACATCTACTGAATTGGAGTAACCCAAATGGCAGCCAAACAAGTTCTCTTCGGCGACGCTGGTCGCGCCAAGCTGGTTGAAGGCGTCAACATCCTGGCCAACGCGGTCAAGGTCACCCTCGGCCCCAAGGGCCGCAACGTGGTGCTCGAGCGCTCCTTCGGCGCCCCCACCGTGACCAAGGACGGTGTGTCCGTGGCCAAGGAAATCGAGCTCAAGGACAAGTTCCAGAACATGGGCGCCCAGATGGTCAAGGAAGTCGCTTCCAAGACCAGCGACAACGCCGGTGACGGCACCACCACCGCCACGGTGCTGGCCCAGTCGATCGTGATCGAAGGCATGAAGTACGTGGCCTCGGGCATGAACCCGATGGACCTGAAGCGCGGCATCGACAAGGCCGTGATCGCCGCCGTGGCTGAACTGAAGAAGATCAGCAAGCCCACCACCACCAGCAAGGAAATCGCTCAAGTGGGCGCCATTTCCGCCAACTCCGACGCTTCCATCGGTGACCGCATCGCCGAAGCCATGGACAAGGTCGGCAAGGAAGGCGTGATCACC
>JAIXTA010000217.1 GCA_027484405.1 Burkholderiales bacterium
GACCGCCTGATCGTCTCGATCGGCCGCACGCCCAACACCCAAGGCCTGAACACCGAGGCCGTGGGCCTGAAGCTTGATGAGCGCGGCTTCATTGCCGTGGACGACGAATGCCGCACCAACCTGCCGGGTGTCTGGGCCGTGGGTGACGTGGTGCGCGGCCCCATGCTTGCGCACAAGGCCGAGGAAGAGGGCGTCGCCGTGGCCGAGCGCATTGCCGGCCAGCACGGGCACGTCAACTTCAACACCATCCCCTGGGTCATCTACACCAGCCCCGAGATTGCCTGGGTCGGCAAGACCGAGCAGCAACTCAAGGCCGAAGGCGTGGCCTACAAGGCCGGCAGCTTCCCCTTCATGGCCAATGGCCGTGCGCGTGCGCTGGGCGACACCACCGGCATGGTCAAGATGCTGGCCGACGCCAAGACCGACGAGATCCTGGGCGTGCACATCATCGGCCCCGTGGCTTCCGAACTCATCAGCGAATGCGTGATGGCCATGGAGTTCAAGGCGGCGTCCGAGGACATCGCCCGCATCTGCCACGCGCACCCGACGCTGTCGGAAGCCGTGAAGGAAGCAGCCCTGGCCGTAGACAAGCGCACGCTGAACTTTTGAGTGATGACGGCCGCGTTGCGGCCATGATCTCGCCCACTGGGGCGGTCATGACCTCGACAGCGTGGCCGTCTCGATGACTTCGCGCCTGTGGCGCTTGATCACGCCGCCCGCTGCGCGGCATGAGAACCAGCCAGCGTCGCCCGGTCATTGAGTGCCGCAGGCGCGGGTCATCAAAGTCCGCGTCAGCGAGCAAGATCATCGCCGCGAAGCGGCGGTCATTGCCGCAAGTCATTGAGCGCCGCGAGGCGCGGAGTCATCAAAGCCCGCGCGCGCGGGCAAGGTCATCGCTGCGCAGCGGCGGTCATCAGCAAGCCCACCATGCCTGTTCAAAGTGCTTATCAAGCCCTGCTGCAGCAGCGCGGCTACACCGCAGACCCCGCGCAGCTCGCTGCGGTTGAGCGTCTGCAGCGCCTGCACGACGAGTTCGTGGAATACAAGCGACGCCGCGCCAGCAAACTCATGCGCATGCTCAACCCGCCGCCGCTGCCGCGCGGGCTGTGGCTCTGGGGCGGGGTGGGGCGCGGCAAGAGCTTCCTGATGGACTGCTTCTATGACACCGTGCCGGTGATCCGCAAGACGCGGATTCACTTTCACGAGTTCATGCGCGGCATTCATGCGGAGCTGGACCATCTGCGCGGCCTGGAAGACCCGCTGGGCGAGGTGGCCAAGCGCACTGCGCGCAAGTACCGCCTGATCTGTTTTGATGAATTTCACGTTTCGGACGTGGCCACCGCCATGATCCTGGAGCGCCTGCTGCGCCCCCTGTTCGAGTACGGCGTGGTCTTCGTCATGACCAGCAACTTCGAGCCGGACGGCCTGTATCCCGACGGCCTGCACCGCGACCGGATCCTCGGCGCCATCGAGCTGCTCAAGCAGAACCTGGACGTGATGAATGTGGACGCCGGCATCGACTACCGCAAGCGTTCCCTCGAGCAGGCCGAGGTCTATCTCGTGCCCGGCGGTGAGGCTGCACACGCCAAGCTCACGGCCGTGTTCAACGCCGTGGCCGAGCGTGCCGACGAGAATCCGGTGTTGCGCATTGAGCACCGCGAGATCCGCGCGCGGCGCCGGGCGGGTGGGGCAGTGTGGTTCGACTTCCAGACCCTGTGCGGCGGTCCGCGCTCACAGAACGACTACCTGGAGCTGGCCCGCCAGTTCCACACCGTCATCCTGGCCGACGTGCCCGAGATGGGCGTGAACATGGCCAGCGAGGCGCGCCGCTTCACCTGGCTGGTCGACGTGCTCTACGACCACAAGGTCAAGCTCTTCATCTCCGCCGCCGTGGCGCCCGAGGCCCTGTATACCCAGGGGCAGTTTGCCAACGAGTTCCAACGCACCGTCTCGCGCCTGATCGAGATGCAGAGCCGCGACTACCTGGACGCCGAGCGGCGCCGGACAGTGGAGCTGTAGGTCGTACGGAGGGCACGCTGCGCCGGTGGGACTGCGGGCGTCTCCAACGCACCCGGCCGAGCAGGCCCGAGATGCTGTGGGCGAGCGGGGCCGCTGCATCGTCAGGCAGCGACCGGAACGCTGCGCGCCGTCGTTGATCAGCCGAAAGTGGCTTGTACAGCGCATTCAGAGACGCGCTACGCGGCCTGAAGACATGGTTTCCACACCGCAAACCGGTGTGAACACGGCTTCGAGCGTCAATTCGTGGCCGATTTTGAATCAAATAGGCATCGACTGAGCTGATCAATTCGCCCAAGAAGTGCTATAGACAAGCGGAACGGCCCGTTCCTTCGGCTTCGATATTTTTTGGCCGAAATTGCATTTGACTCGGTCTGGC
Organism: Burkholderiales bacterium; assembly: GCA_027484405.1. Lineage (GTDB taxonomy): Bacteria > Pseudomonadota > Gammaproteobacteria > Burkholderiales > Burkholderiaceae_C > Piscinibacterium. Next base: position 2,396 of record JAIXTA010000217.1, read on the forward strand.
CGCACAAAGCACAAGTGGTTCATGCCCATGCGCTCGAACGAACTCTTTGCTCATGGCAACTGAGCAGCGACATGGCCTATCCAAGAAATTGCATCAGATATTCGCTGTAAATCATTGATTTAAAACAGTTAAGTGAGCGAAATCTCCACCCGCTTGTTGTGCTTGCCCTCGCTCTTGATGCGCAGCACGCGGATGCCGCCGATCTCCCGAATGTCCTTCACATGGGTGCCGCCGCAGGGCTGCAGGTCGATCCCCGGAATGCTCAGCAGGCGCACCCGCCCGGCGCCGCGGGGCGGCTTCACGCTCATGGTCTTGACCAGTTCCGGCCGCGCATCCAGCTCCTCGTCCGTGATCCAGAGGGTTTCCGTGGCGCAGCCCGCGGCAATCAGCCGGTTGGTTTCGGCCTCGATCTTGGCCGCGTCCAGCAGGCTCATGTCGATGTCAAAGTCCAGCCGGCTCTTCTCCGCGCCGATGTTCCCACCCGTAACGGGCGCCTGCACCGCCTGCCACATCACGTGCAAGGCCGTGTGCATGCGCATGTGCAGGTAGCGCCGCGCCCAGTCCAGCGTGGCCGTCACTTCGTCGCCCACCGCCAGCGCGGGTGCGTCGGGGGCGGGAATGTGCACCACCGCATCCAGGGCCTCGCCCTTGCGCGTGTCCACAATCGGCACCACCCGCCCGTCGGCTGTTGCCAGCGTGCCCGTATCCCCCGGCTGCCCGCCGCCCATGGGATAGAACACCGTGCGGTCCAGCTCAATGCCACGCTCAGTCACCGCCACCACCCGGGCGGTGCAGGATTGGAGGTAAGCGTCGTCGCGAAAGAGCAGGGTGGTCATGGGTGGCTGTGCCGTGGAGTTTGATAGGGAAAGACTAGCAAGACGCGCTGCTGGCGCGGCTCTTCAGGGCAAACAGGCCGGAGAGGGGCTTGGGACAAGCGGCAAAGCCAAGGCGCGCGCCGCGCTAACCCTCAACTCCATACACAGCAAATCGGTTGCCCCATGGATCGACAAGCACTTGGTATGTGTAACCACCCCACCCGATATACGGCGCGCCATCGATTTCCGCACCCAATGCACGTGCATGTTCAGAAAAACCGCTCATCGACTTGCGAAGATTGAAGGCCAGAAGCCCGGCGTGCTTGACGGGTGCTTGCGTTGAGAATTTAAGTTGACCCCAATGGAGGGAGTCGTTTTCCTCATCCTGCCCTGGCGTAACTCGAAATACGTTTAGCACCTTGGCATACCAGTCCAGGACGGCGCGATCATCTCCGCCAGCCAAGGTCACGACGGTATCCCCGTAAATGTGCGGCCAGACGATTGGCTTGCTGTGGATGCGTTCCATCAGGCGCTCAGCTGTTTCCACGCTCGAGGTCGCATCTTTGCTGCTGAAGGACTCCAGCGTCGTTCCGTACAGCCAATCCCCTTGTCTGAACTCGATGCGGTAGGTCCCGTCATCTTTGGGGCCGTACCAGCCGACATCGAGGAAGGCCCGCGTTTCCGTATGCATCGCCATGAAGAGATCTTCAGACAAGTGGTCGTCTGCCGAGTCGGTTTCTGGGTCGAACGCAGTCCACGTATTCCACAGGACCGTCCATCCCGCGGGAATTCGAAGAGGGCGAAGGTGGTCTGGCATTTCTGACAGGAGCGTTGGCGTATGGAGGCAGGTGTTAGTCGGCGAATTGGATCTGCAGCTTGAAGGGCATGCGCGTACAAGCGCCTTTCGGCATCACCCCAAACTCAACCCCTGCGCCTCAAAGTAGGTCTGGAACATCAGCACCAGCGTGATCATCAGCAGAGTCGTGCCGATCATGAGGCCGGCGATGGCCACGAGTACGGGCGGCCAGCGGTTGTCGGACCGGCGCTCGCTGCGGGAGTTGAACCGGGCGTCCCACTTTTCGTCGGGTGTCAGTGCCAGGTAGATCGCCTCGGCCATGCCGATCAGCACGGGAATCATGCCGAGGAAGAAGGTCGGGTGCTGGTACCAGTTGCGGAACTGCAGCGCCATCACAAACAGCGGAATGCACACCGGGTAGAGCCACCACAGGCGCAAGCCGAGGTAGAGGCGGTGGGCGCCCAAAGCGCCAGCAAACAGGGCGAGGGCGGCCGCCAGGGGCTTGGACTTGAAGGCTGGGGCGGCGGCGGGGCGGGTGGGTTCGGTCATGGGTTCAGCGGGGCGTTGAGGCGGGCCGGGTGTCTGCACGGGGTCGGCCCGCGCCAAGAGGTCAGTATCCAGTGATTGGGCCGCGTAGCCGCGCGGCACTGTGTGTGCGGTGCTGGCCCAGTGCGCATTTTGACGGCCCGCCGCGGTCAGGCGGGCGATGCATTGCGGTCAATTGCCGCGTGGCGCGCGGCGTTGAGGCGGTTTGCGGGCGGGCGGATGGCCGATCGGTTGCGTGCTGCAGGTGCGCGCACCGCGCGGCGGGTGCGGGAGCATGCTCGTTCGGCGGCAGGTTCGCCTGTGAACCCTGCGGTATGCCAGGTTGCGCGCGGCCGTGCTTGCACGGGTGATCCACGGCATGGGGTGCCAGAGCAGGGTGCATTGCAGCATTCGCACGGCGCGGGCTAGAATTGAGAGTTTTCCGGAATCTCGCAGGCAAGTGTCGGCCCGCGCCCGGAATGACTGTGCGTAATCAGGGCGGCTCAGTGGCCGGAAGCAACCCCAGCGGTTTGCCGGCCGCCGTGCAGCCCCCGAGCCTGACCGCGGCCCATCTAACCGCGCCGGGTGCTCCGCTCAGAGTCCGTGCCCCGAGCACAACCCATACCGTCTGCTGACTTTTCAAGGATTGAAATCACATGGTCGTGATCCGTCTGAACCGTGGTGGCGCCAAGGCCCGCCCCTTCTTCAACATCGTTGTGACCGACAAGCGCAACCGTCGTGACGGCGCTTTCATCGAGCGCGTCGGCTTCTACAACCCGGTGGCCACCGGCGGTGAAGAAGGCCTGCGCGTCCACATGGACCGCCTGAACTACTGGACCGGCGTCGGCGCCCAGGTGTCGCCCACCGTGGCCCGTCTGGTCAAGGACTACGCCAAGAAGACCGCCGCCGCCACGCCTGCTGCCTAAGCAGGAGAGGCTGCATCCGTGAGCGTGGCCGAACCGGCGAGCGATCAGCGCATTCTGGTCGGCCACATTCGCGGGGCCTTCGGCATCAAGGGCTGGCTCAACATCCAGCCCTACAGCGACGATCCGGTCGCGCTGCTGAAGATCAAGCACTGGACGCTGGTGAACCCCACGTCCAGGAGTGCACCGGCCCAGGCCGTGGAGGTGGAGCAGGCCAAGCTGCACGTCGACACGGTGGTGGCCAAGCTCAAGGACTGTCCGGACCGCAACGCCGCCGAGGTGCTTCAGGGCCGAGAAGTCTGGGTCGAGAAGACCAGCCTGCCCAAGGCGGGCAAGGGCGAGTTCTACTGGATTGATCTCATCGGCTGCCGTGTGGTCAATGAGAGTGAGTTCGAGCTTGGCACCGTGACGGCCGTGGACGACAACGGCGTGCATGCCGTGCTCAGCGTGACGCGCCAGGTGAACGAAGCGGGGCAAGCCGAGGCCACGCGCCTGCACCTGATTCCGTTTGTGGATGCCTATGTGGGCAAGGTCGACATTGAAGCCCGCCTGATCCGCGTGGACTGGCAGGACGAGTGGGCAGACTGACCAGCTTGGAGCGCAACCGCGCTGCTGGCAAGTAAAGACAGCGAGAACCCTGCGGAAAGCTCGTGAGATTCATGCGATTCGACGTACTCACGATCTTCCCGGAGATGTTTTCCGCACTGACCGGCTCGGGCATCACCCGGCGCGCGGCCGAGACCGGGGCGCTGCAGCTCAAGCTGTGGAACCCGCGGGACTTCACGCAGGACACCTACCGCCGCGTGGACGACCGGCCCTTCGGCGGCGGCCCCGGCATGGTGATGCTGGCCGCGCCCCTGCAGGCGGCGCTCGACGCCGCCCGGGCCGACGCAGCGGCCGGCATGGATGCCGGTGCCGAGGTGAATGACAAGCGCGGCCCCGTGCTTCTGATGAGCCCGGCGGGCCGCCCGCTGACGCACCGCAAGGTGCTGCAGTTGAGCCAGCTTGATGCGCTGACCATCATCTGCGGGCGGTACGAGGGCATTGACGAGCGTTTCATCGCCCGCAATGTGGATGAAGAAGTGTCGATCGGCGACTTTGTGGTGTCTGGCGGTGAGCTGCCGGCCATGATGCTGATGGACGCGGTGGTGCGGCAACTGCCCGGTGTGCTGAACACCGAGGGCTCGGCTACCGAAGAGAGCTTTGCCGACGGCCTGCTGGACTGCCCGCAGTTCACCCGCCCGGAGGTGTTGGATATAGACGATGAAGGTGTGGCCGTGCCCGCAGTACTGATGTCGGGCAACCATGCCGAGATTGCCAAGTGGCGGCGCGAGCAGCAGTTGATCAGAACGCTTTCTCGCCGCCCGGACCTGATCGAGTCAGCGCGTGCAGCAGGTACACTGTCGGCCCGCGATGAAGCGACGCTCAAGCATTACATCCGTGATGCCTTGAGCACCAAGAAGGGGACGGCCTAGCCGGCCCTCACGCAACCCCATCCTCTGGGGCGCCGATGTTCAAGAAGAACGTCATAACAAGGCGCACTCAAGATGGCCTGAAGGAAGAACGATGAACATCATCGAAACGCTCGAAAAAGAAGAAGTTGCCCGCCTGACGGCCGGCAAAAACATCCCCGAATTCGCTCCTGGCGACACCGTGATCGTGAACGTGAACGTGGTTGAAGGCAACCGCAAGCGCGTTCAGGCCTACGAAGGCGTGGTCATCGCCAAGCGCAACCGCGGCCTGAACAGCTCGTTCATCGTCCGCAAGATCAGCTCCGGCGAAGGCGTGGAACGTACGTTCCAGCTGTACTCCCCGCTGCTGGCCTCCATTGAGGTCAAGCGCCGCGGTGATGTGCGCCGTGCCAAGCTGTACTACCTGCGTGGTCGTACCGGCAAGTCGGCTCGCATCAAGGAAAAGCTCAAGCTGCGCACCACCGCCGAGTGATGTGTGGCGCCTGCCGCTCTTGCGGCAGTGCGAAGAAGGCGCCCGGCTTCAAGCCCGGCGCCTTTTTTCTTGGTGTGTTGCCCGAGGTGGCCCACCCTGTGGCGCCGTGCATCTTCGAGTGCCACCTGAGTGCTTCGGCTGAACCTCAACACCCCATCGCAGTCTTCCATTCATGAGTACTTCGCCCCGCATCGTCAATCCGCAGGCTGCACGCATCGTGTCGCTCGAGGCGCCGCCCGCCGTGGCGCCGGCACGCCTCGCGCCCAGCCGCCTGCGCGAGCGCTTTGCCGCGCCGCCGAGCTGGACGCCGGAGCTGCCCGGCGACGGCGGCATGTTTCCTGGCCGCGAGATCCGCGATGCCGCCGTACTCGTGCCTCTGGTGCACCGCGACGATGGCCTGCGCGTGCTGCTCACCCAGCGCACCGCGCATCTGCACGATCATGCCGGGCAGATCAGCTTTCCCGGCGGCCGGCGCGACCCCGAGGACACCTCGCTCGAAGCCACCGCGCTGCGCGAGGCGCACGAGGAGGTGGGCCTCAAGCCCAGCCAGATCGAGCTGCTCGGTCGCCTGTCTGACTACCAGACCGTGACCGCCTACCGCGTCACCCCCGTGGTGGCCCTGGTGCATCCGCCCGTGGTGCTGGCCACCGACAGCTTCGAAGTGGCGGACGTCTTCGAGGTGCCGCTGGCCTTCCTCATGGACCCGCGCAACCACCAGCGCCGCGCCATCGACACGCCGGTCGGCGAGCGCCACTTCTACGCCATGCCCTGGACCGACCCGCTGGACCCGGAGCAGCGCGAGCGGTTCATCTGGGGTGCGACTGCGGCGATGCTTCGGAACTTCTATCGGTTTCTGTCCGCATAAGCACGCCCCCGATCGCTAGCGGAAAGCGTGCATGAAGAAGACAGGGATGTCGCCGGCGCGCACTTTTCGGTCCCAGATCGAAAGCCACTCGGTGCCTGAAGACCAGAACAATCCACACAGCTCGAAGTAGCTCAGCACGGACTCGTTTCGTCCATGCCTGAGCAACTCGCGGGCGAGATGCATGCTTGGCCCGAAGCTATTGAGTTGAGGGGAGCCGTTGTGCCGGGCAGAACTCAACAGGTGACGCTCGGCCTGCGCCGGATCGCCGGCCGCAAGCGCTGCCAACCCCTTGGCGGTGTATGCAGCGTGCACTGCATTGGCGTAGTTCCAGTCCCCCGTGCGTGAGCAGGCCAGCTCGAGCGCCCGGTCAGCCAGTTGCGAAGCGCGGACGTAGTCGCCACTGAGATAGACCGCACGCATGGCTTTGGGTATCGCATAGAACTCATCTTCTTCGGTGCCGGCCCGCGTGTACTCGTCCAACGCAGCGGCTTCGTGCTTCAACGCCAGAGCAAGCAGCTCCGCTTCCTGGGCGGTCGCCAGCGGCTCAGACTCTGCGATTTCCTGAAAACTCAATTCGTCGTCATGCATGGTTGCGCTGGAGCGTAACCGGTGCACAGCACACACCCGCGATAATCGCGCCATGGATCTCGCTGCCCTCCTGCTTGCCCTGCTGATCGAACAGGCCCATGCCATGCCGGCCAACAACCCGGTGTGGGCGAGTTTTCGGGGTTGGTCGGCCTGGTTTGCCAAGAATTTCAATGCCGGTGCGCAGTCGCATGGGCGGCTGGCCTGGGTGCTCTATGTGGCGGGCGTGGGCATTGCAGTGACGCTGATCTGGTGGGGCGCCACCAAGCTGCACCCGGCGCTCGGTTTTGCGGTCAACGTGATTGCGCTGCTGTTCACCATGGGCTTCCGGCGCTTCTCGCACGCCTTCACGCAGATTGAAGACGCCGTGCGCGAGGGTGATGCGGATGCGGCCTTCAAGGTGATGGCGCAGTGGCGCGCCGAGCAGGACCGGCCGCTGGACGTGCCGGTGCTGCCCCTGCACCGCAGTGCGGCGCTGGCCATCGAGGATGGGCTGGTGGCCTCGCACCGCTCGGTGTTTGGCGTGATGTTCTGGTTTGCGGTGCTGCCCGGGCCGGTGGGGGCTGTGCTGTACCGCCTGACCGACCATATTGCGCGGCACTGGAGCCGGCCGCATGTGGGCGGCGACCGGCCGGAGGACCTGCGATTCTCAGACTTTGCGCGTCAGGCCTTCGAGGTGATCGACTGGGTGCCGGCGCGGCTGTCGGCGCTGGGCTTTGCAATCGTGGGCAACTTCGAGGACGCCATGCATCTCTGGCGCAACCGCGCCCTGCGCTTTGGCGACGACACGCGTGCGCTGCTGGTGGCGGCGGGTGCGGGCGCGCTGGGCGTGGAGATCGGCCCGCCGGGCAAGGCGGATTCGGGTCTGGACTGGAGCGGGGCCGAAGCCGGCGCCGCGGCCATGCGCAGCGCGGCGGGCCTGGCCTGGCGCACGGCCATCCTGTGGCTCACCATCATCGCCGTGTGGACGGTGGCGCAGCTTTTCGGCTAGCTCGCTCTGCGCGACTGCATTTTCAAATTTTTTTGATAAATGGCCTCCATCGGGGCCATTTTTATTGATTCATTTGATAATGCCGGTCGGTCGCTTTCCGCTTGTACCAAGCGGATCTTGGCTGATTTGGAGGTGCGTTTTCGGGCGGTGCATGTCACGCCGAACGCCGCCTCGGCTCGGAAGTCAGGCCGACCGTGCGGGCAGCTAGTCCGGGCGGGCTTCGCCGCAGCGCCAGCAGGCGAAGAACTGCGCCTCGATCTGCTCGCCGCAGGCACAGCGCCAGGGGCCGGCGGGGTGGGCGCGTTGCGCCTCCTCGATCAGCGAACGCGCCAGCGGCTCGTCCTTGGGGTTGCTGATCCAGACCTGCGCGGCGCAGGCATCGGCCGGCAGATCGCCAAAGGCACCCGCGAGGTATTCGCCCTGCACCTGGGCCGGAATGCCGGCCGCGCGCAGCAGATTCACCCAGTGGTGGGCTTCAAAGGCGTGGCGGGCATGGAGCAGGCGCTTCATCGTCCGGAGCCTATCTGGAATCGGCACGGCTGCACAACTGCACATGCGGTCGCGGCACGTCGGCGCCGCGATTGCAGAACCCGCGTCCGCACGAGGGGGCTCAGCTTGCTGCCGTGGCCAGCTTGCGAAACACCGCGTAGCGCTTAGCCGCAATCTCGCCTGCATCCGCGGCGCTGCGCACGGCGCAGGCCGGTTCGTCCAGATGGCGGCAGTTGTAGTAGCGGCAGCTGGGGGCGTACTGCTCGAACTCCGGGAAGGCGCGCTCGATCTCGGTGCTGCTCAGGTGGGCGATACCGAAGGCCTGGAAGCCGGGGGAATCGATGATCTCGCCGCCGCCGGGCAGGTCGATCAGGCGCGTGGTGGTGGTGGTGTGCTTGCCGGCGGACAGCGCCACGGAAATCTCGCCCACGGCCAGGTCCAGCCCCGGCACCAGGCGGTTGAGCAGGCTGCTCTTGCCCATGCCGGACTGCCCGGCCAGCACCGTGCGCTTGCCTTTGAGCGCCGCGGCCAGCTGCGCCACGCCATCGCCCGTGCTGGCCGACAGCGAGAACTGCCGCGCAAAGGAGGGCGCATGCCACTTCATGCGCTGCATGAGGTCGGCGCCGCCGGGCAGGTCGCGCTTGCCGATGATGAGCCAGACCTCGATCTCTGCAGCCCGGGCCGCCGCCACGGCTCGCATGAGCAGCTCGTCGCTCACCGGCGGCTCGGTGGCCACCACATAGGCGAGCACGTCGAGGTTGGCGGCAAAGCGCTTTTCGCGGTGCTCCTCGGCGCGCATGAGCAGGTTGCGGCGCTCGGCCACCTGCTCGATCACGGCCTCGCCTTGGCCCGTCACTTGAATCTGCACCGCATCGCCCACCACGCATTCGCTCTTCTTGCCGCGCGGGCGGGCATGCAGCAGCTCGCCCGCTGCGGTGCGGGCGGTGTAGTGCCGCCCGTGGGCTTCGATGATGAGGGCGGGGGTGCTCAACCTGAGGCTCAGCGCTGGGCGTACAGCGCGTTGGCCTTGGCGGCGACGATGAAGTCGTTCATCGACAGGCCATTCACGTCATGCGTGTTCAGACGCACCACGCAGCGGTTGTACGAGACCATCAGGTCCGGGTGGTGGTCATCCAGATGCACCACATAGGCCAGTGCGTTCACGAAGGCCAGGGTCTCGTGGTAGTTGGCAAAGCTGTAGGTCTTCTCGATGGCGCCGTCCTTCACGGCCCAGCCGGGCACGGCGGTCAGCATGGCGGCCACTTCGCTGTCGCTCATGGCGGGCTGGCCCTTCATCGGCTTGCCGCGCATGCGGGTGAGTTCGGTGGCGTTCGTCATGCGGGGGCTCCTTGCAGCGGGGTGGGGTGCTTCTCGGCCTGCGCCTCGATGTGCGCAATGCGCACGGGCGCCGGCGGGTGCGAGTAGTAGAAGGCGGCGTAGATCGGATCGGGCGTCAGCGTGGCGGCGTTGTCCTCGAAGAGCTTGACCAGCGCGGTCTTCAGCGGCTCGGCACCGCTGGTCTGCACCGCAAAGGCGTCGGCCTCGAACTCATGCTTGCGGCTGAACCAGGCGCCTACCGGGCTCAGCACATAGGTGAACACCGGCAGCACGAACATGAAGAGAATCAGCGCCAGCGCGGCGTTGCTGCCGTTCAGGATGGGCGCCACGCCCAGCTGCTCGTAGAACCAGCTTTGCTCGGCCAGATAGCCCAGCAGCGCCAGGCCCCCCAGCATGATCAGGCTGCTGGAGATCAGCCGCTTGGTGATGTGCTTGTGCTTGAAGTGGCCCAGCTCATGGGCGAGCACGGCTTCGATCTGCAGCGGGTCGAGCTTCTCCAGCAGGGTGTCGAAGAACACGATGCGCTTGTTCTTGGCCAGGCCCGTGAAGTAGGCATTGCCGTGGGCCGAGCGCTTGCTGCCATCCATGACGAACACGCCATTGCTTGAAAAACCGCAGCGCGCCAGCAGGGCGTCGATGCGTTCCTTGAGCGTGGCATCTGACAGCGGCGTGAACTTGTTGAATAGCGGCGCAATGAAGGTCGGGTAGATCAGCATCACGGTGAACTGGAAGGCAATCAGCGCCATCCAGGCCCAGAGCCACCACAGGCTGCCTGCGGTCTGCATCAGCCAGATGATGAGCGCGGCAATCGGCAGCAGCAGCGCGGCACCCACCACCAGACCCTTGAGCAGATCGCCCACAAACACGCCGGGCGTGGTGCGGTTGAAGCCGAAGCGCGCCTCGATCCGGAAGGTCTGCCAGGCATCCAGCGGCAGCTCGATCAGCGTGGTGATGAGGCCGATGGCGGCAAACAGCA
>JAIXTA010000126.1 GCA_027484405.1 Burkholderiales bacterium
AGCGAAAAGCCGTTCCGATATCACTCATCAGAACGTGCCTGCTTCAGCCCCAGACGCTGCCACACGGCCTTGCACACTGCCCAGTCCACAGACAGCTTGCCGCTGCCAAACAAGGCCACAGTGGCGAGCATCACGCCCCAGGTCACATGCCCCTGCAGTGCCGCGGGTGCGATGCCGGGGTAGCTCAGCACCGCGACGATGTTCATCACGAACAGGCCCGCAGCACCGAAGCGGCCCGTCAGGCCGAGTGCGAGCAGCACCGGCAGCACCAGTTCGCCGCCCGTGCCGAACAGGGCCGCGATCGAGGGCGAGAGCAGCGGCACCTTGTATTCCTCGGTGAAGAGCAGCAGCGTGGTATCCCAGTCGCGGATCTTGGTCAGGCCGGCGAGGAAGAAGACGTTGGCCACATACAGACGCAGGCCAAGCAGAAAGACGCTCTGCGCCAACGGTTCGATGTGGGCGAGCAGCTTGCCCAGCGGGGTGAGAAACGGGTTGCTGCGCATCTGGGCCAGGGTGTTCATGTGGGGTCTCCCGAAAGGTGTTCGACAAGTACTGAGGCTTGGTCGAAAGGCAGCGGGAAAACTTGCACCTGCAGGCCCTGGCGCATCACGAGCGCGCCCTCGGGCTGTGCCGGGTCGATCTGGCTGAGGTCTGCCGCGCGGCCCGGTTGGTGTGCCAGCCAGATCGAGGCCACGGCAGCCTGCTCGGCCAGCACGCGCGTGCCGGGCAGCGCGAAGGGGTCGTCCGCTGCCCGCGCGAGCTGCGCCGGCGTGGCATTGGGGGCGTACTGCGCTTCATGCACCGCCCATTCCAGCCGCGCCAGGCCCGGCAGCCAGCCAAAGCCGGCGGTCGGTTCAAAGGTGGCGGCGAAGGCGGCCAGTGCTGCGCCCCAGAGCGCCCAGTCGCCCGCCCGGGCCGGATACGCCCGCCAGAAGTGCGGTGCGAGCGCATCAAAGAACTCGGCGCCCAGCATCTGACGAGTGACTGGATACGCGACGCCCAGCGCACTGGTGGCGTGGGCCATGACATTGCCGCGATACAGGCCAACCCGTCGCGCGTTGCGTGCGGGGTCGCCGGCCAGGGCCGGCAGCACAGCCTCTGTGGCCGCATGGCTGCGCAGCGCGGCGCCGAATCGCGCCTGCAGTTCCGCCAGGTCAAGCGACATGGGCGGGTTCCGGCAGGTTGATGCTCTGCGCCTGGAGTTGGCGTGCAATGCGGACCTCGTCGAGCAGCACCTCGAGCGCAGGAACGGCGGTGTCCCATTCGATGAGTGTGGGCTGTGCGCCAAAGCGTTCAAGCGCTTGCGCGTAGAGCGACCAGACCGCCGGGCGGGTGCGTGAGCCGTGGTCATCCACCAGGCCATCCTCGGTCTCCAGATGACCGGCGACATGAAACTGCTGCACGGCCTCTGCAGGCAGAGCGCCCAGGGCAGCGGCGGCATCAAAGCCGAAGTGAACGCCGTTGATGTGGAGATTGTTCACATCCAGCAGCACGCCGCAGCCGGTGCGGCGCACGGCGCGGGCAATGAAGTCCATCTCGCTGAACTCGTCGCCTGCAAACTGCACGTAGGCCGTGGCGTTCTCGATCAGGATCGGCCGCTTGAGCAGATCCTGCACCTGATTGATGTGGCCGCAGAGTGCGTCCAGGGCGTGGCGCGTGTAGGGCAGGGGGAGCAGGTCGTTGTAGGTGGCGGCGGCGTCCGCCGTCCAGCACACATGCTCGGACACCAGCGCTGGCCGCGCGTCCTCAACCAGGGCGCGCAACTTGGCCAGATGCGCCGGATCGAGCCCCTGCGCATTGCCCAGACCCAGGCCCACACCGTGCAGGCTGATGGGCCAGCGCTGCCGCACCGTGTCCAGCACGGCGCGCGCGGCACCGCCCGGCGCGAAGAAGTTCTCGCTGTGGACCTCAAGGAAGTCCACCTGCGAGCGCAGTGAATCATTCGGGGGGCCGGATGCACCCGGGTCCGGCGAGGTGGCTGCAGCCTGGCAGAACGCGGCGTAATGCGCGTGACGCAGACCCAGACCCACCCAGCCGATGCGGTCTCTTTCCATGGATTCCTCGGCAGGGCGCATCCGGCGATCGGGCTTACTTCTTGTCGCTCATCTTGGCGGCTGCGGCCTTCTTGGCGGCGTCCGGCGTCAAGCCGCCGCCCATCTTCTCGCAGCTGCCCTTGGCCACGTACTTCCACTCGTCCGGGCTCATGTCAACCTTGTTCTGGCCAGCGCAGGAGTGGGTGCCGCTGGCGTTGGCGCAGTCGTTCTGGCCGGCCTTGGCCACGCCGTAACACTTTTCCTTGGCGGCCTGGGCATGGGCCGGAACCACGCTGGTGGTGGCGGTGATGGCCAGAACCGAGGCGAAGGCGGTACGCAGAAGGGCTTGCTTGTCCATGATCTGATCTCCTGAATGGTTGCGATTGCAAAGTCGTGAGTTCGATCTCACGCAGGGTCAGTCGGCGCCACGGCCAAGTCCTTACAGGGGCCCCGGTATATTTCCTTGCAATCCCCTGACAAGGCCCGACATGTACCGCCTGTTCCCGCTGACCATCTTTCTGTCGGCCTTCCTGCTGTTTCTGGTCCAGCCCCTGATCGGCAAGCAGGTGGTGCCCTGGTTCGGCGGCTCGGCCGGCGTATGGACCGTGTGCCTCGCCTTCTTTCAGCTGGTGCTGCTGGCGGGCTACGGCTACGCCGACCTGATCGGCCGGCTGGCCATCCGGCGCCAGATGCAGATTCATCTGGGTGTGCTGCTGCTGGCGGTGATGACCCTGCCGATTCTGGCCAACCCCGCGCTCAAGCCGCTGGGTGACGAAGACCCGACCGGCCGCCTGATGCTGCTGCTCGCAGCCACCATCGGGCTGCCGTACTTCGCAGTCTCGTCCACCGGGCCGCTGATCCAGAACTGGTTTGCCACCGTCACGCCCAGGACAGATATTCGACGTGAACGCGTCTACCGCCTGTTTGCCTTGTCGAACCTCGCCTCGCTGTTTGCGCTGATGGCCTACCCCTTTGCCATCGAGCCCTTCATGCCGGTCAAGCAGCAGGCCTGGGTGTGGTCCGGGCTCTTCGTGCTGTTCGCGCTGCTGTGCGGCGTGAGCGCGGTGCTGGCCGCGCGGGTCGTGGCGGCCATGCCGCCGCCCGCACCGGTCGACCCGGACGCCTACGTGACCCACGAGCCGCCGACGCCGGGCCGCTACCTGCTGTGGTTCACGCTGTCGGCGCTGGGCTGCGTCATGCTGGTGACGATCAGCACGCATATCACGCAGAACGTGGCCAGCGTGCCCTTCCTGTGGATCCTGCCGCTGGCGCTGTATCTGCTGACCTTCATCCTGTGTTTCGACTCGGACCGCTGGTATCGCCGCGGTCTGTTCCAGCCGCTGCTCATGGTGCTGGTACCCGCGATGGCCTGGGGCCTGTTCACCAAGAACACCGTGCTGCCCTTCTGGCAGGCCGTGCCGCTGTACTGCGGCGGCCTGTTCGTCATCTGCATGTTCTGCCACGGCGAACTCTCACGCGCCAAGCCGGCGCCGGAATACCTGACGCGCTTCTATCTGATGATCTCGCTGGGCGGCGCGGTGGGCGGCCTGCTGGTGGGTCTGGTGGCGCCGCGGGTGTTCAACGCCTACTGGGAGCTGCCGCTGGCCCTGCTGCTGGCTGCGCTGATGCTGTTTGTGGTGATGCGCGACGAGGGTTGGGTCAAACCGCTGTTCTCCGTGCTGGTGGCGGCCACCTTCGGCTTTGCGGTGTGGTGGTGGTTCTGGCACCTGGAGGCCAACCCCTTCGAGACCGAGGCGATGCGCAACGCCGTGGTCGCGATTGTTGGCTTGGCCGTGGTGGCGCTGTTCCTCGGTATCTCGCGCAGTATCTCTGGCACCGCGGCCACCTTGGGCCTGCTGGCCGCGGTGCTGACCGCGAGCTTCGGCTGGCAATACCGCGAGGTCTTCACACGCGACGTGATCGCGATGGACCGCAATTTCTACGGCACGGTGCGCGTGCGCCAGAGCCCGGACGGCACGGACCGCAAGCTCACCCATGGCGTGATCCTGCATGGTCAGCAGTTCCTGGACGCAGATCGCCGGCGCTGGCCCACCACCTACTACTCGAGCACCTCGGGTGCCGGTGTGGCGCTCGAAGCCCTGCGCCAGGCGCGAAAGCGGCCACTCAAGGTCGGCCTGATCGGTTTGGGCGTGGGGACGCTGGCCACTTGGGGGCAGCCAGGTGACCAGTTCCGCTTCTACGAGATCAACCCGCAGGTGATCGAGCTGGCGCAGCGCGATTTCACCTACCTGAAGGACTCTCGCGCCACGGTGACCACGGCGCTTGGCGATGCGCGACTGGTGCTGGAACGCGAAGCGCCGCATGGCTTCGACCTGCTGGTGGTAGACGCCTTCACCAGTGATGCCATCCCCGTGCATCTGGTCACCCAGGAAGCCATGGCCACCTATGCGCGGCAGCTCGCGCCCGGCGGCATCGTCGCCTTCCACGTGTCCAACCGCTATCTGGATCTGGTGCCGGTGGTGGCGGGCATTGCAGCGGCCAACACCATGGGCACCGTGAAGATCGCCGACGAGCGCGCCGAGTGGTACCTCTCACGGACGGACTACGTGCTGGCCACGCCGGACCCCAAGACCCTCGCGCTCAAGCCGATTGCCGAGCGCGCCGAAGCCGTGGTGCCGCGCGCCGGATTTGCCACCTGGACGGACGACTACAACAACCTGTTCGCCATCCTGAAGCGCTGAGGCGCTAAAGCGCAGCAGCTGCGGCCGCACAGGCTGCCAAGCCTGCTGAATGCGCTGCACGGCTCCGAGCCGGGCAGGCCGCGCTACGACAGGGCAGGGGGCGACTCTGCAGCATCCCGGTAGGCGCCGAAGCGCTCGCGCCGGGCGGGCAGGGTGTCGCGGAACATGTCTGTCAGCCCTTGGGTGCACCAGATGCAGATGGCCGTGTCGGTGCGGGTCAGGTTCTGGCAGACCGGGCAGAGCACAAAGGGCGGCAGCTTCTGCCCGGCCAGCTCAATACCACGCCCGCGGCGCCGTGCAAGCAGGCGGCGACGAGAACGGGTGTGCTGGATCTTCAGCGTCACCAGCGAGACCGCGAGCACCGCGGCGGCGATGCCGAACACCCAGGCTGCGCCGTTCAGATCGCACCACCAGTGCAAGGTCGATATGCAGCTCATCGATCGCTCCCTGCGCGTCGCTTGCGGTCCATGCCCCCAATGCACAACCGTTGACGCGATCCCGGCAGACTAGGGACGGGCCTCGCCGCTGTCAGAACAGCTCTGGAAGTGTCAAAAACTGATACGCGCGGTGGATTGCGCTGGTGCGCCGCCTGGGTGCCCGGGCCGCCCCATGCCGCGCCCGGTCGGCAGCTGCCCAGCTTGGTCGCGGAACCCGGCGGCAGGGCAGGGCTGCGTGGGACAATGCCGTGTGTTGCGTACCGCCTTCCGGCCCCTTGCCCCTGCGCCATGGACAGCATCAGTTTTTCCGACTCGCCCCCCGAGCCGAGTGTCGACTTTCCGCGTGAGGATCGCCGGATTGCCGGCGCACCCCGACGCCAGACCTGGCTGTTTCATGAAGATCCAGCCTCAGGCGGCAGCTTCGGCATCTGGGCCTGCGAGGTAGGCCACTGGCGCATCGAGTTCGCGCCGGACAAGTCGGAGCTTTTTCACGTTCTTGAGGGCCGCTGCGCCATCCGCAATGCGGACGGTGTCGCGAAGTTCTACGGTCCGGGCGATACCTGCGTGATTCCGCCCGGGTTCTCCGGCAGCTTCGAAGTGATCGAACCCATCCGCAAGATCTTTGCCCTGGCCCAGCGCGCCTGAGGAGCTGCACGATGAACCTTGATGATCTGACGCCGAAGGACGGCGACTTCGTGCGCGAGGTCGAACGCATCCAGGCCCGCATGCAGGCGCTCAACGTCGGTCAGCAGCTCACGGACGTCAGCAACAGCGGTCGCAAGCCGGCGCCCGCACGTGCAGCCGGTCCGGGTGCTGCCGCGACCGCGCGCCCGACGGGGCGCACAAGCGGTGCGGCAACAGCGAGCCTGCCCCATGCCGGTGCAGCCAACACCGGCATGCGTGACAGCGGCGCAGATCGCGCGCTCAAGGCGGGCGAAAAGCCGCCCTTGACGCGGGCGGAGGCCGAAGCCCTGATCACTGCCATGAAGAGCGGCGAGGTGGACGTGCGCCAGTGGCTCAAGACGCCGATGGGCATTGCGGTGCTCTCTGGCGCCTCGCTGATCGGTGCGGGTCTGTTCTCGCTGCTGTTCGATCTGCCGTACTTCCTCGCACTGGCCATCATCGGCGGCATCGCCTTCAGTGCGCTCAACCCCAAGAAGAAGTGAGATTCAGACCGTGATCCAGCTGGACATCAAGATCCTGGACGACCGCCTGCGCGAGCAGCTGCCCGAATACGCCACGCCCGGTGCGGCCGGGCTGGACCTGCGTGCGGCCATCGAGTCGCCGCTGGTGATCGAGCCGGGCAGCACGCACCTGATTCCGACGGGCCTGGCGATCCACATCGGCGACCCCGGCTACTGCGCAATGATCCTGCCGCGCTCGGGGCTGGGTCATAAGCATGGCATCGTGCTGGGCAATCTGGTGGGCCTGATCGACAGCGATTACCAGGGCCAGCTGATGGTGAGCACCTGGAACCGCGGCCAGACCGCCTTCACGCTCAACCCGCTGGACCGCCTGGCCCAGCTGGTGCTGGTGCCAGTGCTGCAGGTCAAGCTCAATGTGGTGCAGGAGTTCGCGGCATCGGCGCGTGGCGAAGGCGGATTCGGCTCGACCGGCCGCAAGTGAATATCAATTTCGGCCAAAAAATTCACAAAGCAATTTTGCTCAAGATTGGCTAGGAACAAGCGAGATGTCGAATTTATGGTTCAAAATAAAGATCAATAACGGACAGATTTGAGCGAGTGATCATCCGAGTCGGCGGATACATCCTCCAGATCCCGTTACGTTTGAAACGATTCGAAGGCGCCGGCGGCGTGCGCGTCCCGTTCAATCGGAACATCCATCTTCAGGGACATCCCATGAGCAGCACCGACACCGCCACCGCACGCGCCGCCATCCACCCCGTCATGTGGGTCGCCGCAGGCAGCGTGATTCTCCTGAGCCTGACCGGCGTGGCCGCCATGACCGGGCTGCTGCCCACCGGGCAGGCGCGCTCGGGTGAGGGTCTATCGGCCGCTCCTTCCAGCGCAGCATCTTCTGCACCGTCCAGTGCTGCCGTGCGGCATTCCTTGGTGGGCGACAACCCGGCCAATCACACGGCCGCCGCAACGGCCATGAGCAAGCAGCCGCCGCGCCAGGTGGGCGGTGCGTCTCCGGCCGGTGCGGTGTCGACCAGTGCACCGGCACTCGCGCAGAACGAGGGCACCATCGAATCGATCCGCACCGTCACCCGCAAGGGTGAGGCCAGCGGCGTGGGCGCGGTGGCCGGCGGCGTGCTCGGCGCCGTCGTCGGCAACCAGTTCGGCAAGGGTGATGGTCGCAAGGCCATGACGGTGGTCGGTGCGGCGGGCGGTGCGCTGGCCGGCAACGAGATCGAAAAGCAGCGCAACAGCAGCTCGCACGTCGAAGTGGCGGTCCGCATGAACGACGGCAGCCGCCGTGTGGTGGCTCTGGCCGCACAGAACGGCTGGCGCGTGGGTGACCGTGTGCGCATCGACGGCAACGGCAAGCTGATCAGCGCAGGCTGAGCAATACCGCGGAACACCGCGCCACCGCAAAGAGAAACGGGCCCGCAGGCCCGTTTCTCTTTGGCGGATCGGCGTCAGACCAGCATGTCGTTCCAGATGGTCTGCGCCCAGCTCCAGGCGTAGACGCCTTCGAGCTCATTGGCTTCGCTGGACAGCGCCGGCCCTTGGGCGATCGGCAGCGCCACCATGGTCTTCTGTGCGGCGTCGTAGCGATGCACGCTGGCCACGTGGACCACGCGCTTGTCGTCGATGAAGCTGTAGCAGGTGTTGGCCATGGTCAGCGGCGCGGGCGTCCGGCCGTTCATCAGCTCGACGATGCCCGCGGCCGCCGCCTTGCCGTGCTGGTTGGCCATGTGACCGCTCTTGGGCATGGCCGGTGCAGCAAGCAGCGCATCGCCAATGACGTGGATGTCCTTCTGCGCCGTGGACTCCATCGAGGTCCAGTCGACCTGGCACCAGCGATTGTTGGCGTTGATCAGACCCGCGCGCTGGGCGATGTCGCCCGCGCGCTGCGGCGGAATGATATTCAGCACGTCGGCTTTCAGCTTGTCACCCACGTCGCTCATGATGGTGCTGTTTGCGGCGTCGAGCTCGCTGGCATTCCAGTTCGGGCGGTACTCGATCAGACCCTTGTAGTCGTTGTTCCAGGCGCGCATGAACAGGCCCTTCTTGGACTGCACGTCCTCGTTGGCGTCCAGGATGATGACCTTGCTCTTGGGCTTGTTGTTCTTGAAGTACCAAGCCACCTGGCAGGCGCGCTCGTACGGGCCGGGCGGGCAGCGGTAGGGCGCACGCGGAATGGTGATGGCGTACACGCCGCCGTCGGCCATGTCTTCGAGCTGCTTGCGCAGGGCTACGGTCTGCGGGCCGGCCTTCCAGGCATGCAGGAAGCGCTTCTGCGCCTCGGCGTCCAGACCCTTGACCTGGTCGAACAGGAAATCGACGCCCGGAGCGATGACGAGCTTGTCGTAGCGCAGATCCTGGATCTTGCGCAGCTGCAGGGTCTTCTTGGCAGGGTCGACGCCGGTGACCTCGTCGATGATGACCTGCACGCCGTACTCGCGCAGGCCCCAGTAGTCGCGCGTCACGTCCTCGATCTTGCGGCTGCCGCCGATCACCAGATTCGAGATCGGGCAGGAGATGAATTGAGGATTGCGTTCCACCAGGGTCACGTCGATCGCGCCGCCCGACCACATGCGGATGTACTTCGCCGCGGTCGCACCGCCGTAGCCGGCACCCACCACGATCACGCGGCCGAGCTTCTTCTGCGGCGCAGCCGCCTGCTGCTCGGTGGCGGCACAGCCGGCCAGCGTCAATGCGCCACCGGCGCCAAGGGCCTTGAGCAGGTCACGGCGATTCAATTGAGTCTTCATGGTGCGCCGCCCTCAGTTCTTGATCTTGGAAAAGTGATCCGCGATCAGTGCGATCTGCTCGTCGGTATAGCCCTTGGCCAGCTGATGCATGATCGTCGCGGGGCGCTGGCCGTCACGGAAGGCGCGCATCTGCGTGATGATGTAGTCGCGGTTCTGGCCCGCCAGATTCGGCATGCCCCCGACCGCCTTGCCCTTGGTGCCGTGGCAGTTGGCGCAGTTGGCCGCGAGATAGGCTGCGTTGGTCGTTGTGACTACCGCAGGCGCTGCAGACTGGGCAGGTGGGGGGGCGGCTGTCGTGCTGGTTGTTTGGGCCAGCGCGGGCGTCACGCAGGCCGCCGTGAGCAAGGCGCCGAGGGCGAGCGCCCGTCGAGCCGGTACTGCGAACTTCATGGAAGTCTCCTCGTTTTGCTTCGCCGGATGGCCCGCCGGAATGATCAGCCGCATGGGCTGCCCGGGGGGCCAGACGAATTGTTGGCGCTTCGCCTGAGCGAGGCGCAGCCGATTGTGCGCAAAAGCAATGGGCGCGACAAGCGTCGCGCCCATTGTGTCTTTCCCTTGGATCGGCTGATCGTGAAATTGGCGCAGAGCTTATTCCACGGTCGCCGTGTCCTCGGGATCAGGCAGGGGCGTGGCCGGTGGTGGTGCGTCGTCGAACATCAGCCGCACCTTGTCTTCGTCGTCGAGGTCCACGGTCACCTTGCCACCGTTGACCAGCTTGCCGAACAGCAGTTCGTCGGCGAGCGCGCGTCTGATCGCATCCTGAATCAGGCGCTGCATCGGTCGAGCGCCCATGAGCGGATCGAAGCCCTTCTTCGCCAGGTGCTTGCGCAGCGCGTCGGTGAAGATCGCCTCGACCTTCTTGCTGTGCAGCTGGTCCTCGAGGGCGATCAGGAACTTGTCGACCACGCGCAGGATGATCTCCTCGTTGAGCGCGCGGAAGCTGATGATGCCGTCAAGACGGTTGCGGAACTCCGGGGTGAACATGCGCTTGATGTCGCCCATCTCATCGCCGCTCTCGCGCCGGGTCGTGAATCCGATGGTTGACTTGTTCATCGTCTCGGCGCCCGCATTGGTGGTCATGACGACGATCACGTTGCGGAAGTCGGCCTTTCGTCCGTTGTTGTCCGTCAGCGTGCCGTGGTCCATCACCTGCAGAAGCACGTTGAAGATGTCCGGATGCGCCTTCTCGATTTCGTCGAGCAGCAACACGCAGTGCGGCTTCTTGGTGACTGCCTCGGTCAGCAGCCCGCCTTGGTCGAAGCCGACGTAGCCCGGAGGCGCGCCGATCAGGCGGCTCACTGCGTGGCGTTCCATGTATTCGGACATGTCGAAGCGCACCAGCTCGATGCCCAGGATGAAGGCCAGCTGCTTGGCCACCTCGGTCTTGCCTACGCCCGTGGGGCCGCTGAACAGGAAGGCGCCAATCGGCTTGTCCGGCTTGCCGAGGCCTGAGCGGGCCATCTTGATGCTGGCGGCGAGCGCTTCGATCGCGGCGTCTTGGCCGAACACGGTGGCCTTCAGATCGCGCTCGAGCGTCTGGAGCTTGGAGCGATCGTCGCTGGAGACGGACGCTGGCGGAATGCGGGCAATCTTCGAGATGATGTCCTCGATCTCGTTCTTGCCGATCGTCTTCTTGCGCTTGCTCTGGGGCAGGATGCGCTGTGCGGCGCCGGCTTCATCGATCACGTCGATGGCCTTGTCCGGCAGATGGCGGTCGTTGATGTACTTGGCCGAGAGTTCGGCGGCGCTGGAGAGCGCGTCCTTGCTGTATTTGACGCCGTGGTGCTCTTCAAAGCGCGTCTTCAATCCGCGCAGGATTTCGATGGTTTGCTCGATCGACGGCTCGTTGACGTCGATCTTCTGGAAGCGGCGTGAAAGCGCGTGATCCTTTTCGAAGATGCCGCGGTATTCGGTGTAGGTCGTTGCGCCAATGCACTTGAGTTGACCCGACGACAGCGCTGGCTTGAGCAGGTTGCTGGCATCCAGGGTGCCGCCAGATGCCGCGCCCGCACCGATCAGCGTGTGGATCTCATCGATGAACAGCACACTGTTCTTGGTTTCCTTGAGCTGCTTGAGGACGGCCTTTAGGCGCTGCTCGAAGTCACCGCGGTACTTGGTGCCGGCCAGCAATGAGCCCATGTCCAGCGAGTACACAGTCATGTCCGCGAGGATTTCAGGCACATCCTTCTGCACGACGCGCCATGCCAGGCCTTCGGCGATTGCGGTCTTGCCCACCCCCGCTTCACCGACCAGCAGCGGATTGTTCTTGCGCCGGCGGCAGAGCACCTGGATAACGCGCTCGACCTCGGACTCCCGACCGATCAGCGGATCGATCCGGCCGTCGGTAGCTGCCTTGTTCAGATTCTGCGTGTATTGCTCGAGCGGGCTGGCCTGCTTCTCTGCCTGCTCGCCTTGCTCCTCGTTTTCGTTTCGCTTGGTGCCTGCGGCCTCTTCCTGCGGCGTCTTCGTGATGCCGTGGCTGATGAAGTTGACGACGTCCAGGCGCGTGATGCCCTGCTGGTGCAAGAAGTACACGGCGTGAGAGTCCTTCTCGCCGAAGATGGCCACGAGCACGTTTGCTCCGGTGACCTCCTTTTTGCCATTGCCTGTGGACTGCACGTGCATGATGGCGCGCTGGATTACTCGTTGGAAACCCAGCGTGGGCTGCGTGTCCGCTTCCTCTGTGCCAGGAATGACCGGCGTGTTGTCTTTGATGAAGTTCGACAGCTGCTTGCGCAGGTCCTCAATGTTGGCAGCACATGCCTTCAGCACCTCGGAGGCTGAGGGGTTGTCCAGCAGTGCGAGCAGAAGATGCTCGACAGTGATGAACTCGTGACGATTGGCCCGCGCGTCCACGAAGGCGGCGTGCAGACTGACTTCCAATTCCTGCGCAATCATTGCAACTCCTGAGGCTCAAGCGCCCGCATCGTCTGCAGGTGAGGTGTCCTTAGCAAGGTTCAAGCCGCCTTGCCAGAAAGGGTTCAGACTTCTTCGAGAACGCACTGCAGCGGGTGTTGGTGCTGCCTTGCAAAATCCGTGACCTGATCCACTTTGCTGGCAGCGACGTCGTGCGGATAAACCCCGCACACGCCGCGCCCCTCTCGATGGACTTTTAGCATGATCTGCGTGGCTTGTTCCCGGCTCTTGCCAAAGAAGCGCTGCAGGACGCTTACGACAAACTCCATCGGAGTGAAGTCATCATTGAGCATCACAACCTGAAACATCCGCGGCGGCTTGACGCGGGCGGTCTGGCGCTCGGCAACGATGCTGTCGCCCTGGTCGGAATCCGGGTTGCCTGGGCCGATGACTGGTTTTGCACTCATGGGCTGAGGGCTGAAAGAGTCTGAATTTTTGACATCCGCCTGATTCTAAGGCGGCGCACATGCAGCGCTTTGTCGTCAGTCATTCAAGCAGAGATGTCTTGGGCGTGCTGTTCGGCAGCTATGTACGGGTCTTGACGATTGCTTTGTTGGATCGCTAAAACAACCGTTGGCGGGAAGTCCACCGGACGCCTATTGGTGCTTCCCACAATGTGGCTTTGCCCGTTTTCGGATGGGTGTTCGGCCAAAACGGGACAAGGGAGGGAAGTAAGCATGGCAACCGGTACGGTCAAGTGGTTCAACGATGCCAAGGGATTCGGGTTCATCACCCCGGACGAAGGGGGGGAAGACGTGTTCGCACACTTTTCTGCCATTCAGATGCCGGGCTTCAAGACGCTGAAGGAAGGCCAGAAGGTCATGTTTGAAGTCAATCAGGGTCCCAAGGGCAAGCAGGCTTCCAACATCACCGCAGCTTCGTAAAGATGTTGATCGCTGAATGGACAGGGGCCACGGCGCACTCGTTGCTTTTTTGGCCTCGTCGCTCAATACCCAATCAAAGTGATCAACTTTCGGGTTTCTACGTAGGTGTTGTCAACGAAGGCGAGCAGCATGGCGTTGAGACCCTGACCGACGTTTACATGATCAGGTTTTCGCCAAGTCAGGGAACGGGTCTTTCAACTAGTTGCTAAAAAGGAAATTTGACATGTCCAAGCTGATCGCCGGCCTCGTGGCCTCTCTGTTTGCCGCTTCTGTGTTCGCTCAGGCTGCCGCTCCGGCCGCCCCGGCTGCACCGGCCGCTCCCGCCAAGGCTGAAGCCAAGGCCGAAGCCAAGACCGAAAAGAAGGCTAAGAAGGCCAAGAAGGCAAAGGCCAAGAAGGCTGCTGAAGAGAAGAAGTAATTCTTCCGGCTGCCGCCATCGGCAGTTTGCACATCAGAGGGGCGGGGTAACCTGCCCCTCTGCTTTTGTTGTGGTCGTCATGGATGACGTTACGTCCTTGGTGGGTGCATCGCGTATTGACTGCGCGGACCCGGACAGGGAAACGGGCGATGTAGAGAGTTGAAACGAATGCAACGGCTGATGAACGCGTTCTGCCTACTGGCTGCCTTGTTGGCTCCCGGCCTCGCCGCTGCGCAGGCGAACTCGATGCCCACCATCCAGCTTCGTGCTGGGATGCACCTCATTCAGGCTGAAGTCGCTGCGAGTGACGCGGACCGACAGCGCGGCCTCATGTTTCGCGAGAAGTTGGCTGCCCACCACGGCATGGTCTTTCTATTCGACTTGCGCGCAGTGCATTGCATGTGGATGAAGAACACGCTGATCCCGCTCTCGGTTGCGTTTCTCGATGACAACGGTGTCATCCTAAACATTGAGGACATGAAGCCTCAGAGTGAGGTCAGCCATTGCGCAGCAAAGCCGGCGCGCTTTGCGCTGGAAATGAATCAAGGCTGGTTCAAACAGCGCGGCATCCGCGCAGGGATGCGCATCGAGGGTGTCGAGCAGCTCTTCAAGCCGCGTTGAGCTTCGATCTGGATAAAAAAAAAGTGGGGCACGCTGGGTGCCCCGTCTTTTGTGGATACACGGCGCCTGAGCGCAGCGGATCATGCCATCTGCTGGTTCACAAAATCCCAGTTCACCAGTGACCAAAACGCGCTGAGGTAGTCTGGCCGCCGATTGCGGAAATCGATGTAGTAAGCGTGTTCCCACACGTCGCACGTGAGCAGAGGCTTGTCAGACGTTGTAAGGGGCGTTGCAGCGTTACTGGTATTCACGATGTCCAGCGTGCCGTCAGCCTTCTTGACCAGCCATGTCCACCCTGAGCCGAAATTGCCGGTCGCGGACTTGTTGAAGGCTTCCTTGAACGCCGCGAAGCTGCCCCACTTGACGTTGATGGCCGCGGCAACCGGGCCGGTTGCGTCACCGCCACCGTTGGGCTTCAGCCCGAACCAGTAGAACGTGTGGTTCCAGATCTGTGCCGCGTTGTTGAACATCCCCCCGGAAGATTTGCGGACGATGTCTTCAAGCGACATGGATTCAAACTCCGTGCCCTTGATTAGGTTGTTGAGGTTCGTGACGTACGTCTGATGATGCTTGCCGTAGTGAAACTCGAGCGTCTCCTTGGAGATGTGCGGAGCGAGCGCATCGATCGCATACGGCAGTTCAGGCAGCTTGTGTTCCATGCTGGGCACCTTTCGTCATTCAACTATCTTGGAGGAATCCTGGATTCTATCTTCTGAGATCTCACACTCTGCCCCAAGCCGTCGTAGGTCAACCCTCGATCCGGGCTGTGAGCCTCCCGTCGTGCCAGGTGAGCTGCAATGCTTCGCCGCATGCGACCGATCTGCTGGCTGTGACGGGCGCGCCCGTCATGTCCGTCGCAAGTACATAGCCCCTCGCCAAAACATTCATCGGCCCCAATGCATGCAGGCGCGCTGCCGCGGAAGCAAGTTCAAGTCTGAGCGCAGTGCACGCTGCACGCCTGCTCGCCTCGCATCGGCGGCCGACTCGCGCTAGCGCTGCTTCGTGTGTGCGGATGTCGGGCCGCATCGCCGTGAACCGCGTCCGGATTGAGCCCAGCGCTGAACTCTTGATTGTGAATGCACGGTGTAGCGCTGCACTCAGCCGTAGCGACCTGTCTTGTACTGCAGCGAGATTGAGTTGCACTCGCGCGTTTGGGCTGATGAGTCTCGCGCCCAGCGTGTCAAGTAATTGAGAGATCATTTGCACGCGTCCTTCGAGCGCCCGAGCCAAGGTGCGTCCGCTGTCCTCGACGCTGGCGAGCCAGTCTGAAGTCGGCCGGGCGCAGAGTTCAGCCGCTGCAGTTGGCGTTGGGGCGCGCACGTCGGCCACAAAGTCCGAAATGGAGAAGTCCGTCTCGTGGCCGACTGCGCTGATGACGGGGCGCAGGCAGGCCGCGATGGCGCGTGCGAGGGCCTCATCGTTGAACGCGGCCAGATCGTCGATCGAGCCGCCTCCCCGGGCGAGGATGATGCAATCGATGCTCATGTGCGCATCGGCCTGCCGCAGCGCCCTCGTCAATTCAGCGCTCGCAGCAACGCCTTGCACAGCTGCAGGAAAGAGCAGTAACTCGATGTGGGGGGCGCGCCTAGCGACTGTGCTGGCTATGTCGCGAAGGACGGCGGCGTCAGGAGACGTCACTATCGCGACTCTGCGGGCAAAGCTTGGGATTGCGCGCTTGCGACTTTCATCGAACAGTCCTTCGCCCTTGAGCCTTTCGCGTAGCGCGATGAACGCCGCGTGCAAGTCTCCCTGACCTGCTGGGCGCACGCTTTCAACGATCAGCTGGAGGTCGCCCCGCGCCGCGTAAATGGCTGGCCTTGCGGAGACATCAACCACCTGGCCGTTCGTCCAGGTGGACGGCGGTGCAAATCCAGCGCGCTGCCTGAACAGCACGCAGCGGATGCTGGCGTTGTCGTCCTTGAGCGCAAAGTAGCTGTGGCCGCTTGTAGCGCGAACGAGGTTGCTCACTTCGCCACGCAGCCGGACCGCGGGGAATCCTCGTGCGACCCACTGCTCCATGGCGGCGAGCAGCTCGGAAGGGGTCATTCTGTCCCGGGGAGTGTTCGCTACATCTGACGATGTAGTTCGCTGAGGATCTGTAAACATGTCCACAGTTGATGCCTGTCCGTCATCACACGCAGCGACTGTCGCGAGATGACGAGAGTTCGTTGCAAGTGTTTGATTTAAATGAATGTTTTTGATCGAGATTGCATCGGCGACAAAGTGGGTTTCTGGCGCGCCACAGTGTTTGTGCGGTTTGGCGAGAGGTATCCACAGAGTTATCCACAGCTTGGCACCCACGCCGATCGCCGTGCCGGCGTGCGTTTGGGGTGAGAGGGCTGGGCCGCTACATTTCGCTGCGCGGCGCACCTTGCGCACTCACGCCTGACTAAGGACTCCGTCTTGTTCGCAATCATCGTAGCGGCCGGCTGGCCGATCTGGTTTCTTATCGTGGCGTCGGTCATTGCGCTGGCACTGATCGTCGAGCGCTTCATTGCATTGCAACGCCGCAAGATCATTCCCGGCGGGCTGCTCAATGACGTGATCAAGTTGCAGCAGGGTGGGCAGGTGACCAAGGATGTGCTGAAACGTCTGGAGGGCAACTCCCCTATGGGGCGGATTCTTGCAGCTGGCCTGCGCAATGCCCAAGCTCCTCGTGAAATCACCAAGTCGGCGATTGAAGACGTTGGCCGCGGTGTCGCGCACGAACTGTCCCGCTTTCTCAATGCGATCGGGACGATCGCTTCGGCTGCACCCCTCATGGGACTGTTCGGCACAGTGGTGGGCATGATCGAAATCTTCGGTGCCTCGGGTGGGCCGGGTGGTGTGACCAACGTCGACCAACTCGCGCACGGCATTTCAGTTGCGCTCTACAACACAGGCTTCGGCATCCTGATTGCTATTCCGGCGCTGATCGCGCACCGGTACTTTCGCGGCCGCGTCGACGACTTCATCGTTGAGATGGAGCAGGATGCGCTCAAGCTGGTGGATGTGATTCACGGGGCGCGACAGTGAATTTCCGGCGCGGGCGGGACGATGAGCCCGAAATCAATCTGGTTCCTCTGATTGACGTGTTGCTGGTCATCATCATTTTTCTGATGCTGTCGACCACGTTCACTCGCTTTGCCGAGCTGCGGATCTCGTTGCCTGGCGCACAGGGTCAGAACACGGAGCAGCGGCCTCGGGAAATCCAGGTGGCTGTGTCTGCCGATGGCCGCTACGCAATTGATCGGGTCCCGGTGCCGTTTCGTGATGTGGCTGTGCTCGCTCAGGCCTTGCAGCAAGCAGCTGCGGACCGCAAGGATCCCGTGCTCATCATCAACGCAGATGCCGCTGCAAGCCATCAGTCCGTGGTGAATGTGATGGAAGCAGCGCGGATTGCGGGCATCGCGCGGCTGGCATTTGCCACTCAGCGCCAGTCAGCAAGCAGCGGCCAGTAGGTCGTCCCTGCCTCGCATGCCATATCGGTTCCCGAGCTGGTGGTTGACTCGCGGCTTGCGTGCTTCATTGCTGCTTCCGCTTGCTGCGATTCACGGTGTGCTGAGCGCACTGCGCAGAGCTGGCTATGCCCTGAACTTGCTGCGCGCCGATCGATTGCCTGTCCCAGTGGTGGTGGTCGGTGGCATCTTTGTGGGCGGGACCGGCAAGACGCCAACGCTGCAGGCACTGGTCCACGGATTGCAGGCGCGCGGATTCAAGCCGGGCATCGTGTCCCGTGGCTATGGCGCAAAGACTGACCTGGCCGAGGTGCGCGCCGGAACGGACGCCCTGCGTTCAGGCGACGAGCCGGTGCTGCTTGCCCGGAACACCGGCGCGCCGG
>JAIXTA010000077.1 GCA_027484405.1 Burkholderiales bacterium
ACTCAGTCTGTTGGGTGACGCCAGTCTCGGTGCGCTCGGCTCACTCTACGGTCTGGGCGCCGATGTCCAGACAGCGAGGAATCCAGGAACCGATCGCGCCAGCGCAGCAACAACCGCACTCAACGCGTCGGCGACAAGCTCCATGCCCAATCCCCCGGCACCCGCTGGGCCACCAGGTGGTTGGTAGTCGTCTACTGAGCGGTAGAGGGGAGTTCTGCTGATGCAGGTGATCAAGCCGATGGCGTTGGGACTGAACACGCGCACGACGGAGTTCGGCGGTCGCTTCGGCCTATCTGTCTCGGCCTGTTTGTATTTGCCATTCGCAGATGAGCAGCACACACTGTGGTCTGAGCCCTCCATGTGGCAGTTCCTGGCGACTGAAATGGCTGCGCCGCTCATCGACGAGGGCGTGGTCAAGACGACCGCAGAGTATCTGGTACACGGTGCCGCCTACCCGCCAAACGGGAGTGAGCGCGGCTGTGCAGTACGTGCGCAGGTGGCCGATCTCGAGAAGACCCTGATCGTGCACGGAGATCGTGCTTGGTCAGGGCGGCAGATCAGCGTTGCCCGTCCATTCACAAGAATGCCCATCGATTGGGCGCACGCCTTCGGGGGGCCGCAGTCTGCCCATAATCCTGTGGGGCGAGGCATGGAGAACGTCGAGCTGCACGGCGTTCAAGCGCAGTGGTTGCCCAATATTGAACTGGCAACCGATCCGATTCACTCGCCTGATCAATGTCCTCAACCGGCAGGGTTCGGACGCATCGAGCCGACATGGGCTGCCCGAGCAAGGTATGCAGGTACCTATGACGGTGCATGGATGCAAGAGCACGCACCGGGTTATCCGCCGGATCTGAACTGGAAGCATTTCAATCTCGCATCGCCTGACCAGTGGTTTCCTCAGGACATTCCGACCGGCGCCAGGTTCGCTTTCACACACATGCACCCAAGCGAAAAGGTCGTGCAGGGTTGCTTACCCCGGTTTGCCGTGCGACTCATCGCGAGATTTGGCCAGCACACTGACGAGCAGTTCAAGGAAATACCGTGTCGCTTCACGACCGTGTGGTTCTTTCCCGCGAGCAAAGCGCTGATCATGATTGCGCAGGGCTTCATCGAGGTGCAAGAAGACGACGCTTCAGACGTGTCCTTGCTGATTGGCGGCGTAGAGCATCTGGATCAACCGAAGTCACGCGAGCATTACCTCGACGTTTATCACAAGCGCAGCGATCCCCGGTTGGGGGCGGTCCAATCGCTGAACGAAAGCGATCTGCTTCCAGAAGGCCTGGCAGCGACCGACCCGATGATGGAGGAAGCAAGTCAAGAGCGTGCCCTGCATGGGTTCGCAGCGGACAATCAGTTTCGCGGAGCACAACTGAAGGTGGACGCGCTGCGGCAACGTTTGGTGGCCATGGGGCAGGACCCCGACATGCTCGGGGTGAAGCCGCTGGTTCGCGAGAAGCCCCCCACGCTACAGGAGTTGCCTGCCTATCTTGAGAGGCTCATGACTGGTGCCGCCCAGCTGCAGCTGGCTGCGCTCAAGCAGACGACCGAGGACCTGGAACGTGCGCTGAAGGTTGCTGAGGCGAACAAGATTGAGCTGGATCAGGTCATGCACCGTGGACCCCCGACTGTCGATGCGCACGGGGACATGCAGAAGATCCGCCAGTTGCTGGGCCCGAATGCAGATCCAGTGCAGCTCGCGCGAATCGAGCAGAAGATGGGGCAGGCGCACGGCGCGGTCCTGATGGGTTACTGGCAGAGCGCGCATCGACAGCCGCCAGCGTCCGCGATGTCTCCGGAGAGTTCTCGCGCGCATTTGATCGCCTTGCAGGGGCTGTACGAGAAGAAGCTGCCGCTGACGGCAGCAAAGCTGACTGGCGCGGAGCTTGGAGCCATCAAGCTGCCGAAGATTGAAATGAGCGCCGCGCAGATGGAAGCGGTGCGAGCTCCGGAGGCGGATTTCTCGGGGGCTGATCTGCGCTACACGGTGCTTGCACATGCACACCTCCAAGGCGCGTGCTTCGATGATGCTCAGCTCGCTTCCGTGAATCTTGGCAAAGCCGACTTGAGCAGTGCCAGCCTCGTGCGCGCCAACCTGAGCGGCGCGATCCTGAGCGGTGCCAATTGCACTGGAGCGCGTCTTGACGACGCTCGTCTGACCGGAGCCCAGGTCGATGAGGCTGTGCTTGTGAGGACGCGTCTACGCGGCGTTTGGGCACCGGAACTCATCTTCATCAAGGCCCGCTTCGAGGCCGTGGACTTCACGGGCGCCATGTTCAGCGGCAGCACGTTCATCGAGTGCGAATTCAAGGACTGCACCATGGATGATGCGGTCTTCGACGGATCGAGCTTCATGCAATGCGTGTTCACGGGCGCGAGCGCGATTGGCGCATCGTTTGTCCGGGCAATCTTTGCGCAGGGCTGCAGTTTTGTGGGTTTGAAGGCGGGTAGGGCCGTGTTTGCAAAGTCCTCTCTGCGTGGCGTTTCGATGGAGCGCGCTGACCTCCAGGGGGCCGACCTCGATCAGGCCGACCTGAGTGAGGCGAATCTGCAGGCGGCCCGGCTGAATGCTGCGCGAATGCGCCATTGCTTGTTGGTCCGCACCCAGCTGGGTGCCGCGGCGCTGGAGCGCACCGATCTTTCGCATGCGGTCATGCAGAACGCTGACATCCGTGGCAGTCTGTTCGTCGCGAGCAACCTCTATGGGGCTGACTTGTCTCGGGTGAGGCGCGACAAGAACACCCTCTTTCAGGACGCCAACATTGACCGCACCAAGGTGCGGCCACTGCGCAGGGCGACCGCAGCATGACCGAAGCAGTTAATGCCCTTGTCATGGCTGTTCACAACGGCGAGCCGGTGATGGAGTGCTCGGTGGCCGGCATGGATCTGAGTCGGGCGCCCCTGCGCGGAGGGTTCTTTCACGGAGTCAGTTTCGCCGGCGCGGATCTTTCCGGGGCAGACCTGCGAGAGGCGACCTTTGACAACTGCGAGTTTTCCGGCGCACGGATGGAAAGCACCGTTCTGCGCGCGGCAACGTTGAACCGCTGCCGGCTCGCCAAGGTCCAGGCGAGAGGCAGCTTCTGGATGCTCGCCAAGCTGCTCGACTGCGGACTGGTTGATGCCGACCTCAGTGCGACGGACTGGTCACTGGCCAACGTGCTGCAGTCACGGCTCGACCGCGTGGACCTGAGCGAGAGTCAATTGCGCCAAGCCAATTTCATTGACGTCTCGTTGGTGAAGGCGCGCTTGAACAAGGTTCTGATGCATCAAACCGTGATTTCGAACTGCAGGCTGGCGGACGCCGATCTCAGCGTGGCGCAATGCGCTCTGACGCTGTTCCATCGAGTTGATCTGAGCGACAGGCACTTCCGCGATCAGAGCCTGATCGGATGCCAGTTCCAGGAGAGCCAGCTGGCGCGCTGCGACTTCACCGCCGCGCGTCTTGATCAGTGCAACTTCACCGGGACAGATCTATCTGGTAGTCGATTCAATGGCGCGCAGGCCAACAACGCGTTGTTCGTGAAGTCGATTGCGCGTGGAGTGGACTTTTCCAAGGCGGGTCTTCGCCAGACGCTTTGGCCCGGCGCCAAGATTGCGCAGTGCTTGTTTGACGGCGCGGATCTGCATCAGGCCTTCTTCGAGCGGGCCGAGCTCGACGAATGTTCGATGCGTGAGGCCCAACTCATGTATGCCGACTTCAGTCACGCCAAGTTGAAGCGTTGCCAGTTCGACGGTGCGCAGATGCATCGAGCGGTACTGCACGAGGTCGATGAAGAGCAGGTATCGATGCCGCAGCGCAAGCAGACGCTCGGCACCGATCCGACCCGCCAGAAGGCGGAACGTTGGGGCCAGACGCCCGCTTGACGACAAAGGAGTCACCATGAACACATCGCAAGCCAAGCGGCCCGCGCATCTGAGGTTGGCGCCCGTGGACGGCGTGACCGAACGTTCCAGCGACACTGCGGCGCATCCGCCCGCCCAGAAGGGAGCGGCATCTGCGGATTCTTCCGAAGTTGCGCTCTACGCCGGCTTTGTCGGCGCGGCAGCCCCGATGCTGCGCGATCGCAGCAGTGGTTCGGGGCTTTCGCTACGGCACGCAGGCAGCGAACTGCCCGCGCACACTGCGGCCAGCTGTCTCCTGCAGGCCGCGCCCGGAGACCTGGTGACCTACAGCGTGCTGGATGGGCGTGCCTATGTGCTGCACGTGTTGCGGCGCGCCGAAACCGAGGGCGCACGACCCGAGATTCGACTCCCGGCCGACACGCTCATGACCGTGGCCAGCGGCGAGCTTTCGGTTCGGGCCGACCGGGTCGGCGTGCAGGCGGATGACCTGACGGTGTCCACGCAGCGCGTCGAGTTTCGCGCACGAGAGGCACAGAGCGTGGTGGAACGCGCATTCAGCGTCATCGGGCAGCTCGATGCGGTATGGACGGGCGTCAAGCTTGCTGGCACGCTATGGCGCAGCGTGTTTGATCGGCACGAGAGCCATGCGCAGAATCATCAGCGCTCCAGCACTGGCAGCGACCACGTGCAGGCCGCGGTGGTCGACGTCCAGGCCGAGCAACTGGCCTGCACGCGTGCCGAGAATGTTGCGGTTGACGCCCGCACGCTGGTCAAGCTTCGCGGCGGCCAGGTGCACATTGGTTAAGAAAGCGCCCATGTTTGCGAATACACAGATGATGGGGATGGACATGGCGATGCCGGATGTCTGTCTCACTCCCACGCCGGCAGGACCCGTGCCGATTCCCTATCCGAACATCGCCATGGGCAACACGGCGATTCCGAACTGCCCGACTGTTCTCGTGATGGGCATGCCCATCCACAACATGGCCACGACTATTCCCATGAGCAACGGTGACAACGCGGGTGTGAATCTCGGTGTGGCGTCGGGCACCGTCATGGGGCCGGCCCGCCATCTCACAGGGTCGTTCACGACCATTGTGATGGGTGCGCCGGTGACCCGACTGAGCAGCAGCTCGCTGCAGAACAGCACCAACGCGCCCGGCATGCGTGCCGTGCCCAGCCAGACCATCATGCTGGTGCTGGCGCCATGACGCAGCGCCAATTCGGGCAGCGGCCGAGCCTGGGTGAGACCTTTGCCAATCCTTGGGCATGGCTCTTCATTGCGCCGGTCGCCATCGGCATCGGCATTGCGTTCGTGCCGCAGTACCGCATCAACAAGGTCGCGTCGCTGTACAGCGACGTGATGGCCAAGCCGACAGAGGCTACCGCACGGATCAAGGTCGTCGAGGGCGTCAACCTGCGCTTGAACCGCCGTCAGTTGCTGCGCATTCAGGTGACGGTCACACCGGCGAGCGGTACGGCGTATGACACCGTGACTCAGGCGTTCCATGACCAGGACATCGGCGTGCTGCTTGCGATGGCTGACTCCGGCAAACCTGTGCCGGTCCTGCTTCGCGCCGACGAGCCGTCCAAGGTCATTCTCGATACGCGCCGGGAGCGCTGGGTCCGAGAGGGGCTGATCCAGCCCAGCGCGGTGGAGTACCGCTAGATCCACCGGCGACGGCGGCTGTCGCCGGTGAGTTCCGCCCGAGAGGCTTTTCGCTTGTCTGGCGAGGCTTTCCAGCCATTTTGGTCTGAAGATCCGCGCCAGTGCTTGATTCTCCGCCGCTGTAGATCGCCAGACCAGCATTCATGCGGTTCTTCAGCCCAAATTGCCTGAAGAACCGCACCAGACAAGCGGAAAGCACATTCAGCACGTGTGCAAACTGCAGCCACAGCCGGCGCTTACTTGAGCAGGCGCTCCTCGGCCAGGGCCAGTGCCTCGGGTGCGCCGCTGAGGACCACGACGTCACCCGCCGCCAGCACGTGCGCGCTCGCCTGTGCGCCGGAGAGGCTGGAGCCCGCGGCGCGGCGCACGGTGGCCACCTCGGCGTTGAGCAGTTCGATGCCGATGTCGCCCACGCGGCGGCCGATCGCTGCGGCGCCTTCCGTCAGCGGCACGGAGTGCAGCCGCGACGCCGTGTGCTCATCGGTATCGGCATCGTCCGCGCCGCGGAAGTAGCCGCGCAGCAGGGTGTAGCGGTCGTCGCGCATCTCCTGCACCTGGTGCACCACCTTGCGCAGGGGCACGCCCAGCAGCACCAGTGCATGGCTGGCCAGCATCAGGCTGCCCTCGATGATCTCGGGCACCACCTCGGTGGCCCCGGCGGCGCGCAGCTTCTCCAGATCGCTGTCGTCGTGGGTGCGCACGATGACGGGCAAGTCCGGGCGCAACTCGCGCACGTGGTGCAGCACCTTGAGCGCACCGCGGGTTTCGGCATGGGTGATCACCAGGGCCGAGGCGCGCATGATGCCTGCGGCCACCAGGGCCTCCTTGCGTGCACCGTCGCCGAACACCACGCTTTCGCCTGCCGCGGCGGCCTCGCGCACGCGGTCGGGGTCCAGATCCAGCGCCATGGTGTCCATGCCTTGCCGCTTGAGCAGGCGAGCCAGGTTCTGCCCGCAGCGCCCGAAGCCGATGATCAGGACCGGGTTCTGCGCGGCCATGCTGCGCGCTGCAATCTGCGTCAGGTTCAGCGAGGCCATCATCCACTCGCTCGATGAAAGCCGGTTCACGATCCGGTCGCTGGCCGCGATGATGAAGGGCGTGGCAATCATCGACAGCAGCATGGCTGCGAGCACCGGCTGCAGCAGTGCATCCGGCACCAGGCTGTTGCGTCCGATCAGCGAGACCAGCACCAGGCCGAACTCGCCGGCCGTGGCCAGCGCCAGCGCGCTGCGCAGGGCGGTGCCCGTGCTCTGGCCGAACAGGCGCGCCACGCCGAGCACGATGCCGAACTTGAGCAGCACCGGCAGCAGGGTCAGGACCAGCACCAGCCACCAGCTGTGCAGCACCACTGCAAAGTCCAGCTGCATGCCGATGGTGACGAAGAACAGACCCAGCAGCACATCGCGAAAGGGCTTGATGTCTTCTTCCACCTGATGGCGGTACTGGGTCTCTGCAATCAGCATGCCGGCCACAAAGGCGCCCAGCGCCAGCGACAGGCCGGCAATCTCCGTCAGGTAGGCCAGCCCGAGCGTGACCAGCAGCACGTTGAGCACGAACAGTTCCTGCGACCGTGCGCGGGCAATCAGCGTGAACCACCACCGCATGAGCCGCTGACCCACCACGAGCAGCAGCGCCAGCAGTGCAGCGGCCTTCAGCAGCGCCAGCGTCAGCGCCATCGGCAGCTGCGCCGGATCGCGCGACAGCGCCGGGATCAGCACCAGCAGCGGTACGACCGCAAGATCCTGGAACAGCAGTACGCCCATGATCGTGCGGCCGTGCGGCCGGTCCAGCTCCAGGCGCTCGGCCAGCAGCTTGGAGACGATCGCCGTGGACGACATCGACAGCGCTCCGGCCAGCGCCAGAGCCCCCTGCCAGGTCAGCCCGAGCGCATCGAGCCCCGCCCAGACCAGCGCGGCCTTCATCCCGAGCATGCCGGCGAAGGCGATGGTGATGGTCAGCACCACCTGCGCCGTACCCACACCAAAGACCTGCACGCGCATCGCGCGCAGGGTGGGCAGCGAGAACTCCAGCCCGATCGAGAACATCAGGAACACCACGCCGAACTCGGCCAGGTAACGCGTGGCTGGTGTGTCGGGCGCGAGCCCCATGGCGTGCGGCCCCACCAGCATGCCCACCACGAGATAGCCCAGGATGGGTGGCAGGTTGGCCCGGCGAAACGCCACCACCGCCAGTACGGCGGCCACGAGCAGCAGCAGGGTCAGTTGCAGGCCGTTCATCGACCGCCTCGGGGCAGGCGCCCGCGCCGCGCAGAACGGCGGGCGGGGCAGGATGGGCAGGGAAGGCTGGGGCGGGCCGGGCCGAGGTGCATGCAGGCGTTCTGGACGGGTGGGGGGTGGATCCGGACGCCGCTGCTGCACTCGTCGAATTCAGGGGCGGCGCGGCGCATAAGCAAGGAATGTACCCATGGATATACTCGACTGACCATGCAAAGCCCCGCGACCCCCGCCGCCCTGCCCGCCACCGAGCTGGCCCGGGAAGTGCTAGAGATCGAAGCCGACGCCGTGCGCGCGCTGATCGCGCGCCTGGATGCGCGATTCGATCGCGCCGTGCAGATGCTGCTGGACTGCAAGGGCCGGGTCGTGGTGTCCGGCATCGGCAAGAGCGGGCACATCGGCAACAAGATTGCCGCCACGCTGGCCTCTACCGGCACCCCGGCGTTCTTCGTGCATCCGGCCGAGGCCATGCATGGCGACCTCGGCATGGTGACGGGCGATGACGTGTTCATCGCCATCAGTTATTCCGGCAGCGCGGCCGAGCTGGTGACCATCATGCCGGTGCTCAAGCGCGCCGGCTGCAAGCTGATCGCCATGACGGGCCGCGACGACTCCGATCTTGCCCGGCTGGCCGATGTCCACCTGAACGTGGCTGTGGAACGCGAGGCCTGCCCGCTGGATCTGGCGCCCACCGCCAGCACCACGGCCACGCTGGCGCTCGGCGACGCCCTGGCCGTGGCGGCGTTGACCAGGCGCGGCTTTCGCAAGGAAGACTTTGCCCGCAGCCACCCCGGTGGCGCTCTGGGGCGGCGCCTGCTCACGCATGTGCACAACGTCATGCGCCAGGGCGATGCCGTGCCCCGCGTGGATCATCGCGCCACGGTCAAGGATGCGCTGTTCGAAATCACGAAAAAGGGCATGGGCGCCACCGCGGTGGTCGATGGCGAGCGGCTGGTCGGTGTGTTCACCGATGGCGACCTGCGCCGCCTCATCGAGCGCGGCGGCGACATCCGCGACACGCCGCTGGCCGAGGTGATGAGCCGTACGCCCACCACCATTGACCCCGATGCGCTCGCGGCCGAGGCCGCCGACCTGATCGACCGGACCCGGCGCAACGTGATCATGGTCATCCGTGAGGGTCATCTGGTGGGCATCCTGCACACCAATGACCTGATGGCCGCCAAGGTGATCTGATGCCTGCATTGGTTGCCGACGCCGCTGAACGTGCCCGGACCATCCGCCTGATGGGCTTGGATGTCGATGGGGTCCTCACCGACGGCAGCCTGTTCGTGGGCGAGCACGGCGAGGCCTTCAAGCGCTTCAACACCCTGGACGGCCATGGCGTGAAGATGCTGATCGATGCCGGTGTGGCCGTGGCCATCATCTCCGGGCGCAATTCTCCGGCCGTGACGCGCCGCGCTGCGGAACTCGGCATCCGCTACGTGCACCAGGGGATCAAGAACAAGGTCGCCTGCATGCATGCGCTGCTGGCGCAGACCGAGCTGAGCGCCAGCCAGTTCGGCTTCATGGGCGACGATCTGCCCGATCTGCCGGTGCTGGTGCGCTGCGGCTTCGCCGCCACGACGGCCGAGGCCCTCGATCCGCTGCCCCAGTCGGCTCACTGGCAGGCCAGTCGCGCGGCCGGTCAGGGTGCAGTGCGCGAGATGGCCGAATTCATTCTGCGCGCCCGTGGCGCATGGGACGCCATCGTGGCTGCCTCGCGCGAGCCGGGCGATCACGCCTAGGACGAAGCACATGCGACGTGGCGTCTGGCGTGACCGTCTGCAGAACATGGCCTTCCTCGGCGCCCTGCTGATTGCAGCCGCCTGGACCGGCTGGCTGGCGCTGCGTGAACCGCGCGTTCGCACCGGGACTGACGCTCAGCCCGTGGCTGCAGGTGTGCCGGACTACATCGTCGAGAACCTGACGATGACGCGCCTGTCGACCAGCGGCAATCTTGCCACCCAGTTCGTTGCGCCGCGCCTGACCCACTTCCCTTCAGATGATCGTGCCGTGGTCGAAGAGCCTCGTGTGGTCAGCATCGGCAAGGACGCGGCAAGCACACAGATTGCATCGCGCACCGGCCAGGTGTTGCGCGGCGGCGAGGAAATCGTGCTGCTTGGCGAGGTCACGATCCAGCGTGAGCTGCCCGCCGTGCCCGGGCGGCCCGCGCCTGAGCCGCAGCGCTTGAGCACGACGCGTCTTCATGTGTTTCCCGACAGCGAGCTCGTTCGGACCAGCGAGCCGGTCACCCTGGCCCAGGGGCGGCGCAGCGCCTTGGCGCGCGACGGGGTCCAGATCGACGGCGGTCAGCAGGCCGTCCAGCTCCTCGGTGCCACCCGAATGATTGTTGAGGCCCCTCGATGAATGCAATGCCGCAACTCACGCACCGACTTGTCGCGGGCCTGTTGCTCGCCCTTGCCGCAGCCAGCGGTCCTGCCCATGCCGAGCGTGCAGACCGCAACCAGCGCACCGAACTGTCCTCCACCAAGGGAGCGGTCTGGGATGACCTGAAGCAGGTCCAGGTCTGGTCGGGCGATGTGGAACTGCTGCGTGGCAGCACGCGCTTGACGGGCGAGCGGCTCGAGTTTCGCCAGGACCCCGACGGCTACCAGTTCGGCTCGCTGGTCGGCTTGGCGGGCAAGCCCGCCAGCTACCGCACCAAGCGCGATGGCTTGCCCGAGTTCTTCGTCGGCCAGGCGGACCGGATCGAGTTCGACGGCAAGGCCGACACGATCGTCCTCGTGGGGAATGCCGTTCTTCGCCGTACCGGCACCGATGGGGGGGTGCTGGACGAGATTCGTGGAGCGCGCATCGTCTACAACAATCAGCTTGAGACCTACGCGGTAGAGGGTGGCCAGCCCACGGCGGGCAGCGACGGCCGCGTGCGTGCCACCCTCTCGCCCCGTGGCGCAACCGGCCCGACCCAGCCGCGCAGTCCGCAGCAGAACGCACCGGCGCCCGCCGCGCCGCCAGAGAAGGGGCGGCCATGAGCGAGCTTGCCAGCGCGTCCGAGATGACCGCCACTGCCGCCGCAAGTACGGATGCACCGTCGGCCGAGCTGGTGGTGCGCGGCCTCGCCAAGAGCTATGGCAAGCGCCAGGTGGTGAAGAATGCGTCATTGACGGTGCGCAGTGGTGAGGTGGTGGGTCTGCTGGGGCCGAACGGTGCAGGCAAGACCACGACCTTCTACATGGTGGTGGGCCTGGTGGCGACCGATGCGGGCGAGATCAGCATCGATGGTGTGTCCCTGGCCAGGCTGCCGATGCACGAGCGGGCACGACGCGGTCTGTCCTATCTGCCCCAGGAAGCGTCGATCTTTCGTCGCCTCTCAGTGGAGGACAACGTCCGCGCCGTGCTCGAGCTGCAAAGCGATGCCGGCGGGCAAGCCTTGGGGCGTGCCGAAGTGGATCGTCGGCTGCAGGCGCTGCTGGATGATCTGCAGATCAGCCATCTGGCCTCCAACATGGCCCTGAGTCTGTCGGGCGGCGAGCGCCGGCGTGTGGAGATCGCTCGTGCACTGGCGACGTCGCCGCGCTTTGTGCTCCTGGACGAACCCTTTGCAGGGGTGGATCCGATCGCGGTCATCGAGATCCAGCGGATCTGCCGCTTCCTGAAGTCGCGCGGCATCGGCGTGCTGATCACCGACCACAACGTGCGCGAGACCTTGGGCATCTGCGACCACGCCTACATCATCAGCGAGGGCAGGGTCATGGCGGAGGGTACGCCGGAACAGATCGTGGCCAACGAGGATGTGCGCCGCGTGTACCTGGGCGAGCACTTCCGCATGTAGGCGCGGACAGCCCCGTCACGAATGAAGCCCACCCTCGGTCTCAAGCTCTCGCAGAGCCTCACGCTCACGCCGCAGCTGCAGCAATCCATCAAGCTGCTGCAGATGTCGACGCTGGAGCTCAACGAGGAGATCGACCGCGCGCTGGACGACAATCCGCTGCTTGAGCGCCTGGATGACCCGCAGGGCGCGATGAATGTGTCGGTCAGCGCGTCCGGCAGACTGCTTGAGTCCGGTCCTGCGCCGGTGGCCGATCCCGCGCCGGGTACCGATGCCGCAAGCGACGAGCCGCGAACCGCGGAAGCAGATCCGGGTGCGGACCCTGCAGACCTTTGGGGCTCGGACAACGGCAGCATGAGCTGGGGCAACCCGGGTGCGCCTGAGGACGATGATCGCGAAGGCCAGCAGCTCACCGATGGTGGCGGCGGTCTGCGCGAGCACCTGCTCGAACAGCTTGCGGCCACACGCCTGGGGCCCAGCGATCGGGTGCTTGCAGCAGTCATCATCGACGCTCTCGACGACAATGGCTATCTGCTCGATGAGCCCGAGGAGCTGGTGGACGCAGCCTGCGCCCTGCTCGATGGCGCCGATCGCCTCGAGCTGGTCGATGACTTTCCCGCGGCACTCAAGCTGGTTCAGAGCTTTGATCCGCCTGGCGTGGGCGCACGCAGCGCAGCCGAATGCCTGGCCCTGCAGATCCTGCATTGCGATGCGCGCAGCCCGCTGCGCAAGCAGGACCGCAAGCTCGTGCAGCTGGCCCTGCATCTTGTGCGCAATCATCTTCAGGCCGTGGCCACTCGGGACTTCACGCGCCTGCGCCGCCTGCTGCGCGTGGACGATGAGGCCCTGCGCAGTGCAGTGGGCATCATCAAGACGCTTGATCCACATCCGGGCTCGCGCTGGGCTGGCAGCGCTGCGTCCCACGTGGTGCCCGACGTTCGCGTGGTCAAGACGCGAGAGGGCTGGCAGGCCCAGCTCAATGCCTCGGTGATGCCGCGTCTGGCCATCAACGAAGCCTATGCGCGTGTGCTCAAGGAGCAGCGCGGCAAGCTTGGGGAGGGCGGCGCCGCGTTGACTGCACGACTGCAGGAGGCTCGCTGGATGATCAAGAACGTCGAGCAGCGCTGCGATACCATCCTGCGCGTGTCCCAGGCCATCGTCGAGCGCCAGAAGGCCTTCTTCACGCACGGCGAAGTCGCCATGCGACCCCTGGTGCTGCGAGAGATTGCAGACATCCTCGGTTTGCATGAATCCACGATCTCGCGCGTCACCACGCAGAAATTCATGGCCACGCCCTTCGGGACCTTCGAGCTCAAGTACTTCTTCGGATCGAGCCTGGCCACCGAAGCCGGCGGGACCGCGTCGTCTACAGCAATTCGGGCCCTTATAAAGCAGCTGATCGCGGCAGAAAACGCCGATGAACCCCTGTCTGACAGCCGAATTGCCGAATTGCTGTCGGAGCAGGGCGTCGTGGTTGCACGGCGCACGGTTGCGAAGTACCGTGAAGCCATGAAGATTGCTCCAGTAAACCTGAGAAAGCATCTATGACCTCTTCGTGAAGCACCCGTGAACCCTTTGCCTAACTGCGGCATGGTTCAGCAGCGTAAGAAAGCACTGCTGGCGCGACATTTAGGTAAAGGGCTCGCGGCGGGTGGTTCCCCCGAGATGGAACCGACTCCAAGGCGACGCCCCTCAAGCACGGTGCAAGACCGGTGCGACGAGGTGGTGGCAGGCAGACTGGCCAGCGCAACGTTGAGCATGCGGTGAGCATCGACATGCAAACCAGCATCGTTTTGGAGGTGCTTCATGAATCTGACAATCCGCGGCCATCATCTGGAAGTCACCGCAGCCATCCGTGAGTACGTGATGTCGAAGGTCGGGCGAATTCTCCGGCACTTCGACCACGTGATTGACGTCACGGTGGTCCTCGCCGTGGAAAAGCTCAATCAGAAGGCCGAGATCACGCTGCACGTGCGTGGCAAGGACATTCACTGTGAAGCCATCGATGCCGACCTCTATGCGGCCATTGATGCAGTGACTGACAAGCTCGACCGCCAGGTGCTCAGGCACAAGGACCGCGTACAGAATCACACGCACGTACCCATGAAGCGCATTGGCGAACCCGCCTCGGCCCGTCTGTAATCAGCGTTTCATCGCGTATCAGGCCCGCTGCATGCGGGCCTTTTTGTTGCGCTGCGATTGCGAAACATGCATGCCATCGGTCGGCGCGCAGCCGCCAAGTGTGCGATCGGTCCATGTTGCAAGAAACAAGGTCGACTCCCGTGTTTTCACCGGCTGTGACCGTCTTTGACGGCCATCCAATGGGGCGCTGCCTATAATTTGTCGGATTAGTTGCGGTGCAACATGAACCTGATCAGCCAAATCCTGCCCCTTGCCAATGTCGTGCTCGACATGGATGCGTCCAGCAAGAAACGCGCATTCGAGCAAGTGGGGCTGCTGCTTGAAAACAATGCGGGCATTGCGCGCAGCGCGGTGTTCGACAGTCTCATCGCCCGTGAGCGCCTGGGTTCGACCGGGCTGGGGCAGGGCGTGGGTATCCCGCACGGCCGCATCAAAGGCCTGAAGGATCCGCTCGCCGTCTTCGTGCGCGTCAGCCAGCCGATCCAGTTCGAGGCGCCGGACAACAAGCCTGTGGGCATCCTGGTGTTCCTGCTCGTGCCCGAGCATGCGAACCAGCATCATCTCGAGATCCTCTCCGAACTTGCACAGATGCTCTCCGACCGCGAGTTCCGCGAGCGCCTGTCCACGCTGCCGACAGCCGAAGAAGTGCACCAGGCTTTTGTGCGCTGGGTACCCGTGGCCTCGGCCGCCTGATCTTCATCCTCCCCGACAGTCCGATTTCCAGGCGATCCTGCACGCGTGCCCACCCTTCGGCTCCTGATTGACGAAACGCGCGACGCGCTCGACCTGCGCGAAGTCGCCGGGCAGCGCGGTCTGACCAAGAGCCTGGCCGACGAGGTCATTGCCGCGGCCGATCTTGTGGGCCACCTCAATCTCGTGCATCCCCGCCGCATCCAGGTGATCGGCAGCGAGGAGGTCGAGTACGTCGAGCAGATGCCGGCGACACGCCGGGCCCACTTCATTCACGAACTTGCCCTCAAGGAGCCGCCGGCCGTCATCGTGGCTGATGCGCTCGAGACGCCGGCCGACATCCGGCAGGAATGCGAGGCGGCGGGCATCGCGCTGCTGGCCACACACCGCAGCGCCGCCGATGTCATCGACTACCTGCGCGTGTATATCACCAAGCGCCTCGCGCCCTCGTGCACCATGCACGGCGTGTTCATGGACGTGCTCGGCATGGGCGTGCTGATCACCGGCGAGTCCGGTCTGGGCAAAAGCGAGCTGGCGCTGGAGCTCATCAGCCGCGGTCATGGCCTGGTGGCCGATGACGTGGTCGAGCTGCAGCGCGTGGCCGTGGACCGCATCGAGGGCCGCTGCCCGCCGCTGCTGGCCAACCTGCTCGAGGTGCGCGGACTGGGCCTGCTCGACATCAAGGCGATCTTTGGCGAGACCGCAGTGCGCCGCAAGATGAAGCTCAAGCTCATCGTGCACCTGGTGCGCCGCTCCACCATGGAGCAGCAGTACGAGCGCCTGCCCCTGGAAAGCCAGACGCAGGACGTGTTGGGCATGCCGATCCGCAAGGTCATCATTCCCGTGGCGGCCGGCCGCAACCTCGCGGTATTGCTCGAGGCTGCCGTGCGCAACACCATCCTGCAGCTGCGCGGCGTGGACACCATGAAGGAGTTCATGGCCCGCCAGGAAGCCGCCATGCGCGCCGATCTCGGTGGCGATTCCAGCGGCGGCACCGCGTGAGTTCCACAGCCGCGCCCGCAACAGCCCCTGCGCCCAGCATCCACTGGGAAGACACGAGCGGTGAACACCGGGTCCGCTGGCTGTCGGATGCCGGCAACCCGCCTCCGGCGCGCGTGCTGCCGGTGGATGACACCCTCACGGCCGACGCCGCCTTCCGTCTGACGGGCGAAGGCACCGCGCTGCTTTGGGGCAGCGACTATCACAATGCCCGCACCCTGCTGTCTGCACTCACGCGCCGGCTCGACAAGCGTGCGGCCTCGCCCAAGGCCAGGGGCAAGCCCGGCGCAGCAGCGGATGATCTGACCCACCAATTCCACCGCTACCGCATGGCGCAGGCGCAGCGCACCAATCAGCTCGGCAAGCTGCTGGTGCCCATGAGCGGGGATCACCGCGTGCTGCTGCCGCGCGCCCCGGACGTGGCCGCCGCATGCCAGGCGGCCTGGGGCGATGTGGGGGAACCCTACGTGGTCTCGCTGCGCGAGCTGCTGGGCGCCATCGGTGCGTTTGAATGGCGCAAGCGCGGCGTGCCGGTACCCGCGATCGGCGCCAGCATCCATCCGCACTACGGGGTGTTCTCGCCGGTGCGGGGTGAATACATCGCGCTGGTCGCGCAGGCGCCGTTGCCTGCCGCGCCGGCGGCGCATCCGATGGCCATGGACATCGGCACCGGCACCGGCGTGCTGGCCGCCGTGTTGGCGCGCCGCGGCGTGGCCAAGGTGCTGGCCACCGACCAGGACCCGCGCGCGCTGGCCTGCGCCCGCGAGAACATCGCCCGCCTGCAGCTCGAAGCTCAGATCGACGTCGTGCCGGCCGACCTGTTTGCCCCGGGCACGGCGGCGCTGATTGTCTGTAACCCGCCCTGGCTGCCGGGCAAGCCGGCCTCGCGCCTGGACCATGCCATCTACGACCCGGACAGCCGCATGCTGCGAGGCTTCATTGCCGGCTTGCGTTCGCATCTGGTGCCGGGCGGCGAAGGCTGGCTGATCCTGTCCGATCTGGCCGAGCACCTCGGCCTGCGCACGCGTGCGCAGCTGCAGGGCTGGATCGACGCCGCTGGCTTGCGCGTGCTGGAGCGCATCGACGCGCGGCCCGAGCACCCGCGTGTCGCCGATACCACCGACCCCCTGCACGCCGCGCGCTCGCGCGAAGTGACCTCGCTCTGGCGCCTTGGGGCTGCTTGAGGCCGTTGGAGGTCGCTTGAGACTGCCGCGCTAGCCGGCTGTCTGTTCGCGCGCCGGCGGCAGGGCAAACACGCGCTCATCGGCCACCGCATAGAGCCGCTCACCCTGGGCTGCACGGACCGGATGCATGCCGGTGAACTCGCCGAAGGCTGGCAGCACGCCCACGCGCTCACCCATCCAGAAGCAGGGCAGACGCGCCGCGTCGCCGCCGGCACTCAGGCGCACGCAGGGGTGCAGGTGTCCGGCCAGCACGTAGTGCGCGGGTTCGGGGTCCGGATGGTGCTTCAGCGCGAGCTCGCCCAAGATGAACGGCTCGTCGACGATGGCGATATCGAGTGCGGCAGGCGGATCGCCAGCATGGCTGTCGTGGTTGCCGCGCACAAGCGTCATGGCACATGCGGCATGGGCGGCGCGGAACTGCGCCAGCGCCGCCAGGGTGCCCGCGCTCTGCGATTCGCGGGCATGC
The DNA here is from genome assembly GCA_027484405.1 of Burkholderiales bacterium. GTDB lineage: Bacteria > Pseudomonadota > Gammaproteobacteria > Burkholderiales > Burkholderiaceae_C > Piscinibacterium. Next base: position 17,018 of record JAIXTA010000077.1, read on the forward strand.
ATGAAGTCGCCCAGGAACACGAGCTGCTGCGCGCCCAGCCGAGTGATGAGCACACTCAAGGTCTGCAGGCTGCCGCCGGTGCTGCCGCGCGGCACCGGGATGCCGCGCGCGCGAAACACCGCGGCCTTGCCGAAGTGCGGGTCGGCCACCAGCAGCGTCCGTGCCGCCGGCAGCCAGACGGCCTTCTCGGCGAGCAGGTGCAGTTCGAGCCTCGGCTCGGCGCCGAGCCGGTGGATTGCGTGGTCAGCCATGGGCGGCGATTCTAGGCAGCCGGCCGCATGCCCGGGTCTGGCAGGCTAGAGGTCCATCTGGTGCGGCTTTCCAGACCAAAATGGCTGAAAAGCCGCACCAGACAAGCGAGAAGCTTCCGAAAAACCGGCTTTGCGTGCACGCCGCCATCCCTTAAGGTGCCGGTATGGACCTCAAAGAACTGCTCGAACTCGGCTCGTTTCTGGTCACCGTGATCGGTCTGCCCTTTGCGATCGCGGTGTTCTTCATCGAACAGCGCAAGGAGCGCGACAACGAGGACGAGGAGGCCTACCAGCTGCTCTCGGACGCCTACAACGCCTTCCTGCAGGTCGTGCTGCAGAACACGGACCTGAAGCTGCGCACCGAACGGCGCAACGACGACCTGAGCGATGAGCAGCTCGAACGCCGCCGCATCATCTTCGAGATGCTGATCTCCCTGTTCGAGCGTGCCTACATCGTCGCCTGGGAGCCGGAGATGAATGCCAACCAGCGCCGCCGCTGGGCCAGCTGGGAGGACTACATGCGCGAGTGGTGCCGCCGCGAGGACTTCGTCGCCCTGCTGCCGCAGCTGCTGCGCGGTGAGGACCCGGACTTTGCCGAATACATCAAGGGCATCGCACGCGAGGAGCTGCCGGGCTGGCTGGTGTAGCGGGACTCAGAGTTCGGAGTCGCGGCGGGCGAGGAACGTTGATGCCAGCGCAGCGATGACGATGCGGATGTCGGCCGGCAGCGCCTTCTCGTCCGGGTGCAGCCAGACGTGGCCATTGTTCATGAGCGAAACGGCACCGACTGCGAGATTGTCGTATTCGAAGGCCACGCCGACCGTGGTGCTGAATGGAATGCGCAGGGCCTGACCGGGGCGGCGTGGATCCTCGATGGCGGTCAGTGCGCGCATGGAGATGCGCTTTCCATCGGCGTCTTCGGCCCAGCCACTTTCACCCTCCACAGCACCAATCGGCATGAATTCCGAGCCTTCGGCAATCATCAAGAAGCGCCAGCTGGCTGCCGGGGCGTCCTCACCGCGCAGCACATCGATCGTGCCGGCAAACGATGCCTCGGCGTGCAGCACGCGGGTGCTGGTGGTTTCCTTGCCGAAGAGCTTGGACACGCTCACCCGCTCCTGCGTGTCGAGTCGATCGACCGCGGTCACGCGCGCGCTCAGACCCGCCGGGCCGTTCTGCGTGAAACGCATGTCCACGCGCTTGCTGCGGCGCTGCGGCGTGCCGGTTTCCATCCAGTCCAGCAGATCAACCCGCCAACAGCCGCGGTTGCAGTCGCTGCGTACGCGCTCCTTGCTCGTGATCTTGCGCGCTGACGTGGAGAACTCGCCGAAGCGCAGCGACTTCTTGTCGGGCATCCAGCCGTAGCGGCCACTCACCGACCAGCCGGGCGTGGTCTGTTGCAGCTCGCCCGGGGGAATGGCCTTGAACTCGCGGGCGTGGGCTGCGGCGCCCAGACCCAGCGTGGCGACGAGGAGGGCGGTGAGGAGGTACTTGCGCATGGGGCTCAAGCGTAGCCAATCCGTAGCAAGGGTGGGGTCGCTGGAATGGGCAAAGCTGACTCGGGCGGAGGCGATGGCAATACGGCGGACATCGAGCCCGCCGTATTGCTTGTATGAGGCTGCTGACGGGGCTTGAAGGCGCGCATTGAGCGCGTCTTCAAGCCGCAGCAAGTTCGCTTGTCGATCCCCGGCGCTTTGCGCCGGGCAGCACGGCAGGTGCTTGCAAGCACCTGCCGTGTTCGACGGCGTTTACTGACCTTGGCCGAGTGCGAAGCCCTGCTCGCCGTCGAACGTGCACAGGTTCTCGGTCTTGATCACATCCACCCCGCCTTCGGTCACTCCCGCCAGCAGGGTGATGATGTCCTTGTGACTGATGCTGGCGCCGGCCTCGCGCGCCACGAAGCGGCAGCGCCAGTGGTCGGTGCAGAAGGTTTCGGGGAAGCCACCGGGCCAGACCTTCACGCCGCGGTTGGTGATCATCTGCAGCTTGAGCGCGCCGGTGGACAGGGTGCTCAGGCGGCCGGCGAGGAAGTCCGGCGTGCAGCCGGCTTCGTGCACAAACACATCCACGCCGACCATTTCCTTCTTGGCCGCCGGCTTGCGGGTGTACAGGGGCTTGGGCGTGGCGGCGGGGGCCTGGGCGGGGTTCTTGTAGGTGACGGCGTTGAAGTGCTGCGGCAGCTGGCCCAGACGCTCGACTACAGCTTGAGCGAAATCGTCGGTGCCGACCACGCGGGCGGTCTTCTCACCCTTCAGGTCTGCGGTGTGGATGCCGTCTTCAAGGGTGCGCAGCCAGGCGTTGTGGATCTTCTGCGCGACGTCGGCCTGGCGGATGTGCACCAGCATCATCACGGCGCCCAGCAGCAGGCCGCTGGGGTTGGCCACGCCCTTGCCGGCGATGTCCGGGGCGCTGCCATGGATGGCTTCGAACATGGCGACGTGCTCGCCAATGTTCGCGCTGCCGGCCAGGCCGACGCTGCCGGTGATTTCGGCGGCGATGTCACTGATGATGTCGCCATACAGGTTGGGCGTGACGATCACGTCGAAGCGCTCGGGGTGCGTCGCGATCCGCGCGCTGCCGATGTCGATGATGAAGCGCTCCTGCGCGATGTCCGGATACTCCGCACCGATCTCCTGGAACACCTTGTAGAAGAGACCGTCGGTCATCTTCATGATGTTGTCCTTGACCATGCAGGTGACCTTCTTGCGGCCGTGGCTGCGCGCGTATTCGAAGGCGTAGCGGATGATCTTCTCGCAGCCCGGGCGCGTGATCAGCTTCAGGCACTGGAAGACTTCGTCGGTCTGGCGGTGTTCGATGCCGGCATACAGGTCTTCCTCGTTCTCGCGCACGATGACGACGTCCATCTTGTCGTGCGGGGTATCGACGAAAGGCGCGTAGCTCACGCAGGGGCGCACGTTGGCATACAGGCCGAGGGTCTTTCGCACAGTGACGTTGAGGCTCTTGTAGCCGCCGCCCGAGGGCGTCGTGATCGGCGCCTTCAGAAAGACCTTGGTGCGGCGCAGGCTGTCCCAGGCTTCGGGCGCGATGCCGGCGCTGTTGCCGGACAGATAGACCTTCTCGCCGATCTCGATCACATGCGGCGCAATTCGCGCACCTGCGGCTTCGAGGATGCGCAACGTGGCGCCCATGATTTCCGGGCCGATGCCATCACCCAGGGCGACGGTCACGGGCACTTTCTCGGTGCTGCTGCTTGCGGTGCCCTCGCTCTTGGCGGGGGTGTTCATCAGGCGTTCGATCAGGTCCAGCGCTTCGCTTTTCATGGGGTGCAACAACCTTGTGGGATGAGGTATGCACACTCTACGGAGCCCCGATCAATAAGAAAAATACTTAGTTTTGATGCTGAGCATAGAATTGAAGCTATGGATAACCGGCCGATCATTGAACGTGGCCTCGCGCCGCCGCGCGGGAGTGAATGCGCTTGAGCGCCTCGACCCTGAGCCGTTTGCAGCGCGTCAGCCCGCAGCAGCTGCGTGCGTTTGAGGCCGCAGCACGCCTGCTGTCCGTCACGCGGGCCGCCGAGGAGCTGCATGTCAGCCAGCCGACGGTCTCGGTGCAGCTGCGCGAGCTGGCTGCAGCGGTCGGCGAGCCCCTGTTTGAAACGGTCGGCCGGCGCATTCGCCTGACCCAGGCTGGCGAAGTCCTCCAGCAGACCGTCGGCGAGCTCGCCGGCTGCTGGCAGCGTTTCGAGTCGCGCCTGGCGGAGATTCACGGATTGGTCAGCGGCCGACTGCGCATTGCAGCGGTGACCACGGCGGAGTACTTCGTGCCCGATCTGCTCGGCCCCTTTGCAGCCGCCCACCCAGGTGTGGAGATCGAGCTGGCGGTGGAAAACCGCGATCGCGTCGTCGAGCGCCTGATCCGCAATGCCGACGATCTGGCAGTGATGATGATGCTGCCGGCCGAACTGCCGCTCGAGCGTCTGGTGTTCCAGGACAACCCGCTGGTCATCGTCGCACCGGCGGGGCATCGGCTGCTGGGCCAGCGCATTGCGCTCGATGCGCTGGCCCAGGAGCGCTGGCTCATGCGCGAGCCGGGCAGTGGCACGCGCATGGCCGCCGAGCAGCACTTTGCCCAGGCGGGCTTTGCGCCTCGCGTTGCAATGAGTCTGGGGAGCAATGAGGCCATCAAGCATGCCGTGGCGGCGGGGCTCGGGCTGGCCGTGCTGTCCCGGCTTGCCGTGCGCTCCGGGCACGGGCCTGGGGCGGATGAACGAGGCGTGGCCGACGGCCTGGCTGTGCTTGATGTCGAAGGTTTTCCGATTCCGCGCCGCTGGTCGGTGGTCTGGCGGCGCGATCAGCCCTTGTCTGCGGCGGCGCGCGGTTTCATCCGCTATCTCTCACCGCTGGGTGCCGACCCGGCACCCTGACGCATTCGGCCGCCCCCGTGCGCACACCCCACCGGTGCCTAGGATGAGGCGTCGGTCTAATTGACAGTGTTTGACTGGCGAACACGGCCTTCAAGGCAAAGAATGCGCGGGTTTTCCCGGTCTCCATGGGCAGGCGCTCATTGATTCCGAAGCGACCCCACCCGAATGCATTGCCTTCATGTCTGCGCTTGTCTGCTCCCCGCCCGATGACTGTTCATGCACGCTCGTCCGCGGCGAATTGCTGCCGGACGCTGCTGCAGCGAGCGTGCGCATGGCACCGCAACTGAGTGACCTGGCGTGCGCGGCGGGCGCGGTCTTGCGTGCCTATCTGGGGCAGCGCGTGGACGCCACCACCGCGGCGCTGCGCTGGGACGCGCTGTACGCGCAGCACGGAGATACAGCGCGTGCCAACGACGCCATCGTCACTGAACTGGCCTGTGTGCACCCGCACCGCCACTGGTTGCGGCTGGCCCTGGCGGACACTGCGTGCGCACTGGGCCGCCGCGAACAGCCGATCGGACGTTGACGCAAATCTAGCGCAATCGTTGCGCATCTTGCGTTGATCAGGACGCCTTCCATGGCGCACTTGCGGCGATCTACCCAACTGACGAAGCGGTCTGGCTCCACGCCGATGGATGAAAGCGCAACCCTTTGCGCCAAGCGCTGAACTGGACGGTAGTCGTGGCGCTTTTGCTAGGTTTGCAAGTGACCCACACCCACAACACTTGCGGCACATCCGTAGTTTCACCGTGCGGGGCATGTCGCTCCGAAGGTGCCTTCTTCCGAACGGAATGCCCATGCAAGTCTCCAGCACCCCCGTCACCGACGCGCGCCAGGCCACTGGCACCGCCGGTCAGTCCGCCCGCTCGCAGGGCGGCTTCTTTGCCCACCACGGCGTGATGGCGCCAGGTGTGCGCATCATGCGGTCGATGAAGTTCGTGGCGAAGTCCATGATCGTGTCGATCGCCTTCCTTGTTCCGGTGCTCGTGCTGTCCGTGCTGTTCTTCCGCGGCATGAACGCGCAGATCGAGTTCAGCAGCCAGGAGCGTCTGGGCGTGCAGGTGATCCGCCCGGCCTTCAAGCTCATGGATGCCCTGCATGACCATCGCTCCCTGAGCACCGCATTTCTGAATGGTGATCGCAGTCTGGAGGATCGGGTCAAGGATGCGGGTACGCGGGTGGATGCCGCGCTCAAGGCGGTGCTTGCTGCCGAGGCGGGCACTGCTGGCAAGCTGGACGCGTCCAAGCAGACCGCAGACCTCGCCAGTGCAGTCAATGCATTGCGAACCGGCTGGCAGGGCACCAATCCAGCGGACAACTTCAAGAACCACACGGCGCTGGTCCAGAAGCTGCTGGAGTACATGGAGCATCTGTCCATCACCTCGAACCTGGTGCTCGACCCCGATCCGGACTCCTTCTATGTGATGGATCTGTCGGTGGCCAAGGCGCCGGTATTCCTCGAGCGCGCGAGCTGGCTGCGCGGCACGGGCCGGCGCATTCTGGCCGCCGGCAGCATCACGCCCGACGAGCGCAACGAGATCCTCGAACGCGCCACCGAGGTCCGCCTGAGCGTGGACGGCATCCGCGCCGCCGCGGCGCAGGCCGTCAAGGCCAACCCGGGGCTCAAGGCGCAGCTGGCCATGGACAACGCCCTCGAGGCGGCCAAGGGCTACAGCGAACTCGTGACCAAGACCTTCCGCGCCGATACGCCCCAGGGTGATCCGCAGGCCTACTGGGAAAACGCCACCAAGACCCTGAAGTTGCAGTACGAGGCCGTGGACCGCGCATTGACGGTGCTTGATGGCCTGCTGGCCAAACGGATTGACGGCTTCGAGTGGCAGCGCAACCTGGCCGCCGGTGTGATCATCTTCTCGCTGTTCATGGCGGCCTACCTGCTGTACGCCTTCTATCTCGTGACCGGTGGCGGCATGCGTCATCTGGGTGGCTATGTGGACCGCATGGCGCGCAATGACCTGACTCAGCAGCCGCGCAGCTGGGGCCGCGACGAGATTGCCGACTCGCTCAACGCCCTGGGCACCTCCATGCAGTCCATGCGCGAGGCGCTCAAGACGATCCAGGAGTCGGCCGAATCGGTGTCGGTCGCCTCGCGCGAAATTGCCAAGGGCAACCAGGATCTGTCTGCACGCACGGAAGAAGCCGCCGCAGCCATCGAACAGACCACCTCCACGGTCGAGACCCTCAAGGAGGGCATCTCCGCCAGCGCCACCGATCTGCAGCAGACCTCGGTGCGGGTCTCACAGGTGCGTGAGCAGTCCGAAGTCGCCGGCAAGCGCATGCAGGACGTGCGTGAGAGCATGAACAGCATCGCCCAGGCCAGCGCGCAGATCGCTGAATTCGTCAGCATGATCGACGGCATCGCCTTCCAGACCAACATCCTCGCGCTGAACGCCAGCGTGGAGGCCGCCCGTGCCGGCGAAGCCGGCCGTGGCTTTGCCGTGGTTGCGCAGGAAGTGCGTACGCTGGCTCAGCGTTCTGCGGAGGCTGCACGCGAGATCAAGCAGATCGTGCAGCTGAGCCGGGAGCATGTGGAGCAGGGCAACCAGCGCGCTGAAGCCGCTGCGGTCAGCGTGTCATCCAACGTGGGTGCCGTGCGCGAGATCGACGACATGATCACTTCGATGGCCGAGCGCATTCGCGGCCAGGGTGCCAGCGTGGTCGAGGTCTTCGGTGCGATCACCGACCTCAACAACGTCCAGCAGGGCAATGCCGCGCTGGTGGAAGAGATCGCTGCGGCCTCCAAGCAGCTGGAACACAACGGCATGGCCCTGCACCACGCCGCGGTGGCCTTCAAGCTCTGATCAGACGCACGCCAGCAGCTTCAGCGGGCGGCTTCGGCCGCCCGTTCCAGTTCAGCCACCATGCGCGCCACGCGGTCACTCAGTTTCTCGGTGGTCACGGCCTCGCGCAGGCGCTCGATCATCAGCGCAAAGGCAAAGGGCGTGGGCCGGTGCGGCCGCGTGAACACGCGCTGCCACTGCCGCATGCGCGCCAGCGCTGCCTTCAGGCGCGCCAGTTCCAGCTCCTGCTCCAGCACCTCGCGCTCGCTTTGCGCCAGCAGCAGATTGCCCGCGTCATGCTTGCGGAAGACCTCGTAGAACAGGCTCGATGAGGCCTGCAGCGTGCGCGTGGAGCGTGCCGCACCCGGAAAGCCCTGGAAGATCAGCCCGCTGATGCGCGCAATCTCGCGAAAGCGCCGCTGCGCCAGTTCGCTCGCGTTCAGGCTTTCGAGTACGTCCTCCAGCAGCTGGTCCTCGCCCAGCAGGCCGCCCTCGAACAGGGCCGGCCAGTCGAAGGGCTGCAGCGACATCAGCTCGAAGCCGTAGTCGTTCATCGAGATCGAAAACGTGCCCGGGTTGTGCCGCGCCGCGCGAAACGCCAGGAGCGAGGCCAGGCCGATATGCACCATGCGGCCCGCAAAGGGGTAGCAGAAGAGGTGATAGCCCTCCTTGCTCTCCAGCTGCTCGGCCACCAGCACGCCGGTGCGCGGCAGGGCAGACCATTCGCTCTGCAGCTGCAGCAGGGGCTGCACGGCGTTCATCTCCGGCCCAGGTGCGCTGCCGCGGTACCAGTCGTCGAGCACCGCCAGGGTGGCGTCAGCCAGTTCGCTGGATAGGGGCATCTTGCCGCCGCCCCAGTTGGGCACGGCGCCCTTCTTGCGCGTGGCCTTCTTCACCGTGGCCGTCATGTCGCGCACCCGCACCAGCTCCAGAATGCGGCCGGCAAAAGTGAAGGCATCGCCGGGCTTCAGGCGGGTGATGAAGCTCTCCTCGATCGTGCCCAGCGTGCCGCCGCTGGTCCAGGCCACCTTGATCGCGGAGTCCGACACGATGGTGCCGATGCTCATGCGGTGGCGCTGCGCGAGATCCTTGCGCGGCATGAGGAACCGTGTGCGGCCGGCCTCATCCGTCTCGCGGACGATGCGGTGATAGTCGGGGTAGGCTGACAGCGGCCCGCCGCCCTCCAGAAAGCCTACCGCCCAGTCGAAGGCCTCGCGCGTGAGCTCGCGGTAGGGATAGGCGCGGCGCACTTCGGCAAAGGTCGCGTCGGGCTCGAAGCCGGGGCCGTGTGCATCGCTGCCCAGCGCGAGCGTGGCCAGATGCTGCACGAGGACGTCCAGCGGCGCGGCAATCGGCCGGCGTGGTTCGATGCGCCGCGCTGCCGCCGCCTCGCGCGCCGCAGCGGCCTCCGGCAGCTCCAGCGCGTTGGTGGGCACCAGGGTGATGCGTGAGGGCCGGCCCGGCGCATGGCCGCTGCGCCCGGCGCGCTGCAGCAGGCGCGCCACGCCCTTGGCGCTGCCGATCTGCAGCACCCGCTCCACCGGCAGGAAGTCCACACCCAGATCGAGGCTGGAGGTGCAGACCACGGCCTTGAGCTGGCCGGCCTTCAGGCCCGCCTCGACCCATTCGCGCACTTCCTTGTCCAGCGAGCCGTGGTGCAGCGCGATCAGCCCGGCCCAGTCGGGCCGGGCATCGAGCAGCAGCTGATACCAGATCTCGGCCTGGCTGCGCGTGTTGGTGAAGACCAGGGTGGTGCTCGCGCTTTCGAGTTCGCGCACCACGGGCTCCACCATGCGCGCGCCCAGATGCCCGCCCCAGGGAAAGCGCTCGATGCTGTCCGGGATCAGGGTGTCGATCTGCAGCTGCTTGGGCGTTTCACCCTGCACGCGCACGGCGTCGGTCTGCAGGCCGCTGGCCAGCGCCGCGAGCGCCTCGTCCAGATTGCCGAGCGTGGCCGACAGGCCCCAGACCTGCAGTGCGGGGTTGAGCGTGGCCAGCCGCGCCAGCGCCAGCATGACCTGCGTGCCGCGCTTGTTGCCCATGAGCTCGTGCCACTCGTCGCAGACCACGTAGCGCACACCGGCGAGCATCCGGCCGGCATCCTCGCGCGCCAGCAGCAGGCTCAGGCTCTCCGGCGTGGTGACCAGTGCCTCCGGCAAGGACTTGTTCTGCGCAGCACGCGTGGCCGCGTCAATGTCCCCGGTCCGCAGGCCGACCTCCCACTGCGGCAGCAGCGCATCGCAGGCGTCCTGCAGCGCCCGCTGCGAATCCGCCGCCAACGCCCGCATGGGAGTGATCCAAACGGCTTTCAGCCGTTTGGATTTCCCCCGGGCGGCAGGTGCATCCTCCACCGCGCGGCTTGCAAGCCGCTTGGAGCCTGCAGCCTGACCGTCGCGCGCAGGCGCGACAGTCTGCGCAGCAGCCTCCACCGCGTGGCTTGCAAGCCGCTTGGAGGCTGCGGCCTCACCCTCGCGCGCAGGCGCGAAGGTCAGTGCTGCATCCTCCCCCTCCCCAACCTTCCCCCCCGGAGCGGGGGAAGGGGCCCACAGTCGTGCGCCATCTGCTTCGCGCGGCGCCGCCGTTGCGACTGCCCCCGGGGCCGCTTCGGCAGCCAATATCCCAAGCCACACCGCATAGGTCTTGCCGGCGCCGGTCGTGGCGTGCAGCAGCCCGCTGCGCCCGGCGGCGATGTGCGCCCAGCATGCCTGCTGGAACGGAAAGGGGGTGCGGCCCAGGCTCTTGAACCAGGCTTCTGGGCTGGGCAAGGGCGTTGGGGTGTCCGCCGCAGTGGCTTTTCGCTTGTCTGGTGCGCGTTTCCGGGCAGTTTGGGCTGGAGAGGCGCTTGAATGCTGGGTTTCAGTAGCGAAAAGTCCATCCGATGCGCCTTCCGAAGGTGTTTCGCCTGAAGACTGGCTTGGGACAAGCGAGACCGCCTTTGCGGCCTTGCGGCGCCGGGCGGCCGGCGGGGCCAGGGCGGTGGGGGCAGCCGGCGCAGCGAACGGCGCCTCGGGTTCCGGCTGCTGCGCCGCGCGCTGCCTGGCGAGCTCCTTGCGCTTGCGGTCGAGTTGCTTGCCCAGGTGGTCGAGCTTTTCCAGCTCGGGCGGCAGGCCCCAGCCCCGCGTGGGCTTCTTGCTGCGGCGGCGCTCGCTCATCCGCCGGCCCCGCCGGTGAACTGCGGCACGCCGATGATCCAGCCTTCCACTGGGTCCAGCTCTTCGGGCAGGCCGTGGTTCGGCTGCTGCGCGGCCCAGGCCGCCTGCACGGCAGCGAGTACGGCATCCAGCAGTTCGGCCTGCGCGTCCTCGATCAGCTGTTCCGGCAGGCCGCAGGCAAAGCGCAGCTTCATGCCGCCGGCATGCGCGCCGGCCTTGAGCGCCGCCACGATGTCGCGCCGCCGCTCGGTGCGGCCGTCCGTCTGCTTGCTCTTGGCATCGCTCTTGTAGGACGCGCTGCCGATGATCGAACGCGCCACCAGCGCCGGGTAGGCCTCCAGCGCGACCCGCCCGTCTCCTGCGCGCAAGCCCGCCACGGTCACGCCGGCCTCCAGCAGGCGCGGCGCGCCGGCGTGCAGCATCCAGGCCACCGGCGGGTTCACCCACTTCATGGAGGGCGAGGAATTCGCCGGCCGGTCGCAGGCCCGGTGCGCAAACTTCTGCCCGGCGGGCCGTGCATCGCAGAAGGCCTTGAACTGCAGGCGGATCGCCTCGCGCTCCAGCCCCGCGTAGTGCCGAATGAGCCCTGCCCAGTCCGTGGGCCAGCCCAGCTGCTCGACCAGCTCGCGTGGCAGACCGAAGGGGAAGTCGAAGCCGCCCACCCAGGGGCCGGGCGTGGCCAGCTCGCGCTCGAAGTCCGTGAAGCTCGTGCAGGCCACGACCTGCTCGATGGCCAGCACACCGCGCGCGTCCCGCTCGCCCCAGGCGCAGGTGATGGGCTTGCGCCTGGCGGGGGCGGAAGTGAAGTCGACGCCGAGGATTCTCATGACGTTAGGATGCAGGCAAGCGCTACCGCACAGTTTTGCTTGGGAGGGTTGGCCAACAATGAAGATCAGAAAGATCTGGGTGTACGCAATCGCGCTCGCGCCGTTTGCCCTCTTCTATGAGCTCATCAAGAGGTGGGTCGACAACACGGCGATTTTTGTCGCTCTAGCTCTCTGTGTCATGTTGCTTGCGAGGCTTGTCGCCGAGAGATTTGGCGGTCGATGACCGGGCTTCACCGTTATCCGGCCAGCACCTCAGGCAACCCAAACACGGGTAACGCCTCCACGCCTTCAGCCATGGGGTAGCGCACATCGATGGGTGCAACGACGTAGCTTGCATCGGGCTGCAGGTCCTGCCGCGCCATCCAGAAACCCTTGCCGACCTTGGGCGCGGATGAGAACTTGATCTCGAACACCAGACGCCGGCCCGGCTGGTCCACGACCACGTCGATCTCCGCGCCGGCTGCCGTGCGATAAAAGGACAGCTGCGCCGCAGCACCGGCATGCGCCGCAATCTGCTCGAGCACGAAGCCTTCCCAGGAGGCGCCGACGATCGGATGGCCTTGCAGCGCGAGCAGGCTGTCGATCCCCAGCAACGCGTGCAACAGCCCGCTGTCACGCACGTAGATCTTGGGCGACTTCACCAGCCGCTTGCCCACGTTGCCTGACCACGGTGGCAGGCGGCGCAGCATCATCGCGTCTTCCAGCACGGCCACATAGCGCGCCACCACCGTGTGGCTCAGCCCGCCGAGCGACTGGCCGAGCTGCGAGGCGTTGAATACCTGGCCCGACAGATGCGCGAGCATGGTCCAGAAGCGCGCAAGCAGGGCAGCGGGTGTGCGCACGCCCCAGGCCGCCAGATCACGCTGCAGGAAGGTCTGGATGAAGTCGCTGCGCCATTCGAACGAGGCAGCGTCGTCCGCGGCCAGCAGGCTCAGCGGGAAGCCGCCGCGCATCCAGAGCCTTTGCAGATCGCTCAGATCATGGGCCGCCTCGCTGGCCAGCAGTGGCCCAAGCTGCAGGTAGGCAATCCGCCCGGCCAGTGACTCGGCCGACTGTCGCAGAAGCTGCCCGGCCGCGGAGCCCAGCAGCAGAAAGCGGCCGGGCCGCCGGTCGGCATCGATCTCCGGGCGCA
>JAIXTA010000098.1 GCA_027484405.1 Burkholderiales bacterium
GGCACCTTCTGCGAGAGCGTGAGCTGGATGTCGCCGGTGCCCGGCGGCATGTCGATGATGAGGTAGTCCAGATCCTTCCAGTTCGTCTTCTCGAGCAGCTCGGTCAGGTAACCGGAGATGATCGGGCCGCGCAGCACCATCGGCGTGTCCTGATCCACCAGCAGGCCCACGGAGATGATCTGCAGGCCGTAGTTTTCCTTGGGCTCCATGAGCTTGCCGTCCTGCGTCTCGGGCTTGCCGGAGACATTGAGCATCATGGTCTGGCTGGGGCCGTGGATGTCGGCGTCGAGCATGCCCACGCGCGCGCCTTCGGCGGCCAGGGCCAGCGCCAGGTTGGCCGCGGTGGTGCTCTTGCCCACGCCGCCCTTGCCGCTGGCCACGGCGATGATGTTCTTCACATTGGGCATGACCGGCACGCCGCGCTGTACGGCATGGGCAATCACGCGCGAATACACATTTGCACGCACCGTGGCCGCACCGGCTGCACTGATGGCCTGCACCACGGCATCACGCAGGGGCGCAATCTGGCTGGCAGCCGGGTAGCCCAGCTCGATGTCCAGGCTCACCACATCGCCGTCGACATTGATGTTCTTGACGGACTTGGTGCTCACGAAGTCGCGCCCCGTGTTGGGGTCGATCACCGTGGCCAGGGCAGCCTTCACGCTCTCCTGATTGAGTGCCATTGAATCAATTTCCTTGTGAATTGCGCGTGCAACGCATGCACCCTTCTGGGGCGAACCCGAATGCGGGCCCGCACGGGGCGGTTGATGCGAAGGTTAGCAACGTGCCAACCCCGACCGGACCGGCAAAAACGCTATGCTTCCTGTCCCGTTCAACTCTTGCCGATGCTGCTGCGCCTCACTGCAGGCGACAAGCCGCCCGGCATGTCCATGGAAATCATTCTTCTTGTCGGGCTGATCTTCGCCAACGGCCTGTTTGCCATGAGCGAGATCGCCATGGTGGCCTCGCGCAAGGCGCGGCTGCAGCAACTGGCCGACGAAGGCGACGCCGGTGCCGCCCAGGCCCTGGTGCTCCAGGAGAATCCCACGCGCATGCTGTCCACGGTGCAGATCGGCATCACGCTGATCAGCATCATGCTCGGCATCGTCGGCGAGAACGCCCTGGCCGATCCGATCGCCAAGTGGCTGATCGGCCACTTCCCTGTGGTCGAGCCCTTTGCGCACCAGACCTCGCTGTTCTTCGTGGTGGTGTGCATCACCTTCTTCTCGCTGATCTTCGGCGAGCTGGTGCCCAAGCGCATCGGCCAGATGTACCCCGAGGCGATTGCCCGCGTCATGGCCGTGCCCATGAAGGCCCTCGCCTGGGCGACCACGCCCTTCGTGAAGCTGCTGTCCTTCTGCACGGAAGGCGTGCTGCGCATCATGGGCGTGCGCGCCAACGCCGCACCGCCCGTCACCGAAGAAGAGATTCATGTCCTGATGGAACAGGGCGCGGACGCCGGCGTCTTCGAGGCCGCCGAGCAGCAGATGGTGCGCAACGTGTTCCGCCTGGACGAGCGCAAGCTCACCAGCCTGATGATCCCTCGCAGCGACATCGTGTTTCTGGACACCGAGGACACGCCCGAGGTCACGCGCAAGAAGATCGAGGACGCCAGCTTCAGCCGCTTCCCGGTGCTCAAGGGCAGCTTCGATGAAGTGCTGGGCCTGGCCAGCGTCAAGGACCTGCTGGCGCAGCTGCTGGCCGGCAAGCCCCTGGACATCACCGCCGGGCTCGCGCCTGCGCTCTACGTGCCCGAAACCCTGACCGGCACCGAGCTGATCGAGAACTTCCGCAACGCCCGCGTGCAGGTGGCGCTGGTGGTGGACGAATACGGCGAGGTGCAGGGCCTGGTGACGCTCAAGGACGTGGTGGACGCGATCCTGGGCGAGCTGCCCAGCGAGCCCGAGGACGAGACCGCCGCCGTCAAGCGCGACGATGGCAGCTGGCTGCTGGACGGCACGATCTCCGTGCACGAGCTGACCGATGCCCTGAAGCTCGACGAGCTGCCCGAGGGCGACGGCGAAAGCTTCCACACCCTGGCCGGCATGATCATGATGCTGCTGGGACGCATCCCCAAGACCGCCGACAGCTGCGAATGGGGCGGCTGGAAGTTCGAGGTGATGGACATGGACGGCAAGCGCATCGACAAGGTGCTGGCCACCGAACTGCCCAAGCCCGACCCCGCCTCCGAAGACGGGATGCCCACCGGCTGACGCCCCCACGATATCCATCGAGGGGCGCCGGTGCTTGCATCGAGCGCCCCTTAAACTTTCAGGCCCTGCGAGGATTCCATGACAACAAAGCGCCGCCTCTTCGTCACCACTGCCCTGCCCTACGCCAACGCCCGCTTCCATGTGGGCCACATGATGGAGTACGTGCAGGCCGACATCTGGGTGCGCTTCCAGCGGATGATGGGCCACGAGGTGCACTTCGTCTGTGCGGACGACACGCACGGCGCGCCGATCATGATCGCCGCCGACAAGGCCGGCAAGACGCCGCAGCAGTACGTGGCCGAGATTGCCGCCACGCGCAAGGAGTACCTGGACGGCTTTCACATCAGCTTCGACCACTGGCACTCCACCGACGCGCCCGAGAACCACGCCCTGGCCAAGGCCATCTACCTGGACCTGAAGGCCGCCGGGCTGATCTCCACCAAGACCATCGAGCAGTTCTTCGATCCCGTGAAGAACATGTTCCTGCCCGACCGCTTCATCAAGGGTGAATGCCCCAAGTGCGGCGCCAAGGACCAGTACGGCGACTCCTGCGAGGTCTGCGGCGCCGTGTATGCGCCCACCGACCTGAAGAACCCCTACTCCGTGCTCTCCGGCGCCACGCCCGAGCTGCGCTCAAGCGAGCACTACTTCTTCAAGTTGAGCGACGAGAAGGTCGTGGCCTTCCTGAAGGACTGGACCCAGACCCCGGGCCGCCTGCAGCCCGAGATGGCGAAGAAGGCCGCCGAGTGGTTCGACGCCGGCATGAACGACTGGGAC
>JAIXTA010000114.1 GCA_027484405.1 Burkholderiales bacterium
CACCCCGTCCGCATTGCCCCCGCCCATGACGATGCCGTCACCGTCCCTTGAGCTGCCGTGTTCGCTGTTCCACGAACCATCCGTCATGAACACATGGAACGCCTTGCGGCAACTCAGCTCGTTCCTGTCGGAAGGGGTTTGCGGGTTGTTGCGCCAGGGGTTGTGGTTCCCGTTGGCTTGAAAGTACCTGAACACCCGATCCATGGCCTTGTGTGAAGGCGTGTTGCTGGGACTGGGCAAGGTCAGGTTGTTGATCCAGCTCAACAGGTTGTTGCGGTGTGTGCGATCGATGAGACGGATGCCGTTGTTCACGCCGCAGCCCGGTGCGGTTGTGGCGCTCAGTGGCAAGTTCTGGCACCGATTGAGCGACTGCCATGCCAGCCGGATGCTGCCGTCGGGAATGAGGTCTTCGGTGAAGGTGGCTGCCAGTGCACTCCGGATGGCGGTCAGACCGTCGGCGCCCATGCTCGCCGAATCGTCGATCGTGATCACCACATTGGGCGGCGGTTCCTTGATGGTGGCCTGTGGACTCTGCGACAGCAGCAGCGGCGCGGCCTGCGCGCCGCCAGCCAGCAAGCCGTACAAGGCAATGGGGATGGCTGCTGTCGGGAGCGCTCTGATGGAGTTTTTCATGGTGGTATCTCAGTCGGCGTCTTGAAGAACCAGGGAAGACCGCAGCCAGACCCTTGTTCCGGGTCGCAGGCCCTGGGTGTGAACCGTGATGCGGTAAACGAATGGACTGCTGCGAGCGGGTACCGGCAGTCCGGGATCCTCGGCAGACAGAAACCCGGCCTGACTGAACCGGTACACCTCGACCCAGTACCAGGCCCTGGGCGTGGCCGACGACAGCAGCGGATTGCCTGCGCTGCTCGAGGTAGCTGAGGTGAACTGCCCGTAGGTGGCGGCCACACCGGGCAAGGTCAGTGTCGAAACGCTGGATTTGAGGTAGGCGGTCGACATGACCGCCGGATCTGCCGGGGTGCAGATGCCCGCCACGCAGGGCCGTCCGCTCGCAGACACGATGTTGGCGACCGTTTCAAAGTCGGCCAGGCTCTGCGGGAAGTACGGTGTTCCTGCTGCCGCCGTTCGGCATCCCGTCTGTGCTGCCAGGGCATGGCAGGGCGTGATTCCGTCCCCACGCAGACCCCGAATATCCAGCTCGGCATCCCTCAATACCGCCTCTGCGGCAGCAAAGGCCCTCTGGTAGTCCGACTCGCTGCCCACGATCCGCTCGCTCAACCATTGCGTCCGGCTGGTACCCAGGGCTGTGAGCACCGCCAGCAGCATCATGACCAGTACCACCACCACCACCGCGCCAGACTGGCGCCGCCTGGATGCGCTTGCTCCTTGGGGCGTCCTGCACAGCCTCATGGTGTGAGGTTCCTGAGCTGGAAAAGCCGGACGAAGGTCCGGCGTGTGCGCCCATCCGACGGGATCGCTTCGCCGTTGCATCCGGTCGTTGCGACGGTCGCCTGACCCTGCCGGTCCCCGACCATGCGCAGGCACACCATGACCGCCGTCACCGTCGCCCAGTTCAGTGGTGAGTTCCGGTACTGCAGCAGGTTGCCGTTTCGCTCGGCATACCAGACCTGCATGTCCTCCACGCCACTTGCGAGGGCGGCACTGGTGCTGGAGCCTGCACACATCAGATCACCGTTGCTGATCGAGAATGCGGCCCGGATGTCGGTGGTGCTTGCTGTCGGCAGCAGGCCCAGGCAGTCGCGTGTTTCGGTCGGGACATCGTTCTGCAGGCTGGTCTGCAGCACGTCCGGGGTGTTGCTGGCTCCGTTGGTCCCGGACAGGGAGGTCGGAGAACCGGCGGTCCCCAATCCCGAGTAACCCAGCGCGAACTCCACATTGCCGGAAGTGCCTGCGGCCACAAGGGGGCGCGCACCGGCCTGCCTCAGCTGCGCGCCGATCACGCGGAACGCCAGGGTCGATTCCTGCTGCATCCGCCAGGTGTCCTCCGCGGTGGCGGCAGACAGCCGTGTGAACACCAGACTGGATGTGGCGGCCAGCGCCACCAGCAGACCGATGGCCATGCCGACGAGCAGTTCGATCAGCGACAGACCCCGCTGATGCATGGGTCTCGAAAGCGTCTGCGATGAAAGGCGACGGTCTCTTTTCATGGTCGCAGGTAGGCCAGGTGACAGGTGAAACCTGCTGTGCACGAAACGGTCGCAACACCGGTGCCGGTGGCGCCCAGCCCATCCTTGACCTCATCGGCTGCAGCGAACAGTTGCTGGCTGGCTGCAGAACTGGAGCCTTCCCGCGTGGCAGCGATCCGTGCCCAGCGGAACAGGACGCCAAACTGGTTGGGATCGGTGGGCGATCGGAAGATCTGGGCATCACCGGCAGGAAGCTGCTGTGCCAGCGTCAACTTCCACTGCCACACATCGAACTGCGCAAGCTGGTTCGGATTGCAGGCGGAAACCCTGCAGTCCAGCGGCGTGTTTGCAGGGGTTCCCCAGCCGGTCTGGTATGGACTGATCTGATTGACCGCTGTCCTCGCTCCTTCATTCAGCAGCATCCGGTCCAG
>JAIXTA010000019.1 GCA_027484405.1 Burkholderiales bacterium
GGCCAGCGGGTTCTCCAGCTGGCGCGCTCCGCTGTAGCGGCTGTTGGGCTTGTCGCTGGTGGCCAGCCACTGCTTCTCGGCGCCCCAGTAGATGTCTTCCTCGGGCTGATAGATGTCTTCGCGGCCGCCGGCAAAGCCGAAAGTCTTGAAGCCCATGGTCTCCATGGCCACGTTGCCGGCCAGGATGAAGAGGTCGGCCCAGGAGATGCTGTTGCCGTACTTCTGCTTGATCGGCCACAGCAGGCGGCGCGCCTTGTCGAGGTTGCCGTTGTCGGGCCAGCTGTTCAGGGGCGCAAAGCGCTGGTTGCCCGTGCCGCCGCCGCCGCGGCCGTCCGCCGTGCGGTAGGTGCCGGCAGCGTGCCAGGTCATGCGGATGAACAGGCCGCCGTAGTGACCCCAGTCGGCCGGCCACCAGTCCTGTGAGGTGGTCATGAGCGCGGCAAGGTCCTTCTTCACTGCGGCCAGATCCAGCTTGGCGAAGGCCTTGCGGTAGTCGAAGCCCGGGTCCATCGGGTTGGAGGCCGGGTGGTGCTGATGCAGGATGCCCAGGTTGAGCTGGTTGGGCCACCAGTCACGATTGGTGGTGCCGCGGCCCACGGGGGATGCAGCCGCGCTGCCGGCAGCATGGTGAAACGGGCACTTGGAAACTTCGGCCATGGGGGACTCCTTGGTGTGGGCTGTGCAGGGGGGTGGAACCGTGGGGAAACGACGCGCTGCGGCTACCAGGCGCGCGCCAGGGTGCTGAGCGTGTCGATCCAGAAGCGGATGGCGCTGTCGTCGGGTCGCGCGGCAGACGCTGTGATCGATCCGGGCCTTGAGGGCATGGTGAATCCTTTCCTGTTGATCGCTCGCCGATAGCGCATTGCGATGGAAAGAAGATTATTGATAGCTAACAAAGATCGCCAATTGATTGTGTTGATCTATCGCATTGGCTGTTCCGGCGCCCGATGGCTGTGGCCTGCGTCGGTGCTGGCCCAATACACACCCTAGATCCGTGCCATGACCCTGTCATGCCTCCTTCGGGTTGGACTGGCGCGCGCACCCGCACGCGGCCGACCTAGCATCGCGTCCATCCGGTCGCGCAAACGCGTGCACCCTGTCTCACTGCCTTCCAGACCATCATGAACCGCCGCCAACTCCTGCACACCCTGGCCGCCCTGCCGCTGGCCGCGAGCCTGCCCACGCGAGCTGCTTCCCCAGCTGGCCCGGTGTGGCGCGCCGCGCCATCCCTGCCGCTGGATGTGCAGGAGATCTACCCCACGCTGCATGGCGGCGAACTCTGGGTGGCCGGCGGCTTCACGCATTCGGGCGGCAAGCTCGGCGCCACCGAGCGGGTGATCGCCTTCAACCTGGCCACGCAGCAATGGCGCGAGGCGCCTGCGCTGCCTACACCCTCGCATCATGTCCATCTCGCCTCGGTGAACGGCAGTCTGCTGGCAGTGGGCGGGTTCATTGGTGGTGAGAGCCGCACCCAATGGATCGCGACGCCGCGCGTACTGCGTCTGGAGGGCGCGGGCTGGGCGGAGCAGGAGCCTTTGCCGCGGCCGATCGGCGAAGCCGTGCCGCTCATGCTCGATGGCCGGCTGCATCTCATCGGCGGGCGTGCGCCCACGGGCAGCGCCAATGCCGCCTGGCGCGATCATGCCGACGTCGACGAGCACCTCGTGCTGGAGGGTGGCCGCTGGCGCCGCGCTGCACCGCTGCCGCTGGCGCGCAACTCCCATGGCGGCGCGGCCCTCGCCGGCGAGCTGCACATCATCAGCGGCCGCACCGTGGCTGGCAACAACGCCCCGCAGGGCGCCCATCACATCTACGACCCCAAGGCCGACCGCTGGCGCGAAGGCGCGCCCTTCCCGGAGCCGCGCGGTGGCATCGCGGCTGCCGTGTGGCGCGGCCGCCTAGTGGCTGCGGGCGGCGAGCTCTTCGATCCGCCCTCGGTGGGCAGCACGCTCTACGTGTGGGAGGCAGTGCGCTGGGTTCGGCTGAGCAGTCTGCCCACTGCCCGCCATGGACACGGGCTGGTTGCCGCCGGAGAAGCGCTCTACGCCCTGGGCGGTGCAGCGCAGGCCGGCGCGCGCGGCACCCTCGCAAGCATGGATGTGCTGAGCTGACGCCCGCACTCGCGCAGGCACATTGAGCGTTCATGCGGTTCTCCACGCCAAAGTGGCTGAAGAGCCGCACCAGACAAGCGAGATGTCGCGCCGGAGCCTCGTGCTTGCAAGCGCGCAGTCTGACGCAGGCAGCGCGACGGCTAGCCCCGGACCCTGGCGCAGCGCGTGAGCACGGGGTCACGCCGGTGCGCTGCCAGAGCGTTGCGTCGAGCCCGTGCAGGCGCGCGCCGGCGCATGACGCGGGCGGCATCGCGCGAGGGCGCATGGCGTGTTCCACAAAGGGGCTGCGCAGCGTGCTGCGCCACTGTCGGTCGCACCCCAGGCCAGAGCGTGCGTTCAGTCACCGGCCATTCATCGGCCATTCACCGGCCTTCGGCGCCATTGCGTTCAGACGCCTGCGACTTCGCATGTCGCGGGCAGGCCAAGCTCACGGTGTCGGCGCGAGCACGGCACGCAGATGGGCCACCAGCTGCTCGGGTACGGCAAAGGCCGGGAAGCCGCGGAACACGGCCATGGCGTCGCCCAGGCGCTTGAGCTGCTCGAAGTGCGCGGCCACCGCCGGCCGCTCGCTGTCCACCAGCTTCAAGGGGATGTAGCGTGCCGGGCCGGGGTGGGCGCGGCGCGCCGGCAGCTGCTTCTCGCACTGGCAGGGCGCGTCTTCGCGGATGTAGCTGCAGGTGCCGCCCATGTGGGTGTTCAAGGCGTCGCGGGCACGCTGCAGCCGCTTGCGATAGGCCGCCGGGCTGATCTCCAGCACGGCGGCGGCCTGCTCGCCATCCAGACCGAAGAGCACATCCAGCAGATAGGCCAGGCGCTGGTCCCGGTCCATCGCCATCAGCATGCTCTGCGTACAGCTCACCGCCATCTCGCGCGCAACCACCGCCTCTTCCGGCCCGGGCAGCTGCCCCGGGGCATGGAGCCCCATGCGCAGCGCCTCGGCCTGCAGCTGCTCGGTGAAGGCCAGACCCTGCCCGAGGCGGGCCTGCAACTCGTCGAGCGACAGCTCCGGATGCTCGCGCGAACGGGTGGCCGCCGTGAGCAGCTGGTTGCGTGCCACCTGGTACACCCAGGTGCTGAAGGCCGACTCGCCACGGAAGCTGCCGAGGTGCGTGACCACGCGCAGCAGGATCTCCTGGGTGGCGTCTGCCGCATCGTCGCGGTTGCCCAGCATGCGCACGGCCAGCTGGAACACGCCGGGCTGGATCAGCCCGAGCAGGGCTTCGACGGCCGGCAGCTTGCCGTCGAGGGCCGCCTGCAGCAGCTCGGGATCGGGGTTGGTGATCTTCATGCGGGCTCCCTGCTGCGTGGTTTCGGACGCTTCATTGCACTTGGCTGGCCTGGCCGGCCACCACGTGCGGGACTTCGAACCACTCGAGCACGGGTGCAGCGCCATAGCGCATCTTTGCTGCGGCCAGCGCGGCGGGCGTGAAGTGCGCCTGCGCATCGGTCAGGCTGCGCCAGAGATAGATGCCGCCCATGCGTCCGTCGGCCGTGATGATGAAGTACTTGCGTTGCAGGCCTTCCACCGAGCGGTAGGTCGGGATCGAGGCGCGGAAGGCCGCAATCAGGGCCTCGCGCGACAGCCCGGCCGGCGTCGGCACCGTCAGCAGCGTGGCCACGGCATAGCGCCCGCCCAGGCTGGCCGGGTCGGTGCCGGTCGGCGAGTTGTCCAGCACCACCGGCGCTTCGAACAGTCTGACGCGACCGTCCACGCCCCGGATCTTGCGCACCCGTTCGAACCAGGCCGGTCCGAACCAGGCGCCCGCAGCGCGTGCGTCTTTCCAGAGATAAATGCCGCCAAAGGTGCGCTCGGTGTCGGCGCGCGCCGGCACGCGTGCCACATCGGCCGGGACCAGCGGGCTCAGCTCGGGCGCGTTGTCGGCCAGGGTGTAGTACTTCCAGAGCAGCCCGGGGGCCGCCTGATATTCGGCCGTGGTGGCTTTCATGCGGCGGGCGATCAGCGCGTCTGCGGCATACCAGGGGGCAGGGACGTTCACCACGGCCACGACAGGCACATCCTGAGCCAGTGCACCCGGCTCCGGCACGGGGCCGGCGGCGGCCTGGGCCTGGGCGGCGGCGCTGAGGCTGGCCACCAGACCCAGGCGGCGCAGCAGGGCAGGGATGGGACGTTGAGCTTTGTTCGAGGAGGAGGAAGGCATCTGTGTGCTCCGGTTCATGCCGCGTTTGCGGCGGTGAACTCTTTGACTGGAGCACGCAGAAATTTGTGACCGGCCAATGCCGCGTCAGCGGTTGTTGCCGTTTCGGCACCGCCCCGGCCGCCACTGCGGCGACGGGTCGGGGCCGAGGCAGCGTGGGTAGGGCGCGGCGCATGTCAGGGGCGGCGGCGCACGGCGGCCACGTGTTCGAGGATGGCGCCGGCCACCAGCTCGGGGTCCTCGGCCTGCAGGGCATGTCCGCCCCGGGCCGATGCACGCAGGCTCGCGCGCGTACCGTGCTTGAGCAGATCCTGCTGCAGCTCGGTCATGCTGGCCTGCACCTGCGCTGCCAGCGCGGGTGAAAGCGCAGGATCCACCTTCCATTGATCGGCATGGCGCAGCAGGGTCAGTGGCGTGGCGCCAAAGCCGGGCGCGCGGCGTGCCGCTGCGGCCAGCGCCTGCAGGTCCAGGCGCTCCGGGTTCCGGTCGGGCGTCGCCCATTGCGCGGCCAGTGCTTGCCGGCCGCCTTCGCCGCTGCGGTCACCGCGTGCTGCGGCGTCTTCAAGCAGCTTGACCCAGCGCGTCCATTGTTCGGGATGCGCGCTGTCCACCAGGACCGCCGCTGCGATGGGAAACGTGCGCGTCGGTGCGTCGGGCGCGGTGGATGCCATCAGGATCAGCCCGCCAATCGAGTGACCGACGGCGACGTAGGGCGCGATTCGCTGCCCCATGAGGCTGTGCAGCACTGCAGCGCGGTCTTCAAGCACCGCAGCCGGGCTGCGCGGGCCGGCCGGGGCCAGGCTGCTGGCGCCCGTGCCGGCGCGGTCGTAGATGCAGACGCGGGTCTGCGCAGAAATTTTCGTCATGACCGCAGCCCAGCTGCCGCTTTGGGTGGCCGGTTCACCGAGGCCTGCTTCGATGAGAACCAGGGGCGAGCCGCGGCCCATGCACAGGCTGGTCAGGCGGCGTCCATCACGCAGCGGCTCCGTCCGTTCGATCGAGGCGCCGCTTGGAATCACCGGCGCGCCTTGCGCCTGGGCGGTGGCCGGGAGCGCGTGCAGCAAGCCCAGCAGAAGCACACTGCCTGCGGCGGCAGCATGCAGTCGAGCAAACAGGTCGATCATGGCGCCCTCCCTGGCGGGTGCTGTGGTGGAGCGCGGACTAGGTGCCGGCTGCGTGCCGGTCGATGATCGAAGTGACGGGCGGCGTAACTGGAGGTATGCGCTGCGTCGGTGCGCGCTCAACGAAACCGAAGCGCGTCGCCGATCCGTCATTGCGTCGGTGCAGCCTGTCTGCGCCAGGTGTCCGGCGGCAGGCCGGCCCAGCGCTTGAAGGCGCGCGAGAACGCGGCCTCTTCGGAAAACCCCAGCAGGGTGGCGACCTCCCGCGTGGTCGCACCCCGGCGCAGGAAGAACTCCGCTGTTTCCTGCCGGATCACATCTGCCAGGGTGCGAAAGGTCTGACCCTCGGCTTGCAGCTGCGCCTGCAAGGCGCGCGGGCTCATGGCGATGTCAGAGGCAATATCCCCCAGGCTGGGCTGCTCGCAGCGCTTGATCCGGCGGCGCAGTGCGGCGCCGGCACGCGTGGCCACACCTTCGCTGGGCAGGGCCTGCAGGCGGCGCTGCATGTGCGCGTGCAGCGCCGCGGCCACCGAGGCATCGGCCCCCGAAGGACGCACGGCGGCGTCCAGTGCGGCGCTTGCAAACACGAGCGCTGCTGCGCCCGGTTCCGGCGCGCAGCCCAGCAGCCGTGCTGCCGCCTGGGCTCGGCGGGCCGACTGCGTGCTGCCATCCAGATGCGGCAGATAGACCGCCTGCCAGGTCAGTGCGCGTCCGCACAGCTCGGCAATCAGCACATGGACGGCGGCGACCATGGCCTCGATGCGGTGCGGCTGCGCGGCGCTGGCGTCCACCGGCAGCAGGTTCAGCCGCGCCTGCGCACCCTGCACCTGCAGGTCCAGCTGCAAGGTTTCACCCAGGGCGCGCTGGTATTGCTGGTAGGCCCGCAAGGCCTCACCCAGCGTGGCGCTGGACAGCAGCACGAAGCCCAGCACGCCGAGGTCGGCCAGGCGGGAGGCGGCGCCGAACTGCAGGCCAAAGAGCGCTTCATCGCCGTGCGCAGCCAGCTGGACGAAGGCGCGGTCGTAGTCCGTGCACGAAATCCGGTAGTCCGGGTCGGTCAGGTGCCGGGCGTGCCGCCCGAACGCCGCCTGGACCTGGGCGGGGGGCTGGCCCAGTGCCAGTGCGTATTGCTGCAGGCCGTGCGCCAGCCCGGCAGACACGGTGGGGGTGCGAAATGCGCGTTGGGTCATGCCGGCTGCGTGTTGGGTCATGGTCGCCGGGGTGGGCGACGCACACACTGCCACTCATCCCAGCCCCCTCGTTTCAAGGAGATTGACCATGAGCTTGACCGCAGTCCGCGCCACCCGCAAGTCGGTATTTGCCATCCTGCTGCTCGGCAGCGCCACGTCCGCCCTCGCCCAGAGCGACAGTGGCGAGTGGAGCCTGAACGGGTTTCGCAACCCGTCCGTGGGCCTGGAGTACCGCAAGGGCGACTACTCCGTGCACGCCGGCTACTACAGCACCATCCTGCGTGATCCGGGTTCAGCGCGCAGTGAGGCCTCGGGCTTTGCGCGCGTCGGCGCAACGCGCTGGTTCGATGACCGCTGGTATGTCTCGGCCTCCGCGCTGCGCGGTGTGGATGGACCGCGCGACGGGCGCAATTTCGTCATCGTCGAGGCCGGGGCACAGGTCCGGCCCCACCCCAAGGTGGCGCTGCGCCTCGGGGTGGCGGTCATTCCCGCCGCGCGCGGCTTCAAGACCAAGGTGAATCCCACGCCCGGCGTCAGCCTGGTGTTCAAGCCCTGAGGTCTGTCCTGCTGCCTGCCCTGCTGCCCGCATCGCAGACATTCGCACTGTCTACAACGTTCACAAGCGCATCGATAGGAGCCTGACCATGTCTTCCCTGCCCATCCTGTCCACCCACCCGGCCACTTCGGCCGCGCGGCCCGCTCCCACCCCCACCTACACCCACACGGCTGGGAACCCCCAGCCAATCACCACCGCCCGCCGCGTCGGTGCCTGGGCTCTGCTGCTCTTTCCGCTGATCGTGCAGGTGCCCTTCGGCATCCTGAGCGCCAACTTTCACTACCCGGAGGTGCTGCGTGCGCCCGCGGCCGAGGTGCTGCGGGCCTTTCATGGCGCAGGCCCGGGCCTGGTCTGGGTCTGGTACGCCTACGCCATGAGCATCGGCGTGTTCGCCCTCGGCCTGCTCGCGCTCGACCGCGACGATCCGCGCATGCGCACGGCCACGCTCGTGGGGCTGGCCAGCGCCCTGGTGCAGTGGATCGCCCTGGCGCGCTGGACCTTCCTCGTGCCGACCCTGGCACGCCTGCATGCCTTTGCCAGCCCGGCCGATGCAGCCGGCATCGAGCAGCTGTTTGCTGCCCAGCACCAGCTGCTTGGCGTCGGCCTGGGCGAGCACCTCGGCCAGATGCTGATGGCCGCGTGGACGATCCTGATGGTGCGGGCCGTGGGCCAGCCGCTCTGGCTGAAGACCGCGGGCTGGCTGGCGGCGGTCTTATTCGTGGTGGGTCTGAGCGAGCAGCTGGGTACGGCGATCGGTTTCGGCGTCGGCCCCCTGGCTCATGCGCCGATGGTGGCCTTCATCCTGTGGAGTGTCTGGCTGGTCGGCCTGGGCGTGCAGATGCTGCGCGGCACGCGCCCGGCGCACTGAGCCTGTGCACGCCTGCGCCATGCGGCCACCCGCACCCGGCGAATCGGCGATTGCCAAGCCCGGACTTGAATCTGCAGATCGAGCGCTGGCGCGCCTCTTCGGGCCAAAGGGGCTGGAGAGGCGCGCCAGACAAGCGGAAAGGCTTCCAGGCCGGCACGGTTGTGCGCGGTGCGCCGCATCTCCTCGAAGCGCCGCATCAGCGCAGAACCCGTGTTGCGGCGGTGTGCGGTGCAGCTTCAGGCCGAGCGGCGCGGCGCCGCAGCGTCAGCGCGCGTGGCCATGAGTGCCATCAGCATCGCGCCAAAGCCCAGCAGCGGCCCCGCACCCCAGCCGACCAGCGGGACCGGCGTGATCTGCAGCGGTGCCAGTGCGTACAGCGTCGCGAAGTACAGCGCCGCGGACCCCGCATCCCGGCGGCGCAGGCCCAGCAGGGTGGCCAGCACCGCGCCCGCCCCCAGGACCGCCAGCCCGAACAGCGCTGGCCCCTGTGTCCACGCCATGTGCAGAATGCCCTCGACATGCGGGACCGGGTCCAGAGGCGTCTGGCGCCGCCAGGCCAGCAGATTCAGGCCAGCGGCCAATGCAAGCGCCAGCGCCGCAAGCCCCCTGTGTGGTCTCAGCGGCCAGCACACGACCCCCGCCGCCAGGGTGAAGGCCAGCAGCTGGGCGGGGTCCGGCTGCATCGCCAAGGCCACACCGGCCAGCAACAGCGTGCCCGGCACCGCCCAGGCGGCGCCCGGCGTCTTGTGCGCCGTGGCGTGCGCCAGCAGGACCAGCAGCGGCGGCAGCACCACAGGGGCCAGATGCAGCCGGAACGCACCGAGTGCCAGCCAACGTGACTGTGCGCCACCGCCCAGCAGCCAGGGCAGCAGCAGGCTGGCGGCAAGCAGCACACACAGTGCGAGCCCCAACCCGTGTGGCGCGGCAAGCCGGCGCAGCCCGGCGCCGGTGAGCGCCATCAGCACGGCCGTGGCGAGCGCGGCAACCTGCATCAGCAGCAGCCCGGTGGGCAGGCCCGCGCGGTGCATGACCACCATGCCGCAGCCGGTGGCCCATGCGCCGGCCAGCAGCAACGCAGCCGGATGCGGGCCGGTGGTTCCGTGGATCATGGGTCGATGAAGGTCCAGGTGTCTGCGCCATCAAAGCGCCGCACCGGCACGCTGGCCAGCAGCTCGCGCGAGAAGTTGCCCAGATGCACGCCGCAGCGCGCGCCCGGTGTCTCGTCCAGCGGCTCCCAGTGCGTGCTGCAGCCGCAGCGCGTGCAGAACACACGGCGCAGGGTCCGGTCGCCCCACACGTACTCACCGCGCGCGCCTTCGTCGTACTCGATCTTCACCGTGCCCCACTCGAAGTACACCCAGGGCCCGCCCACGCGGCGGCAGGCCGAGCAGTTGCACAGCGTGGCCTTGGTGGGGGTGGACGGCAGGGTGAGGCGGATGGCGCCGCAATGGCAGGCCCCTGGGTGCATGGTGTGCTCCGGTCTGTGGCTGCGGGCAGCTTAGTGCGCTGCTCCCATGTTCGCGCGAGGCCGGGGCGGTACCGGGTGGATGCGCAACGCGGCCTCAGATACAACCGAGTGGCCGAGCCCGGTGCGCCGCACGGGGGCGGCGTGCTGCCTCGGAGGCCCCATGATTGCCACCCCGCCCGTTTCTTGTGCACTTGCCGGCGCTGCATTGCTGATGGGATTGATCGCACCCGTCTTCGCGCAGGAGAAGACCTGTCTGCTCGAAGGCGATTTCAAGATCGGCACCCAGCGCGTGTTGATCAGTGACTGCGCCGAAAACCGCACTATGCCGCCGGCCGATTTCCGCGAGGCCTGCAAGGGCATGTCGGAGTTCGAACTCGCGGGCCAGACCTACAAAGCCACGGTGCGATTCTCGGCCACGTGCCCGCCCGCACCGCAAGGCACCTGCGAGGGCATCTTCGGCGGCGCGATGAACGCCCGCTACTACAAGCGCGACGCCAAGCTGCTGGAAGACACGCGCAAGAGCTGCCTGGCGCAGGGTGGAAAGTGGAGCAGCCCGCGCTGAATGGGGCCTTGTGCAGGGTCTCTTCGCTTGTCTGGTGCGGCTCTTCAGCCACCTTGCCCTGAAGAACCGCGCCAAACCACCATCGAGTGACGCAGGAGCCTCGCGCGGGCAGGCGCCCGTCGGTCCGCCGGGGCCAAGCAGTGCTCGCCGAACCCCGCCTGCAGCGCGGAAAGTCAATCTTGCTGCGCTTAGTCCGGACGTTTGGGTGCCACCGGCCAGCCGCCGGAGAAGTCGATGACCGCGCCGGTCATGAATGTGCCGCTATTGGTAGCGAGGTAGCGCACGAGCTCGCCCATTTCCTCGGGCCGCGCCAGCCGCCCGGCGGGCACCACCTGCTCCACAAAGTCGCGGCCCTTGGGGTTGTCCACGAACACGGCCTTGGGGTAGTAGGTTTCGCTGTAAAGGTAGTTCGGCGCAATGGCGTTCACCGGCACGCCGTCGGCCGCCAGCTCGATGCTGAAGGACCGCACCAGGGCATTGAGTGCGGCGCGCGCCGCATCCGGAATCGCGCCGCCATGGACGGGCAGCTTGGTGCGGTTGGAGGTGATCATCACCACGCGCGAGCCCGCCGTGCGCCGCAGCACCGGCATGGCCGCCTTCATCAGCGCAAAGGGAAACACCACCAGCGCGTCCAGCGTGTCGCGCAGGGCCTGCACATTCGCCTGCTCGGTCGGGCCGTGCACCGCCGGCCAGGCGTCATTGCTCACCAGCACATTGAGCGCGCCGTGATCGCCACAGGCCGCGGCGATGATCGCGTCTGCGTCCTGCTCCGCCAGCACGCGCACCTTCGGGTGGGCGGCGGCGTAGGCCTCGCGCGCATGCTGCGACCTGAAGCTGCGGTCGTGCACCGTGACGGCAAAGCCCGCGTCCAGCAGCGCCGCCACCGAGGGCGGGCCGGCGAACTCGAGGGCGTTGGTGACGAGGGCGGTGGGTTGGGTCAAATCTTGACTTCCGTGGCAGAACCTCTCCGGTGCGTGCAGTCGAATCGTCCGAGTGAATCGATTGTCGCGTCGCAGCAGCCGAGGCGAGAATTGGCCTTATGGCCGAGATGAGTACCTTGCTCGGCTCGCTTGCGTCTATCGACCCGCAGGAGAACCCGTTGAGCGAAGCATTGATTTGTGCGCGTGTACGAGTCTGCGTTGAACCCGATGCAAGGTCGGGCCTTGAGTCCCGCCGCCTGCCGAATCACCGCATCCCCGGCCGATCGACTGACTACTTCCTCGGAATGCTTGAGTTCGTGGGGCCGTCATTCCTCGCGCCAGGCGAATGCGCTGATGCCATCGCGCGGCTGGTGGTGCTTGAGCAGGATGCTGATCTGTTCAAGGAGGGCTTCCGCTGGGAGATTCACTTGGGCCCAGGCAACGTGATCGGGTGGGCAGAGTACGTGGCGCCTTTGTCTCAGGATGCCGCCTAGCCACTCAAGCAGCTTTCCGCTTGTCCCACGGGCTTCTCCAGCCACTTTGCCCTGAAGAACCGCGCCAAACCACAATCTAGTGACGCAGGGGCCTCGCGGTGGTAAGCGCTCGGTCTTGCGGCGGAGGCGAGCAGTGCTCGCCGAAATCCCGCCTACGGCTCCCAGAGCCAATCTCACTATCGCCGTCCGGGCGCCAGACCCGGACGGCGATGCACCCCATCAACCCGCCAGCGGCGCGGTGATCTCTTCGATCTTGGCGATCACCTCGGGCGTGAGCTTGGCGATGACTTCGACGGCCTTCATGTTCTCCTTGACCTGCGCGAGCTTGGAGGCGCCGGTGATGACGGTGGAGACGTTCGGGTTCTTGGCGCACCATGCGATGGCGAGCTGGGAGAGCGTGCAGCCGAGCTCCTTGGCGATTCTCTCGAGCTTGTCGGTGGCGGCGTTCTTGGGCTTGTCGATCAGCTGATCGGCCAGCCACTTGGTGTTTTCCAGCGCGCCGCGGCTTCCCTTGGGGATGCCCTTGCGGTACTTGCCGGACAGCAGGCCAGAGGCCAGCGGGCTCCAGGTGGTGAGGCCGATGCCGCAGTCTTCATAGAGCCGGGCGTACTCCTTCTCCACGCGCTTGCGGTGGAAGAGGTTGTATTGCGGCTGCTCGACCACGGGCTTGTGCAGGTGGTGCTTGTCGGCAATCAGCCAGGCGGCGCGGATCTCATCGGCACTCCATTCGCTGGTGCCCCAGTACAGGGCCTTGCCCCGCGTGACCATGTCGCTCATGGCCCAGACGGTTTCTTCGATCGGGGTGTGCGGGTCGGGGCGGTGGCAGTAGGCCAGGTCGACGAAATCCATGTTCAGTCGCTTGAGCGACCCATCCATGGCCTGCAGCAGGTACTTGCGGTTGAGCGTGTTGCGCTCGTTGGGGCCGTCGTTCAGGCCCCAGTAGAACTTGGTGGAGACCACGACCTTCTCGCGCGG
Organism: Burkholderiales bacterium; assembly: GCA_027484405.1. Taxonomy (GTDB): domain Bacteria; phylum Pseudomonadota; class Gammaproteobacteria; order Burkholderiales; family Burkholderiaceae_C; genus Piscinibacterium. The sequence continues at coordinate 12,422 of JAIXTA010000019.1, forward strand.
CCACTTGAGCTTCTTGAGCGCGGCGCCCATGATGCGCTCGCTCTCGCCCTTGGCGTAGACCTCGGCGTTGTCGAAGAAGTTGACGCCGTGGTCCCAGGCGGCCGCCATCATCTCGACGGCGGCCTTCACATCGGCCTGGTTGTGGAAGGTGACCCAGCTGCCGAAGGAGAGTTCGGACACTTTGAGGCCGGCGCGGCCCAGGCGGCGGTATTGCATGGTGGCTTTCCTTGTTGTGCGGCGGGAAAGCTTCCGAGTCTATTGCCGCTTAAGCGGCCGCCGTATCGCCCCCGCCGCTGAGCTTGTCCAGTTCTTGCCCGACTTTGTCTCCGACGCTGCGGGTGAGCTCCTTGCGGAAGCGGTTGAGCTCCTGGACGCTGGCAAAGCTGCGGTCGAACAGGATGCCCATGTTGTGCAGGATGCGCTCGACGA
>JAIXTA010000116.1 GCA_027484405.1 Burkholderiales bacterium
GCAGCGGGACCATGACCGTCAACGTGGCGGGCACGCGCTCGATCATGAGTTTGGACACAGATTGGCCCGTGGCCCAGCTGTTGCCCCAGTCGAAGGTGAAGACGCTCTTCACGAACAGCCAGAGCTGATACCAGACAGGCTGGTTCAGGCCGAGTTGGTCGCGGATCGAGGCGATCTGCTCAGGGGTGGCGTTGAGACCGCCAAGGATTTCGGCAGGATCACCGCCGAACTGCTTGAACAAGAAGAAGACCAGCAGAATGACACCCAATAGTGTCGGGATCATCTGCCACAGTCGCCGGACAATGTATGCAAACACGGCGCGTCGAGCCCCCTGGAAATTTGGCGAAGGCGCGATTACACCAGAGCGAACGCTATGCTTGCGAACTTTGCGTCATGCGGTGTTGATCGGGTTTGTCCGTAGTTACCGCGATGCGCCGGCAGCCCCGCTGGCGCTAATGTGCGCGCCTTCGATCAGTGGAACTCCGTCCATGCTCCGTGCATTTGTCGCCCGTGCAACAGCCGCCATCCTGGTTGCTGCATCCTTCGCGGCGGTGTCCGCTCCTGCCCAGGCACAAGCTGCGGCAGGCAACGGCCCCAAGAAGATCTACCGCTATGCCTTCCCGATCGCCGAGACCGGCTTCGACCCGGCGCAGATTTCCGATCTGTACTCGCGCACGGTCACCGAAGGCATCTTCGATTCGCTGCTGACCTACAGCTACCTCGAGCGCCCGGTCAAGATCGTTCCTCGTGCGGCCGCCGCGCTGCCGGAGATCTCGCCGGACTTCAAGACCTTCACCTTCAAGGTCCGGCCGGGCATCTACTTCGACAACGATCCGGCCTTCAAGGGCAAGAAGCGCGAGCTCACGGCACAGGACTTCGTGTTCGCCATCAAGCGCCACTACGACCCGCGCTGGAAGAGCGCGCAGCTCTATCTGCTCGAGGCCGACAAGCTGCTTGATCTGTCGGAACTGCGCCAGGAATCGATCAAGAACAAGACCCCCTTCGACTATGACCGCGAAGTGCGCGGCGTACGCGCCCTGGACCGCTACACGGTGCAGTTCAACCTGGGCAGCGCCAACCCGCGCTTCCACTACCTGATGACAGACAGCTCGGTGTTTGGCGCCGTGGCACGCGAGGTGGTCGAGGCCTATGGCGACAAGATGATGGAACACCCCGTGGGCACCGGTGCATGGCGCCTTAAGGAATGGCGTCGCTCCTCGCGCATCGTGCTGGAGCGCAATCCCAACTTCCGCGAGGAGATCTACGCCGAGGTCGCCCCGGCCGACAACGCTGCCGCCCAGGCCACCGCCGCGCGTCTGAAGGGCCGCAAGATGCCCATGCTCGACGAAGTGCACATCTCCATCATCGAGGAAGCCCAGCCGCGCTGGCTCGCCTTCCAGAATGCCGAAATGGACCTGATGGAGCGCCTTCCCAACGAGTTCGCCAACATCGCCATTCCCAACAACCAGCTGGCACCCTTCCTGAAGAACAAGGGCATCCAGATGGAGCGCGGCCCGCTGGTGGATGTGACCGTGTCCTATTTCGGCATGGAGAACCCGATCGTCGGCGGCTACACGCCCGAGAAGGTCGCCCTGCGCCGCGCGATTGCCCTGGCCTACAACTCGCCCGAGGAGATCCGCCTCGTGCGTCGCAACCAGGCCGTGCCCTCCAACGGCCCGATCGCACCGCTGACCTTCGGTTTCGACCCGAAGCTGCGCACCGAGATGAGCGAATTCAACGTCGCGCGCGCCAAGGCCCTGCTTGACATGTACGGCTACACCGACAAGAACAACGACGGCTGGCGCGACCTGCCCGATGGCAAGCCGCTCGTGCTCGAGTACTCCAGCCAGCCCGATCAGACCAGCCGCCAGCTGCAGGAGCAGTGGCAGAAGGACATGAAGCGCATCGGCATCAAGATCGAGTTCAAGCTGGCCAAGTGGCCCGAGCAGCTCAAGCAGAGCCGCGCCGGCAAGCTGATGATGTGGGGCGTAGGCTGGAGCGCCGGCAACCCCGATGGCGACACCTTCCTCGCGCTGGGCTTCGGCCCGAACCGCGGCCAGGCCAACCACGCCCGCTTCGACCACCCGGAGTTCAACAAGCTCTACGAGGCCCAGCGCAACCTGCCCGACGGCCCCGAGCGCTTCGAGCTGATGCAGCGCGCCCAGAAGATCATGGTGACCTACATGCCCTACAAGATCACGAGCCACCGCATCGTGACCGACCTCACGCAGCCGTGGGTGGTGGGCTATCACCGCAACCCCTTCGTGCGGGCCAACTGGCAGTACCTCGACATCGACACCGAGAAGCTGCCCAAGAAGTGAGCAGCGTGATCAGACTGAATCGAACGATGGCCAGCGCCCTGCTGGCCATTTTTCTGTGCGCCGCATCGATGGCTGGGCAAGTGCTCGCACAGAGCACAGCGGCCGTGCCGCCTGCCGAGCCACGCGTGCTGCGGTATGCCTTTCCGGTGGCCGAAACCGGATTCGATCCGGTGCAGCTGCAGGACCTGTACTCGCGCATGATCGCCGGGCACATCTTTGATGCGCCGCTGACCTTCGACTATCTGGCCCGGCCGGCGAAGATCGTCCCGAACACCCTCACTGGCCTGCCGGAGATCTCGGCGGACTTCACGCGCTTCACCTTCCGCCTGAAACCAGGGATCTTCTTCACCGATCACCCTGCTTTCAAGGGCAAGAAACGCGAGCTGGTCGCGGCTGACTACGTGTATTCCTTCAAACGTATCTACGACCCGCGCTGGAAGAGCCCGCTGCTCTCCACCTTCGAGACGGCGAAGGTGCTCGGCTTGAGCGAACTGCGCAAGCGCAGCATCGAGCGCAAGCAGCCCTTCCCCTACGACGAGCCGGTGGATGGCATCCGCGTGCTGGACCGCTACACCTGGGAGATTCGCCTGGCCCAGCCGAATCCGCGCTTTCACCTGCAGTTCACGGATGGCTCCACCATGGGCGCGGTGGCGCGCGAAGTGGTGGAGGCCGAGGGCGACAACGTCATGTCCGTGCCGGTGGGCACCGGCCCCTTCGTGCTGACGAGCTGGCGGCGCGGCTCGCAGATCGTGCTGTCCCGCAACCCGGGCTACCGCGAGCGCGTGTTCGACGCCGAGCCCGCACCGGACGATGCCGCGGCACAGGCGATCGCTCAGCAGATGCGCGGCCGTCGCCTGCCGATGCTGGACCGGGTGGAAATCTCGATCATCGAGGAGCAGCAGCCGCGCTGGCTGTCCTTCCTGAACGGCGAGCACGACTTCCTTGACCGCCTGCCGCCGCAGTTTGCGCCGATCGCCATCCCGAACAACCAGCTGGCCCCCAATCTGCAGCGGCGCGGCCTGCGCCTGGACCGGCGCCTTCAGCCCGAAGTGGTGCTGACCTACTTCAACATGGACGACCCGATCGTGGGCGGCTACACGCCGGAGAAAGTCGCCCTGCGCCGCGCCATCTCGCTGTCGTACAACATCGACGAGGAAATCCGCCTCACGCGCGGCAACCAGGCCCGCGCGGCCCAGGGGCCCATTGCCTATGGCACCTACGGCTACGACGCCAGGTTCCGCAGCGAGATGAGCGAATACAGTCCGGCGCGCGCCAAGGCCCTGCTGGACATGTACGGCTATGTGGACAAGGACGGCGACGGCTGGCGCGATCTCCCGGACGGCTCGCCACTCACCATCGAGCTGGCCAGCCAGCCGGATCAGCTCAGCCGCAATCTGAATGACACGTGGTTCAAGAGCCTGAAGGCCGTCGGCCTGCGAATGCGCTTCAAGATCCAGCAGTGGCCGGAGAACATGAAGGCAGCACGCGCTGGCAGCCTCATGATGTGGGGCAGCGCCTGGGCCGCTGGCAGCCCGGACAGTGATTTCTTCCTGTCGCTCGCCTACGGCCCGGCAGCGAGTGAAGCCAATGACGCCCGTTTCGACCTGCCCGAATACAACCGGCTCTACGAGGCGCAGCAGCGTCTGCCCGACGGCCCGGAACGCCTGGCCATCCTGCAGCGCCTGCAGCGAATGATGATCGCCTGGGCGCCCTATCGCTTTCACGTCACGCGCTACGGCACGGACCTCATGCATCCGGCCCTGCAGGGCTACCTCGGGCACCCTTTCCTGCGCCACTGGTGGCCGTTTGTGGACATCGATCCGGCGGCGCAGCGTGCGGCGCGGCGCTGAGGCCCGCGCCCTGTCCGGAGCCGGATCCTGAACGCCTTTTTGTCGCTGCTCCTGCTGTCGGCACCGCTGTTTGCGCTGGTCGCCGTCGGCTATGCGGGCAGCCGCCTGGCGGGCGTGCCGGAACGCGTCACCGAGGCGCTGAACCGCCTGTGCTTCGTGGTGCTGCTGCCGGCCACGCTGTTCCGGCTGATGGCGCAGGCCCATGAACTGCCGCCGGTGGATGTGCGCCTTTTGGGCGTGTACTTCGGCAGCTGCCTGGCCGTGTTTGCGCTGGGGCGCCTGGTGGCTGCGCGGGCCTTTGCGCTCGACAGCACCGCAGGCTCGGTCTTTGCGCTGGGTGGCGTGTTCTCCAACATCGTGCTGCTGGGGTTGCCGCTGACCAAGGTGCTGCTGGGCGAGGCGGCCGTGCCCTCGGTGGCGCTGATCATCGTCTTCAACGCGCTGATCCTCTGGACCCTGGTCACGGTCTCGATCGAATGGGGCAAGCACGGCGCGCTTTCACTGGCCGGCCTGGGCAAGACCACCGTGGGCGTGCTGACCAACCCGATCGTTGCGGGCATTCTGCTGGGCACGCTCTGGGGTGCCACGCTCGGACGCCTGCCCCCCTGGCTGGATGTGCCGCTGAGCTGGCTGGGCAAGGCGGCCGCGCCCGTGGCCCTGCTGGTGCTGGGCATGGGCCTGGCCCGCTACACCCTGGGCGATGCCTGGCGGCAGAGCCTGAGCATTGCACTGATCAAGACGGTGGCGCAGCCGCTGCTGGTCTGGCTGCTGGCGGTGCTGATCGGTCTGCCACGCACCGAGACGCTTGCCGTCATCCTGACTGCTGCCATGGCCACCGGGGTGAACGTTTACATCATGGCGCGGCAGTTCAATACCCAGCAGCCAGTGGTGGCGGGCGCCATGCTGCTGTCCACGGTGTTCGCCGCCGTGGCCACGCCGCTGTGGCTTGCTCTGGCGGGCTGACTGGGAAAAGACCTTTTTGGGCCACAGATGGCCACAGATTTACACAGATGAAGTTCCTGAACGACGGGCCCGGCCGGTCAGACGCCCGGCTTGCACCTTGAGACTGGATGAAGCAGCGCTTCAACGATGCTCATCGGTGTTCATCCGTGTCCGTCTGCGGCCAGGAAATTGATGAGACTTGAAGCCCTTCTCGCTTGTCTGGTGCGGCTCTCCAGCCGATTTGCCCTGAAGAGCCGCATCCAGAGCCGATCTCACTTCTCAAGTCGGGGCCAAGACGACGCTTCTTGATCGAGCGCAAACCCCGGCTCGGCATAATCGACCGGGTGATCTTCATCCGCATCCGTGAGGGCGTAGCGCGTGGCTGAACCTGCAGGCCAGGGCGCCCGGCGCCTGCTGGCGGCGCTGCAATTCCGGCCGGTCCTCCTCGACGCATTGCGCGGCTACCACCGCGGCCTGCTGGCGCGCGATGTGGCGGCCGGCGTCACGGTCGGCGTGGTGGCACTGCCCCTGGCCATGGCCTTCGCGATTGCCAGCGGTCTGCCGCCGCAGGCCGGCATCTTCACCGCCATCATCGCGGGCTTCCTGATCAGCGCGCTGGGCGGCTGCCGCCTGCAGATCGGCGGGCCGGCCGGGGCCTACATCGTCATCGTGTTCGGCATCGTCGAGCGCTACGGCGTGGCCAACCTCATCATCGCCACGGCGCTGGCCGGCGTGCTGCTGTTTGCCCTGGGTGCCCTGCGCCTGGGCGGGCTGGTGCGCTTCATTCCGGTGTCGGTGGTGATCGGCTTCACCAACGGCATCGCGGTTCTGATCGCGCTGTCGCAGCTCAAGGACTTCCTGGGCCTGAGGATCGAGCGCATGCCGGCCGACTTCCTGGCACAGCTGCGCGCCCTGGCCGAGCATCTGGGCAGCATCAACCCCCATGCCGTTGCGGTGGCAGCGGGCTCGCTGGCGCTGGTGGTGATCTGGAGCGTTGCCCTGCCCGGCTGGAAGGTGGCGGGCGTGCAGCGCGCCAAGCTCAACCGGATTCCGGGCACCATCATTGCCCTGGTGGCGGCCACGGCGCTGGTGGCCTGGCTGCAGTGGCCGGTGGAGACGATCGGCAGCAAGTTCGGCGAGATTCCGCGGGCCCTGCCCGTCTTTGCGCTGCCCGAGTTCACCTGGGTCAGCGTCAAGCAGCTGTTCATCCCGACCGTGACGATTGCCCTGCTCGGTGCGATCGAGAGTCTGCTCTGCGCCCGCGTGGCCGACAGCATGACCGGCGACCGGCACAACCCGAACCAGGAGCTCATGGCGCAGGGCATTGCCAACTTCGTCACGCCCTTCTTCGGCGGCATGCCCGCCACCGGCACGATCGCCCGCACAGTGACCAACGTGAAGAGCGGTGCGGCCACGCCGGTGTCTGGCGTGGTCCACGCGCTGACCCTGCTGGTGGTGATCCTGGTGGCCGCACCGCTGGCCAGCAAGGTGCCGCTGGCGGCGCTGGCCGGCATCCTCATGTTCGTGGCCTGGAACATGGGGGAATGGCGCGAATTCGCCCGCCTGCC
>JAIXTA010000060.1 GCA_027484405.1 Burkholderiales bacterium
CTGGTGCTCAACCGCCTGCGCGGTCGCGTGGTGGTGCAGGCCGACGGCCAGATGAAAACCGGACGCGACGTGGTCGTGGCGGCGCTTCTGGGTGCCGACGAAATGGGCTTCGCCACGGCGCCGCTGGTCACCGCAGGCTGCATCATGATGCGCAAGTGCCACCTGAACACCTGCCCCGTGGGCGTGGCCACGCAGGACCCGGTGCTGCGGGCCAAGTTCCAGGGCAAGCCCGAGTATGTCGTGAACTACTTCTTCTTCGTGGCCGAGGAAGTGCGCGAGCTCATGGCCAAGCTCGGCATCCGCAGCTTCGATGAACTCATCGGCCGGGCCGATCTGCTCGATACCCGCCGTGGCATCGAGCACTGGAAGGCCCGCGGGCTCGACTTCTCGCGCATCTTCTACCGCCCCGAGCTGGGTGCCGATGTGCCCGTGCGCGCCACTGACGCGCAGGACCATGGCCTGGAGAAGGCGCTGGACAACGTGCTCATCGAGCGCAGCCGCAATGCGCTGGAGCATCAGGAGCGCGTGAGCTTCATCCAGCCGGTGAAGAACATTAACCGCACGGTGGGGGCGCGCCTGTCGGGCGAAGTGGCCAAGCGCTATGGCCATGAGGGTCTGCCGGACGACACCATCCACATCCAGCTGCAGGGCACGGCGGGACAGAGCTTTGCCGCCTTCCTGGCGCGCGGCGTGACGCTGGATCTCGTGGGTGAAGCCAACGACTACGTCGGCAAGGGTCTGTCGGGCGGCCGCGTGATCGTGCGCGTGCCCACCGTGTTCCGTGGCAAGGCCGAGGAGAACATCATCGTCGGCAACACCGTGCTCTACGGTGCCATCGACGGCGAAGCCTTCTTCAATGGCGTGGCGGGCGAACGCTTCGCCGTGCGCAACTCCGGCGCCACCGCGGTGGTGGAGGGCACGGGCGACCACGGCTGCGAGTACATGACCGGCGGCACCGTGGTGGTGCTGGGCGCGACGGGCCGCAACTTCGCGGCGGGCATGAGCGGCGGCATTGCCTACGTCTATGACGACGACGCGAGCTTTGCTGGCCGCTGCAACCCCGCCATGGTCGAGTTGGAGAAGCTGCTGCCTGCGTCCGAGCAGGAGGCCAAGGTCGAGCGCGCCGTCTGGCACCGCGACCAGACCGACGAAGCCCAGCTCAAGGCCCTGATCGAGCGGCACTTCAAGCTCACCGGCAGCGAGCGTGCGCGCTTCCTGCTGGACCACTGGGCTGTGGCCCGCAGCAAGTTCGTGAAGGTGTTCCCGAACGAGTACCGCCGCGCGCTCAAGGAAATGGCTGCCAGGAAGACCGCAGTGGTCTGAACACCGTCACACATTCGCTCAACCGATTCAAAGAGACACGCACATGGGCAAGACCACCGGATTCCTCGAGATCGAACGCCTCGAAGAGCATTACGAAGAACCGAAGGCACGCGTCAAGCACTGGAAGGAGTTCGTGCTGCGCCTGTCCGATGCCGACGCCGCCAAGCAGGGCGCGCGCTGCATGGACTGCGGCATTCCCTTCTGCAACAACGGCTGCCCGGTCAACAACATCATTCCGGACTTCAATGACCTGGTGTATCGCCAGGACTGGAAGAATGCGCTGACCGTCCTGCACAGCACCAACAACTTTCCCGAGTTCACGGGCCGCATCTGCCCCGCCCCCTGCGAGGCAGCGTGCACCCTGAACATCGAGGACAAGCCGGTGGGCATCAAGTCCATCGAGCACGCCATCATCGACAAGGGCTGGGAAGAGGGCTGGGTGCTGCCGCAGCCGCCCAAGTCCAAGACCGGCAAGAAGGTGGCCGTGGTCGGCTCCGGCCCGGCGGGCCTCGCGGCCGCGCAGCAGCTCGCGCGCGTCGGTCACGACGTGACGGTGTTCGAGAAGAACGACCGCATCGGCGGCCTGCTGCGCTACGGCATCCCCGACTTCAAGATGGAAAAGCAGCTGATCGACCGCCGCGTGGTGCAGATGCAAGCCGAGGGCGTGACCTTCAAGACGGGTGTGTTCGTGGGCAAGGCGCCGCTGCCTGCGGGCATCAACAACTACGCCACCAAGCACGTGCCGCCCGAGGACCTGCTCGCGCAGTTCGACGCAGTAATCCTCGCCGGCGGCGCCGAGTACCCGCGCGACCTGCCGGTGCCTGGGCGTGAACTGAAGGGCATCCACTTCGCCATGGAGTTCCTCGCGCCGCAGAACAAGGCCAATGCCGGCGACAAGGTGGCCGGGCAGATCATGGCCACCGGCAAGCATGTGGTCGTGATCGGTGGTGGCGACACCGGCAGCGACTGCGTGGGCACGAGCAACCGCCATGGCGCCAAGGCGATCACGCAGCTGGAAGTGATGCCGCAGCCGCCGGAGAAGGAGAACAAGCTGCTGTCCTGGCCCTACTGGCCGCTGAAACTGCGCACCTCCTCCAGCCATGAGGAAGGCGTGGACCGCGAGTTCGCCATCACCACCAAGCGCTTCGAGGACGACGGCAAGGGCCATGTGAAGGCCCTGGTCACGGCGCGCGTGGAGTTCAAGGACGGCAAGATGGTCGAGGTGCCGGGCAGCGAGGAAACCATTCCCGCCGATCTGGTGCTCTTTGCCATGGGCTTCGTCAGCCCGGCGCAGCCCGTGCTGGATGCCTTCGGCGTGCAGAAAGACAGCCGCGGCAACGCCCAGGCCGGCACCGAGGCCGACACCGGCTACCGCACCAACCTGCCCCGTGTCTTTGCGGCAGGCGACATGCGGCGCGGCCAGTCGCTCGTGGTGTGGGCGATCCGCGAGGGCCGCCAGGTCGCCCGCGAGGTCGATCTGTTCCTGATGGGCGAGACGGCCTTGCCGCGCTGAGCACGCGGATCGCACCGCAGCGCCTTGCAAGGCGCCGCGGCTTTCGCACGGCACACAGGGCGCGCAGGCGCCCTGTGTCTTTGGTGCTCAAGTCCGGCGAGGGCCGCCAGGTCGCCCGCGAGGTCGATCTGTTCCTGATGGGCGAGACGGCCTTGCCGCGCTGACCGGCGCCGCCGCGCTGGCTCCACCGAACGGGACGCGAACACGCGTCCCGTTTGCTTTGGACGCCGTGCAAGCGTTGCACCGTGCCGACTGCGCCGCGTCGGCCCTGCTGTGTCTTGCGCCGGGCGCTGCTAAGGTTTCAGTCCATGACGAATGCAGTGCGTTGCGCCATGAAGCCCGCCCGAGTGCTGGCTGTCCTCCTGCTGGGGCTGACGCTGCTCGGCGGCGCGGCAGCGCAAGCGCCAGGGCAGGCCGCAGGCTCAGCCCCGGGACGACCTGCCGAGCCTGCTGCGGTGCTCACCATCGCGCAGCCGGCACCGGCTGCGACCCGCGACGAGGGACCCTGGATCAGCAGTCCGGGTTGGCCGGCGGGGCTGCGGGTGATCGTCACCGCCACGGACAGCGGCCGGGTCGCGCGGGCCGGCACGCAGGCCGCCCGGCGCGACGGAGCGACCGTGTTTTCTGCGGCTCTGGCCCGTGCGTTGCAGCTGGACCCCACGCGCGCGGCGCCCGTGCTGATCCGCGTCGACGCCGATCCGCGCCCGGATGCGCGCGCTGCCCCGGGCACCGGCCTGCCGCCGGGCTTGCGCGGCGGCGCCGATGTGGCTCCGGTGCCGCTGCCCGCCGAGCTGGCCGCCAACGCCGAGCCTGCCGGGGGCACGGGCGGATCGGTCAGCGCCGTGCCCCCGGCAGCCGCCCCGTTGCCGGCACCGCCGCCCGCCACGGCCGCTGCGGCCCCTGCGACTACGGCGCTCTATCTGCAGGTCGGCGCGTTTGCCGACGAGCCCAAGGCCTGGAACGTGTTTTCCAAGGTGCGGCGCATGGCCTGGCCGCCCGACGTGCGGCCCGAGGTGTATTTCAGCGAGGGGCTGAGCCGTGTCCGGGTGGGGCCCTTTGCCAGCGCGCAGGAGCGTGATGCGGCCCGCGTGCGTCTGCGTGAAGTGCTGGGCGAGGCGCCGCTCGATCTTGCGCGCTGAGCGCCGATTGCCAGGCGGGCGGGCCGCGCACGCCATGCCCTGGCGCAAGCGTGGGGCCCTGTATCGCTTGTCTGGTGCGGGTTTCCGGACCGTGGCCTTGAAGAACCGCACCCAGCAAGCCTTTCCAGGCTGATGCACTGGAAAGCCGCACCAGTCAAGCGGGAGCGGCGCGGCCCGGGTTCAGCCGTCTGCGGATACGGCGCATGGACGGAGACATCCGGCGGCGCCGGTGTGCCCGCAGGCGCCCTGGGCAGCGCTAAGGTTGCGCCCCATGCAGCCCGACACACCCCCGCCAGACACTGCCGCACGAGACACGTCCCCGCCCCCGGCGACGGCCGGCGTTCCGAGTGGGCGCGCGCACGCCGGGCCGCGGCCGCTCTGGCGACGCCCGCGCGTGTGGCTGGTGCTGCTGGCCGCGGCGGCCTTGCTCTTTGGCCTGGCCTTCATTGCCGCCACGCAGGTGCTCAAGCGCCAGGTGGAGGCGGCGCTCGGCCCGCAGGCCAGCGTGGGGCGCATGGGCGTGAGCTGGCAGGGCGTGGTACTCAGCGACGTGGTGGTGCGCGCCAACCGTGCGCAGCGGCCGGACTGGCCGGCCGCCGACGAGTTGCGCGCCGCGCGGGTGCGCGTGCTGCCGCAGATCAGCAGCCTGTTCAGCGACGAGATTCGCATTGCCCGCGTGGTGATCGAAGGCGGTGAACTGACCGTGTTGCGCCGTGCGAGTGGCGAGCTGATGGTGCTGCCCGGCCTGCTGCAGCGCCAGCCGGCAAGTGCCCCACGCACCGCCAGCACCGCAAGCACTCCGGCGCCGTCCGCGCCTGCGTCGGCCGGCCCTGCGGTCCGCGTGGAGCGCATCGAGCTGGTTGAGTGTGCGGTGGCCTTCTTCGATGCCAGCGTGCGGCGCCCGGCGCTGGCGCTGCGTCTCGATCCGATCAAGGCACGCTTCGGCCCGCTCGCTTGGCCCAGCCTCGCGGGCAGGAGCGAACTCGATGTCCAGGCGACGTTGCGGGCTGCCGGTGCGTCTGCTGCGCCCCAGGACGCCGGTGGTGCCGTGCGCCTGCAGGGCTGGATGGAGCTGGCCAGCCGCGACATGGCGCTCGATGCCGCGCTGCGCCACGTGGATCTGCGCGCGCTCTCGCCCTACCTGATGAAACCGGGCGAAGGCGGTGTGAAGCGCGGCACGCTCGATCTCGATCTGCAAAGCACCGTCAAGGCGCAGCAGCTGCGCGCGCCCGGCAAGCTCACCTTGCGCCAGCTCGATCTGGCCAGCGGGGCCGGCGCCTCGGGCGCATTCATGGGCGTGCCGCGCTCGGCCGTGCTCGCCGCGCTCAAGGACGACCGCGGCCAGATCGTGATCAAGTTCACCCTGGCCGGCCGGCTCGATGACCCACGCTTCTCGCTCAACGAGGACCTGCTCGGCAAGATGACCATCGGCCTGGCCGAAGGTCTGGGGCTGAACATCGAGGAACTCGCGCGCCTGCTCGGCGGCGCCGGTCAGAACGCAGTGCAGGCCGTGGGCGACGCCGCTCGCAAGCTCCTCAAGCGCTGAGCCACCACCGACCTTGGGCTGACATTGCGCCGGATTGCACCGTGCTGGTGCGCCAGCCTGTCATTCCTCTGACAGCTGGCCCGCTGCGCCACGTTCAGTCACGTTTTCGCGCCCGGTGCAGCTCGCACTTTGGGCGCAGGCTGCCTATGGTGAAAGAACGCCGATCGAATGATCTGCGCGCTGCGCGCCGCCGGGTGTCCCGCCCGAACGCTGCGCCAGCTTGCCAAGGAGCAGCGTTCACATGGATCGCACACAACAACTGTCCTCCCACACCATCACCGGCCCGGTGCGGGTCTGCCAGCCCGAGGCCGCCTTGCGGCGCCTCACACCCGACAGCCCGGCGCTGGATGTCATGACCGATCTGGCGCGCGTGCCGGCCGCCACGATCGACAGCCATACGCAGATTGGCGACGCCGAGCGCACCATGCGCCAGCGCGGCGTGCGGATGCTGCTGGTGACCGAGCAGGGCCTGTTGGCCGGCGTGATTACCGCCACCGACCTCTTGGGCGAGCGGCCGATCCGCCTGGCGCAGGAGCGGCGCATCCGCCACGCCGAGCTGCAGGTGGGCGACGTGATGACGCCGCTGTCGCGTCTGGAGGCGCTGCTGCTGCATGAGGTGGAGCATGCACGCGTGAGTGCGGTGATTGCCAATCTGCGCGAGCACAACCGCCAGCATGCCGTGGTGCTGGATGTGGACGCGCAGGGCCATCGGCGCGTGCGCGGCATCTTCTCGCTGTCGCAGATTGCGCGGCAGCTGGGGGTCACGCTCGAGCTGAGCCACGCCGCCACGAGCTTTGCCGAGATCGAGGAAGCGCTGGCGCACTGAGCACCATCCGGGTGGGGCGCCGATTCTGAACGGCCGCCTGCCCGGGTCCGCTTGTCCCATGCGGTTCTTCAGCCCATTGCCTTGAAGAGCCGCATCCCGCAAGCGTCTTCAGGGGGTGTGCTTGAAGATGCCCGCCCCGCAAGCGGATTCAGCCACCCTGCCTGAAAACGCGCGCCCGCACTGCGGAAACGCCAGGGTGCTTTTGCGCGGCGCTGCGCCCAAGCCGCCGGCGCTGCGCTCGGCCCAAGCAGCCTGTGCTGCGCTCGGTCTACGCAGCCTGCGCAGCGCCCGCGCTGGCCGCAGCGAGCGCCATCGCCTCGCCCCGGTCCATCGCTGCCTGGACCTGCGCGCGCGGGGCATCGAGCGCAAAGCCCTGCGCTGCGAGCCAGTCGGTATCGAAGTAGGTGCCGCTGTAGCGCTCGCCGGCGTCGCACAGGATCGCCACGATCGAGCCGTGCTCGCCGCGCTGCCTCATCTGCTGCGCGGCCCAGAGCGCCGCCACCAGGTTCGTGCCGGTGGAGCCGCCGACACGGCGCCCCAGCCGTGCGCTCAGTTCATGCGCCGCGGCAATCGACAGGGCGTCAGGCACCTTGACCATCGCGTCGATGATGCTCGGCAGGAAGGACGCCTCCACCCGCGGCCGGCCGATGCCCTCGATGCGCGAACCCTGGCTGGCGGTGAGGCCGCAATCGCGCGTGCGGTAGTGGTCGAAGAACACACTGTGCTCCGGGTCCGCCACGAGCACGCGGGTGGGGTGCTGGCGGTAGCGCACAAATCGGCCGAGCGTGGCCGCGGTGCCGCCGGTGCCGGCGCCAGTCACGATCCAGCGCGGCACCGGGTGCGGCTCGAGCGCCATCTGCTCGAACAGGCTCTCGGCAATGTTGTTGTTGCTGCGCCAGTCCGTGGCCCGTTCGGCGTAGGTGAACTGGTCCATGTAGTGCCCGCCGGTCTCGCGGGCGATCTCCTGGGCGCGCGTGTAGACCTGCGCGGAGTGCTCGACGAGCTCGCAGCGGCCGCCCTGGAATTCGATCGCGGCAAGCTTCTCGGGCGAGGTGCTGCGCGGCATCACTGCCACAAAGGGCAGGCCCAGCAGGCGCGCGAAGTAGGCCTCCGAAATGGCGGTGGAGCCGCTCGAGGCCTCCACCACCGTGCTGTGCTCGTGCAGCCAGCCGTTGCACAGCGCATAGAGAAACAGCGAGCGCGCCAGACGGTGCTTGAGGCTGCCGGTAGGGTGGCTGCTCTCGTCCTTGAAGTACAGGTCGATGCCCGGAAAGCCCGGCAGGGCCACGGCAATGAGGTGCGTGTCGCTGGAGCGACGGAAGTCTGCTTCGATCTTTGCGATGGCGCGACGCGTCCAGTCCATGGGGCTCAATATCCTGCGGTGGGGCAGCGTGCCGTGCTGCGGGGCGGTGTGATGCGGGGCCGGGGCACTACTTCGCAGCCGTGGCGTCGCGCGTGAGCTTGGCCTCGTAGAGCGCCTGGTCGGCACGCAGCAGCACCTGCTCGAAGCTGGTGTCGGCGTCCTTGCAGCGCGACAGACCGATCGACACCGTGATCATGATGGGCTCGCCGCGCCAGTTCACCGGCGTGGCGGCCACCAGCTTGCGAATGCGTTCGATGATCTGCAGGCCCTCGGCCTGGCTCACGCCGGGCAGACCGATGGCGAACTCCTCCCCGCCGATGCGGCCCACCACATCACCCGGCCGGATGCAGGCCAGCACGCGCGAGGCAAAGGCCTCCAGCACCCGGTCGCCCGCGGCATGGCCCAGCGCGTCGTTGATGCGCTTGAAATGGTCCAGATCGGCCACGGCCACGCAATAGTGGGTCTGGCCGCGCTGCACCTTGGCATGCTCGCGGGCCATCGCGTCCATGAAGGCGCGCCTGTTCATCAGCCCGGTGAGGGAATCGGTGTAGGCAAGGTCTTGCAGCACGTGGCGGTAGCGCTCGTTCACGGCCAGGATGAAGGCCAGGGTCATGAAGACCAGCGCGAACATGCTGCCGACGCCGTGAAGCACATTGACCGGGTGCTGGGAGAACACGCTGTCGGCGTCCGAGGAGGTGGCAAACAGCAGCGCGCGCGCTGCAGCCAGCAGCATCATGCCCGCCGTCAGCACCAGCATCAGCCCCCAGCCCACACCCCGGCTGCCCCGGGTCTCGCGCAGCAGCAGCCAGATCTTGATGCCGAAGAGCACGATCAGCGTGGCCGTGTACACGTACACGCGGCCCTGGATGCCGGCGCCGAGGGCGTAGATCAGCGCGTAGAGCGCGCTGGCTGCCAGCGCGATGCCGTAGATCAGCCGCGCGAGATCGCCGCGCTGATAGAAGCGCGCCACGCCAAAGGTATTGCCGGCGATTGCGATGTAGAGCATCACGTTGGCCAGCAGGAAGGTCAGCACATCGGGCAGCAGATCACGCAGGGCGATCAGCAGCGAAGCGCAGGCGAAGGCAATCGCGGACCAGCCTGTTTCAAGCAGGCCGCGCACCGAGCTGGGCGATGAGCGCTGCATCAGCAGCACGACCGCACCCATCGCCATCCCGAGCAGGGCGGCGATCATGAACATGGTGCGGATATCGAAGGCCACGGTCTGATCAGGACGCAGCCGGCGTCTTCTGGAGGAGCATCAGCGCAGAAGATACCCGCTCAGCTACCCGCCCACGCCCCGCCAGGCGCAAAACCCGGGCAATCCTTGATCGGATCAAGCGGCAGACGAACACGGCACGCCGCCACGGCGTGCGGGCCGATGCGCGGCGCAGCGTGTCTCAGTAGCGCGCGGTCAGACCTTCAAGCCGGCGGCAGGCTTCGCGGTATTCGCCCACCAGTCGTGCCACGCGCTCGCGCACAGGAACGATTGCGTCCACCGCGCCGATGCCCTGGCCGCAGCCCCAGATGTCCTTCCAGGCCTTCTTGGCCTCGGTGCCGCCCGAGCCGAAGTTCATCTTGCTCGGATCGCTCTCGGGCAGGTGATCGGGATCGAGCCCTGCGGCAACGATGGAGGGCTTCAGGTAGTTGCCGTGCACGCCGGTGAAGAGGTTCGTGTAAACGATGTCGTCGGCCTTGCAGTCGACCACAGCCTGCTTGTACTCCTGGGCGCAGCGCGCTTCCTCGGTGGCGATGAAGGCGCTGCCGATGTAGGCGTAGTCCGCGCCCATGGCCTGGGCCGCGAGCACCGCGCGGCCGGTGGCAATCGAGCCCGAGAGCAGCAGCGCACCGTCGAACCACTGGCGGATCTCCTGGATCAGCGCAAAGGGCGAGAGCGTGCCGGCATGGCCGCCGGCGCCGGCCGCCACGGCAATCAGGCCGTCGGCACCCTTTTCGATGGCCTTGCGTGCAAAGCGGTCGTTGATGATGTCGTGCAGGGTGTAGCCGCCATAGCTGTGCACGGCGGCGTTCACGTCCTCGCGCGCGCCCAGGCTCGTGATGACGATGGGCACCTTCCACTTCACGGTCATCTCCAGATCGTGCTCGAGCCGGTCATTGCTCTTGTGCACGATCTGGTTGATGGCAAAGGGCGCGGCCGGCCGGTCGGGGTGGGCCTTGTTGTGCGCGTCCAGGGCCTCGGTGATCTCATGCAGCCATTCATCGAGCTGGCTCGCGGGCCGGGCATTGAGCGCCGGGAAGCTGCCCACGACGCCGGCCTTGCACTGCTCGATCACCATCTTCGGGTTCGAGAGGATGAACATCGGGCTGGCGATCACCGGAACCGACAGGCGGTCCTTGAGCAGGGCATGCAGCGACATCGGGGGAGACTCCTGAAAAAACGAACGATCGTTCGAAAACAGCGGGCAATCGTAGCAGCGCCCCCTGCGCGCGGGAATGCACGCGTTTGAACCCCGGCTCGGTTTTGGCATCGTATGGACCCATGAAACCCTTGCGAATCCTGCTGGCCGCGCTCGTTGCGGTCCTCACCATCGCCGGCTGCGCCAGTCTCGACACCGCGCAGCGCAAGGCGATCTTCCGTGTCGAGGAAGGCGCGCCGCGCTGGTCGCGCGAGGCGCCGGCCGGCACGGAGGTGTTCGACCTGAAGCTCGGCGGCGAGACCGTTCGTGCGTGGTACCTGCCGGCGGCCCGAGCCGGCGCCCCGACGCTGCTGTACCTGCACGGCGCACGCTGGAACCTGAACGGCAGCGTGTTTCGCATCGAGCGCTGGCAGCAGATGGGCTTCAACGTGCTGGCCATCGACTACCGCGGCTTTGGTGCGTCGAGCCCGCGCGTACCCTCGGAAGCCTCGGCCTATGAGGATGCGCGACGGGCCTTCGAGGAGCTCAAGCGCCGCGAGCCGCGCGCCGAACAACGCTATGTCTACGGCCACTCACTGGGCGGTGCGATCGCCATCGATCTGGCCACGCGCCGCGAGACCCAGGGCGAGTTCGCCGGCCTGATCGTCGAGGCCAGCTTCACCCGCATTGCCGATCTGGTGCGTGAATTCAAGTGGGGCTGGGTACCGGGCCTGAGCCTGCTCATCACCCAGGACTTCGACTCCCTGGCCAAGGTGCGCGAGCTGACCAAGCCGGTGCTCTTCATCCACGGCACGCTCGATGGCGTGGTGCCCTACCGAATGAGCGAGCAGCTCTATGCCGCGGCGCAGAAGGTGCCCGACACGGCGCGTCAGCTGCTGATTGTCGATGGCGGCAACCACAGCGGCTTTGCCACCATGGGCAATACGCAGTACCGCAGCACGGTGGAGCGATTCATCAGCGCCGCGCAGCAGGCGCGGGCCACGCGCGCAAGCGGCGCCGCGCCGGTGCGCCCTACCAGCTGATCGGCGTGTCGCCACGCGCGCTCAGCCAGGCATTTACCTGACCGAAGTGCCCGCAGCCGATGAAGGGCACGGGCGGGCGCCGTGCCGACAGCGGTGACGGATGGTTGGCACAGAGCACCAGATGCTGCGCTTGAATCAGTGCGCGCTTCTTTTGCGCCGGTGCGCCCCAGAGCAGGAAGGCCCGTGGCTGCGTCTGGCTGCCGAGTGCGGCGATCAGCTCGTCGGTCAGCGCCTCCCAGCCCAGGCCTGCGTGGCTGGCGGCTGCACCGTCCTCCACGGTGAGCACCGTGTTCAGGAGCAGCACGCCCTGGTGCACCCAGCGCACGAGGTCGCCGCTGGCGGGCAGCGGCGTGCCGAACTCGCGGCTGATTTCTGTGTAGATGTTGCGCAGGCTCGGCGGCAGCTTCATGCCCGCAGGCACCGAGAAGGCCCGGCCCTGTGCCTGCCCGGGCCCGTGATACGGGTCCTGCCCGAGCACCACCACTCGCACCTGCGCCGGGGCGAGTTCATGCAGGGTGGCAAAAGGTTGGGGCGGGTAGATGGTAGCGCCCGCGGTGCGTCGTGCGTCCACGGCAGCGCAGAGCTGCGTCTGGGCGCCACTGCTCATGAAGCGGGGCGCGAGCGCAGCCCAGTCGGCGGGCAGGGTGGCAAAGCACTGCGCCAGCGGCACATCCAGCGCTGCCGCGCGCACGCTGCCGAACAGATCCCGATCGGCGTCGGCGCCCATCAGGCAAACAGCCGTGCCAGTTCGGTCCCCGGATCCGGGGCGCGCATGAAAGCCTCACCGACCAGGAAGGCATGCACGCCGGCGGCGCGCATCTTCGCCACATCACCCGGTGTGTGGATACCGGACTCCGTGACCACCAGCCGGTCTGCGGGGATCTGCGCCAGCAGGTTCAGGGTGGTGTCGAGCGTGACCTCAAAGGTACGCAGATTGCGGTTGTTGATGCCTAGCAGGGGCGTCTTGAGCGTGAGCGCCACATCGAGCTCGGCCGCGTCATGCACTTCCACCAGCACATCCAGCCCGTAGTGCGCGGCGCAGGCTTCCAGCTCCTGCAGTGCCGCAGCATCCAGCGCAGCCACGATCAGCAGGATCGCATCTGCGCCCATCGCGGCCGCCTCGGCCACCTGGTACTCGTCGATGATGAAGTCCTTGCGGATCACCGGCAGGGTGCAGGCGGCACGCGCCTGACGCAGATAGTCCGGGCTGCCCTGGAAGTACTGCACGTCGGTGAGCACCGAGAGACAGGTGGCATGGTGCAGGGCGTAGCTGTGCGCAATCACGGCCGGATGGAATGGATCGCGCATCACACCCTTGCTGGGGCTGGCCTTCTTCACCTCGGCAATCACTGCGGCATGGCCTGCAGCGACGCGGGTCTGCATGGCCTCTACAAACCCGCGCTGCTGGCCGCGCAGCGTCTCGCCCTGTGCACGCAATGCGGCCAAGGGGCGGACCTTCAGACCGGCAGCGATTTCCTCGCGCTTGGTGGCAAGGATCCTGGTCAGGATGTCGCTCATAGGGTTGCGCTTGCGTTGAAGGCCACGAATTCATCCAGCTTGCGCCGTGCCGCGCCAGAGCTGATGGCCTCTCGGGCCAGGGCAATGCCCGCCGGAATGTCGGCCGCCACATTGGCGGCGTAGAGCGCCACCCCGGCATTGAAGATCACGATGTCGCGCGGCGTGCCCGGCGTGTCACCCAGGGCTTCGAGCAGCATGGTCTTGGACTCTGCGGCATCCGTGACCTTCAGGCCGCGATTGCTGAACATGGCCAGGCCGAAGTCCTCGGGGTGGATCTCGTACTCGTGCACCTCGCCGTGCCTGAGTTCGCCCACCATGGTGGCGGCACCGAGGGACACCTCGTCCATGCCGTCCTTGCCATAGACCACTACGGCATGCTCGGCGCTCAAGCGCTGCAGCACACGCACCTGGATGCCCACGAGGTCCGGATGGAACACGCCCATCAGGATGTTGGGCGCGCTGGCCGGGTTGGTCAGCGGGCCGAGGATGTTGAAGATCGTGCGCACGCCGAGCTCCTTGCGGATCGGGGCGACATTCTTCATGGCTGGGTGGTGGTTCGGCGCAAACATGAAGCCCAGGCCGAGTTCGTCGATGCACTGGGCAATCCGTGCCGGTGACTGGTTGAGGTTCACCCCCAGGGCCTCGAGCACATCGGCACTGCCGCTCTTGGAGGACACGCTGCGCCCGCCATGCTTGGCCACCTTCGCGCCGGCTGCGGCGGCCACGAACATGCTGGCCGTGGAAATGTTGAAGGTATGTGCGGCGTCGCCGCCGGTGCCCACCACATCGACCAGGTGGGCATGGGACTGCACCGGGACCTTGGTGGCGAACTCGCGCATCACCTGGGCCGCGGCCGTGATCTCGCCCACGGTCTCCTTCTTCACGCGCAGGCCGGTCAGGATCGCCGCGGTCATGGCCGGCGAGATCTCGCCGCTCATGATCATGCGCATGATCTTGACCATCTCGTCATGGAAGATCTCGCGGTGCTCGATGGTGCGTTGCAGGGCTTCGTTCGGGGTGATCGGCATGGTGGTGCTCCGCGCTCAGTGGGCGCTTGCAGTGGCGGCAGATTGGTTCAGGAAGTTGCGCAGCAGGTCGCGCCCGTACTCCGAGAGGATGGACTCCGGGTGGAACTGCACGCCCTCGACGGCATGGATCTTGTGCTTCACGCCCATGATCTCGCCGTC
>JAIXTA010000024.1 GCA_027484405.1 Burkholderiales bacterium
ACACCCTTGGGCGTCGACACAATCGCGATACCCAGGCCGTTCATGACTTGCGGCAGGCTGTCGCGGCCGCGGTAGATGCGCAGACCCGGCTTTGATACACGCTCGATGCGCTCGATCACTGCGCGGCCGGCGTAGTACTTCAGACCAATTTCGAGGGTGGCTTTGCCATCCTGCTGGGTCACGTTGTAGCCATCGATGTAGCCTTCGTCGGCCAGCACCTTGGCAATCGCCACCTTCAGCTTCGAAGACGGCATGGACACATTCGTCCGCTCAACCTGCTGCGCATTGCGGATGCGCGTCAGCATGTCGGCGATGGGATCACTCATGCTCATGTCGGAACCCTTCTTTACCAGCTGGCCTTGGTGACACCCGGGATCTCGCCACGCATGGCGATATCGCGGATCTGGCCACGAGACAGGCCGAACTTGCGGAATACGCCACGGGGACGCCCCGTGATGGCGCAGCGCTTGCGCTGGCGCGTGGGATTGGCGTTGCGGGGCAGCTGTTGCAGCTCCAGGCGAGCTGCATAGCGCTCCTCGTCGCTCTTGGATTGGTCGTCGATCACTGCCTTGAGCGATTCACGCTTGGCAGCAAACTTGGCCACCAGCTTGGTGCGCTTGGCTTCGCGGTTGATCAGTGCAAGCTTTGCCACTCGCAGCTCCTTAGTTCTTGAACGGGAAGCGGAAGGACGCGAGCAGCGCCTTGGCTTCTTCGTCCGTCTTGGCCGTCGTCGTGATGCTGATGTTCAGACCACGCAGCGCGTCAACTTTGTCGTACTCGATTTCCGGGAAGATGATCTGCTCTTTCATCCCGATGTTGTAGTTGCCACGACCATCGAAGGCGCGACCAGAAACACCTCGGAAATCGCGCACACGCGGCAGCGCCACGGTGACGAAGCGGTCAAGAAATTCAAACATCCGCGCGCCACGCAAGGTCACCATGCAACCGATCGGCATGCCGGCACGCAACTTGAAGCCAGCGATGGCCTTGCGCGCCTTCGTGACCACAGGCTTCTGGCCGGCGATCTTCGTCAGGTCGGCGGTAGCAGACTCGATCACCTTTTTGTCTGCCACGGCTTCGGCGAGACCCATGTTCAGCGTGATCTTGGTGATGCGAGGCACTTCCATGACGCTCTTGTAGCCAAACTGCTGCATGAGCGCAGGAACCACCTTCTCGCGATACTGCTGTTGAAAACGTGCCATGTTCGCTCCGCTTATGCCTTCAGGGCTTCGCCGCTGGACTTGAACACGCGAACCTTCTTGTCGCCCTCGAGCTTGATACCGATGCGATCGGCCTTGCCCGTGCCGGGATTGAAGATTGCGACATTGCTCTGATGGATCGGCATGGTCTTATCGAGCAGACCGCCCGTCGTGCCGGCCATCGGGTTGGGCTTGGTGGCCTTCTTGACCAGGTTCACACCTTCGACAACGAGATGCTCAGCACTGACACGGGACAGCACGACACCGCGCTTACCCTTATCGCGACCCGCCAGAACGATGACCTCATCACCTTTGCGCAGCTTGTTCATCGCGCAGCTCCTTAGAGAACCTCGGGCGCGAGGGACACGATCTTCATGAAGCGCTCGGTGCGCAGTTCGCGCGTGACCGGGCCGAAGATGCGCGTGCCGATCGGCTCGAGCTTGGCATTCAAGAGGACAGCAGCATTGCCGTCGAACTTGATCAGGGAACCATCGGGTCGACGCACACCCTTGGCGGTGCGGACCACGACAGCGTTGTAAATCTCACCCTTCTTGACGCGACCGCGGGGCGTCGCATCCTTGACGGTGACCTTGATGATGTCGCCAACCGACGCATAGCGCCGCTTGCTGCCGCCAAGCACCTTGATGCAAAGGACTTCGCGAGCGCCAGTGTTGTCAGCGACTTCCAGCCGACTTTCAGTTTGAATCATGGTGTCGTCTTCCCAACTTGCCTGACTCAAGGAGGCAGACAGTATTGGTCCCGTGGTGCGGGTTGATGGCGCTAAGCGCCCAGATCCTCACGCCGAGAACTCGACGCGAAGCCCTAGATTATGTATCAGAAAGCTGCCAAGCGCAAGTAACCGAGGCAGCTTTCTAAATTTCCACTCATAGCGAGCGGGCAGCCTCTACCAGACGAGTGACCACCCAGCTCTTGGTGCGCGACAGCGGACGGCTCTCGGCCACCTCAACCGTGTCACCCATCTTGAACTGGTTGCTTTCGTCGTGGGCGTGGACCTTCTTGGAGCGGACCATCACCTTGCCGATCACAGGGTGCTTGACCTTGCGCTCGATCAGGACCGTAACGGTCTTGTCCATCTTGTCGCTGACGACCTTGCCGACCAGCGTGCGCTTCACTTTGGTTTCGCTCATTTGGCAGCCTTCTCTCGCATCACGGTCTTGACGCGTGCGATGTCACGGCGCACCTTTTGCAGCTGGCTGGAGTTGCCCAGCTGCTGCGTGGCCTTCTGCATGCGCAGACCAAACTGGGCCTTAAGCAGAGCTTCCAGCTCCTGCTTCAGGGCGCCTTCGTCCTTGGTTCTCAGTTCAGCGGCGTTCATTTTCAGGCCCCAATCTGACGCGTCACGAAGACGCACTGAAGCGGCAGCTTCGCAGCGGCCAGGCGGAATGCCTCGCGCGCCATCTCTTCGCCGACGCCATCCATTTCGTAGAGGACCTTGCCCGGCTGGATTTCAGCCACGTAGTACTCCGGGTTGCCCTTGCCGTTACCCATGCGGACTTCAGCAGGCTTCTGGGAGATCGGCTTGTCCGGGAAGATGCGAATCCAGATTCGACCGCCGCGCTTGATGTGGCGGGTCATGGCGCGACGCGCAGCTTCGATCTGACGCGCCGTCAGGCGGCCCCGGCCGATCGCCTTGAGTCCGTATTCGCCGAAGGCCACCGTGGCGCCGCGCGTGGCGACTCCCGTGTTGCGACCCTTCTGCTCCTTGCGGTACTTCCTGCGTGCTGGTTGCAGCATGCTTATTCTCCTGCTTTCTTGTCAGCCGGAGCCGCGCCAGCGGTGGCCTTGCGGACACGCTTGACAGCAGGCTTGGCTGCATCCGCAGCGCCTTCGCCTACAGCGCCTTCAGCGCGCGGACGACGGTTTGCGGGACGACGAGCCGGGCGACGATCTTCCTTTTCGGCCTCGGGCGCTGCAGCCACGGGCGCATCACCACGACCGAGCGTGTCGCCCTTGTAAACCCAGACCTTGACGCCGATGATGCCGTACGTGGTCAGGGCTTCCGAGGTACCGTACTCGATGTCGGCGCGCAGTGTGTGCAGCGGCACACGACCTTCGCGGTACCACTCGGTGCGGGCGATTTCGGCGCCATTCAGTCGACCCGAGCTCATGATCTTGATGCCCTGGGCGCCGAGACGCATTGCGTTCTGCATGGCGCGCTTCATCGCGCGGCGGAACATGATGCGCTTCTCGAGCTGCTGCGTGATGCTGTCGGCAATCAGCTGCGCATCGACTTCCGGCTTGCGGATTTCTTCGATGTTGACGTGCACGGGCACGCCCATCAGCTTCTGCAGATCGGCCTTCAGGGTTTCGATGTCCTCGCCCTTCTTGCCAATGACCACACCCGGACGTGCCGAGTAGACGGTGATCTTGGCGTTCTTGGCAGGGCGCTCGATCAGAACACGGCCGACGGCTGCGTTCTTCAGCTTCTTCTTGAGGTACTCGCGCACCTTGACGTCGTCAGCGAGCATGCTGGCGAAGTTGGCGTTACCTGCGTACCAGCGCGACGCCCAGTTGCGCGACACGGCAAGGCGAAAACCGGTTGGATGAATCTTCTGTCCCATTGCGGTTCCTTAGTTGCCAACGGTCACGGTGATGTGACAGGTCTGCTTCTCGATGCTGGCACCACGGCCCTTGGCACGGGCACGGAAGCGCTTGAGCGAAGCTCCCTTGTCGACGTAGATCGTCTTGACCTTCAGCTCGTCGATATCGGCGCCGTCATTGTGCTCGGCATTGGCGATCGCGGACTCCACGACCTTCTTGACGATGAAAGCAGCCTTCTTGGGCGTGAACGCCAGGATGTTCAGCGCCGCACCAACCGGCTTGCCACGCACCAGGTCAGCGACCAGACGTGCCTTCTGGGCCGAAACCCGCACGCCATGCAGTTTTGCAGTCGTTTCCATGTTTGCGTGTCCTTACTTCTTGGCTTTTTTGTCAGCCGCATGCCCCTTGAAGGTGCGCGTGGCTGCAAACTCGCCGAGCTTGTGACCCACCATCTGCTCGGTCACGTAGACCGGCACATGCTGGCGGCCGTTGTGAACGGCGATCGTCAGACCGATGAACTCTGGCAGCACCGTGGAACGGCGTGACCAAGTCTTGATCGGCTTCTTGTCCTTGTTGGCCACCGCAGCGTCCACCTTCTTGATGAGGTGCGCGTCGCAGAAAGGGCCCTTCTTTACGGAACGTGCCATAGCGATGTCCTCTTACTTCTTGCGACGCTGCACGATCATCGAAGTCGTGCGCTTGTTGCGGCGGGTCTTGAAGCCCTTGGTCTTCTGACCCCACGGGGTCACGGGAGCCTGGGCCTCGCCGGTACGACCCTCGCCACCACCGTGCGGGTGGTCGATCGGGTTCATGGCCACGCCACGCACCGTCGGGCGGATACCGCGCCAACGCGTTGCACCGGCCTTGCCGATCTGACGCAGGTTGTTCTCTTCGTTGCCGACTTCACCAAGCGTGGCGCGGCACTCGATATGGACACGACGCACTTCACCCGAGCGCAGGCGAACCTGCGCGTACGAGCCTTCGCGGGCCAGCAGCGTGGCGGACGTGCCTGCCGAGCGAGCCAGTTGGGCGCCCTTGCCGGGCAGCATCTCGACGCAGTGGATTACCGAGCCGACGGGGATGTTGCGGATCGGCATGCAGTTTCCTGCACGGATCGGTGCCTCGGAGCCGCTCATCAGGGTCACGCCGACTGCCACGCCCTTTGGGGCGATGATGTAGCGACGCTCGCCATCTGCGTAGCAGAGCAAGGCAATGAAAGCCGTGCGGTTGGGGTCATATTCCAGGCGCTCGACCTTGGCCGGAATGCCGTCCTTGTTGCGCTTGAAGTCGATGATCCGGTAGTGCGACTTGTGACCACCGCCCATGTGACGGGTGGTGATATGGCCGTTGTTGTTGCGGCCGGACGAGCGCTTCTGCGGCTCGAGCAGCGGCGCGTGGGGTGCACCCTTGTGCAGGTCGGGATTGACGACCTTGACGAGGCTGCGACGGCCAGGCGATGTGGGTTTGACTTTGACCAGCATTTACTTGACCTCCTGCTGGAAGTCGATCTGCTGACCGGGCTTCAAGCACACGTAGGCCTTGCGGATGTTGTTGCGACGACCGATGAAGCGACCGAAGCGCTTGGTCTTGCCGCCGATATTCAGGATGTTGACCGACTCGACCTGCACCTTGAAGAGCAGCTCGACTGCGGCCTTGACTTCCTGCTTGGTGGCGTCCTGCTGCACGTGGAAAGCCACCTGCTCGTGCTTCTCGGCCACCTGGGTGCTCTTCTCCGAGATCACCGGAGCGAGCAGCACCTTCATCAGGCGCTCGTTGTTGAATGCGGGCGACGTCATGCGAACATCTCCTCGAACTTGGCCACGGCTGCCTTGGTCATGAGCACCTTGTCGAAGTGCACCAGAGCCACCGGGTCGGCCTGCTTGGGCTCAACCACGGCCACGTTGGGCAGGTTGCGCGAGGCCAGGTACAGGTTTTCGTCGAAGCCGTCGGTCACCATCAGCACGGACTCGAGGCCCATGCTCTTGATGCGCTGCGCGAGCAGCTTGGTCTTCGGCGCCTCGAGCGTGAGCTCGTCCACCACCACAATGCGACCTTCGCGAGCGAGCTGGCTCAGGATCGAGCACATGCCGGCACGGAACATCTTCTTGTTGACCTTGTGGGCGAAGTTTTCGTCGGGCTTGTTCGGGAAGATCCGACCACCGCCACGCCACAGCGGCGAGGAGGTCATACCGGCGCGAGCGCGGCCGGTGCCCTTCTGGCGCCAGGGCTTCTTGGTGGAGTGCTTCACCTCGGCACGCGTGAGCTGGGCACGGTTGCCGCTGCGCGCGTTGGCCTGGAAGGCGACCACGATCTGGTGGATCAGCGGTTCGTTGAAGTCACGAGCAAAGACCACGTCGGATGCGGCAACATTGCCGGCAGCCTGGCCTTGCGCGTCATAAAGCTTGAGTTCCATCGCTGCAGGCTCCCTTAGGCTTTGACGGCCGGCTTGACGATGATGTGGCCATTGCGCGCACCGGGGACTGCACCCTTGACGAGCAGCAGACCACGCTCAGCGTCGACGCGAGCCACTTCGAGGTTCTGGACGGTGCACTGCACGTCGCCCATGTGACCCGACATCCGCTTGCCCGGGAACACGCGACCCGGATCCTGCGCCATGCCGGTGGAACCGGGCACATTGTGGCTGCGGGAGTTACCGTGGGTGGCGCGACCGGAGTTGAAGTTGTGGCGCTTGATCGTGCCGGCGAAGCCCTTGCCGATCGTGGTGCCCGTCACGTCAACCTTCTCGCCAGCCTTGAACAGGCTGTCGAGCGCGATGACCGTACCGGCCGGCATTTCTGCGGCCTTGGTGGCATCGACACGGAATTCGCGGATGATGGAGCCGGCTTGAACGCCGGCCTTGGCGAGGTGACCGGCCAGCGCCTTGCTGACGCGGCTTGCACGACGCTCGCCGTAGGCGACCTGAACGGCGCTGTAGCCGTCGTTGTCGACTGTCTTGACCTGGGTGACGCGGTTGTTGCCCACTTCCAGCACCGTAACGGGCACAGAGGCGCCGTCGTCGGTGAAGATGCGGGTCATGCCAACCTTGCGGCCCAACAGACCGAGGGTGGTACCCATTTGTGTTCCTTTCCCGATTTCGATTGACCGGGGCTGATAAGCCTGAACAGCCACAATGGCTGATCGGCCGTAGTGCATGACCACTGTTCCCTGCAAAGAGGGAAGCCTGCCATTATGTCACGGGCTGTTTTGTCTTGGCAAGCCTTACTGGAGCTTGATCTCTACATCGACGCCGGCAGGCAGATCGAGCTTCATCAAAGCGTCGACGGTCTTGTCCGTCGGATCCACGATGTCCATCAGACGCTGGTGCGTGCGGATCTCAAGCTGGTCGCGCGAGGTCTTGTTCACGTGCGGCGAGCGCAGGATGTCAAAACGCTCGATGCGCGTAGGCAGGGGCACGGGGCCACGGACCACAGCGCCAGTGCGCTTGGCGGTGTCGACAATCTCGGCAGCCGATTGGTCGATCAGCTTGTAGTCGAAGGCCTTCAGGCGGATGCGGATCTTCTGGTTTTGCTGCATGGGATGCTCCAAAGAACGGTGCGGTGCGTACCGCGGAAATCAGGGTTGATCGGGCTTTTCGCTTGTCTGGTGCGGCTTTTCAGCCAATTTGGCCTGGAAACCCGCACCAATGCTCGCTCTAGTCCATCAACCCCGGGAATGGCGCCTGCGGGGGCGCCTCAGGGGCTCGACTTACTCGATGATCTTTGCCACGACGCCGGCGCCCACGGTGCGGCCGCCTTCGCGGATGGCAAAGCGCAGACCTTCTTCCATGGCGATCGGGGCGATCAGCTTGACGGTG
>JAIXTA010000118.1 GCA_027484405.1 Burkholderiales bacterium
AAGGGTGTGATGACCGACCGCAAAGCCCGCGCTTCCGGCGTGGGCGGCGAAGTCATCTGCCTCGTGGCCTAACAGGAGATATCGACGTGTCTCGTGTTGCTCGAATTCCCGTTGCTCTGCCCAAGGGTGCAGAGGCGACGCTTACCAACGGCATCCTGACCGTCAAGGGCCCCCTGGGTACCCTGACTCAGACCATACATCCTGCCGTGGCCATTGAAATCAAGGACGGCTCCGTTTCTTTCGCTGCTGCGGATGAAACGCGTGAAGCGAAGGCTATGTCCGGCACGTTGCGTGCGCTCACCAGCAACATGGTGACCGGCGTGACCAAGGGCTTCGAGCGCAAGCTCACCCTGGTGGGCGTGGGTTTCCGCGCGGCGGCAAAGGGCGATTCGCTCGACTTGCAACTGGGTTTCTCGCATCCCGTGGTTCACAAGATGCCCGCTGGCGTGAAGGTTGAGACGCCGACGCAAACCGAGATTCTCATCAAGGGTGCCGACCGCCAGCGCGTAGGCCAGGTTGCCGCGGAAGTGCGTGCCTATCGCCCGCCCGAGCCCTACAAGGGCAAGGGTGTTCGCTATGCGGACGAGGTTGTCGTCCTCAAAGAAACCAAGAAGAAGTAAGGGGTATCGCACATGGACAAGAAGCAAGCTCGTCTGCGTCGCGCCCGTTCGACTCGCCTGCGCATTGCGCAGCTGCGCGTCAAGCGCCTCACGGTGCACCGCTCGAATCTTCACATCTACGCCACGATCTGGTCGGAAGACGGTCGTCAGGCCTTGGTGTCTGCATCGACGCTGGAAGCCGAGAGCCGGTCTGCGCTCGGTGGCAAGGGCGGCAATGTCGCCGCGGCTCAAATGGTCGGCAAGAAGGTGGCGGAGCGTGCAAAGTCCGCTGGCATTGAGGCTGTCGCTTTTGATCGTGCCGGGTTTCGTTTCCACGGCCGCGTGAAAGCCTTGGCTGATGCGGCGCGTGAAGCCGGTCTCAAGTTCTAAGGACTGACACATGGCAAAGATGCAAGTGAAGGCTGCCGGCGAAGAGCGCGATGACGGCCTGAAGGAAAAGATGATCGCGGTGAACCGCGTCACCAAGGTGGTGAAGGGTGGCCGCATCATGGGCTTCGCTGCGCTGACCGTGGTGGGCGACGGTGATGGCCGAATCGGTATGGGCAAGGGCAAGTCCCGTGAGGTGCCTGTGGCTGTGCAGAAGGCGATGGAAGAAGCCCGTCGCAAGATGGTCAAGATTCCGCTGAAAAACGGAACTCTGCACCACGCCGTCACGGGGGCGCATGGCGCTTCGGCAGTCACGATGTCGCCCGCGCCCGAGGGCACCGGTGTGATCGCCGGTGGTCCAATGCGCGCCATTTTCGAAGTCATGGGAGTGCGCAATGTTGTGGCCAAGAGCCACGGCTCGACTAATCCCTACAACATGGTGCGTGCTGCCCTGAATGGGTTACAGGCTTGCACCACTCCGTCCGAAGTTGCCGCCAAGCGCGGCAAGTCGGTCGAAGAGATCCTCGGCTGAGGAGTCGATCATGGCAAACAAGACTGTGAAGGTGACGCTTGTGCGTTCACCGATCGGCTGCAAGGCTGATCATCGCCAAACCGTGATTGGTCTGGGTCTCAAGAAGATCCGTCAATCCCGTGAGCTCGAAGACACGCCGGCAGTGCGCGGCATGATCAACAAGGTCGCGTACCTAGTGAAGGTTGAGGGCTGATTCCATGAAGCTCAATACGATCAGCCCCGCCGAGGGCTCGAAGAAGGAGCGTCGCCGTGTCGGACGCGGTATTGGCTCCGGTCTCGGCAAGACAGCAGGCCGCGGTCACAAGGGTCAAAAGTCTCGCGCTGGTGGCTTCCACAAGGTCGGCTTCGAGGGCGGTCAGATGCCGCTTCAGCGTCGCCTGCCCAAGCGTGGCTTCACTTCGCTGGACAAGCAGTTCGACGCTGAGGTGCGCCTGTCCGACCTGGAGAAGCTGCCCGTTGCCGAGATCGATCTGTCGGTGCTGAAGCAGGCCGGGGTTGTGTCCCAGCTGGCACGCATGGCGAAGGTTATTGCAACCGGCTCGATCAGCAAGAAGGTCGCACTCAAGGGTCTGCTCGCAACCAAGGGTGCCCGTGCTGCGATTGAGGCGGCTGGCGGCTCGCTGGCTTAACCACCGACAGAAACTGCGCACCAGGAGCTGATTCCGCGTGGCAACCTCGAGTAATACGACGCTCGCCAAGACCGGCCGCTTCGGAGATCTCCGCAAGCGGCTGCTGTTCCTTCTGGGCGCGCTGGTCGTTTACCGCATCGGGACCCATATCCCGGTGCCTGGTATCGACCCGGACACCCTGCGCTCGCTGTTCGACCAGCAGAAGGGCGGCATTCTCGGCCTGTTCAACCTGTTCTCGGGCGGCGCACTCTCTCGCTTTTCAGTATTTGCGCTGGGCTTGATGCCCTACATTTCCGCATCCATCATCATCCAGCTCATGTCCGCGATTTCGCCGACGCTCGAGCAGTTGAAGAAGGAAGGGGAAGCGGGGCGTCGCAAGCTGACGCAGTACACACGCTACCTCACGCTGGGCCTTGGTTTGTTCCAGGCTGTCGGCATCTCTTTGGCGCTTGAGGCCCAGGCTGGGTTGGTCATCGATCCCGGGTTCATGTTCCGTCTGACTTGTGTGGTCTCGCTGCTGACGGGCACCATGTTTCTGATGTGGCTGGGCGAGCAGATCACTGAGCGGGGCTTAGGTAACGGCATCTCGATCCTGATTACCGCAGGTATTGTGGCCGGCCTGCCCGGGGCCTTGGCCCAGTTCTTCGAGCTGATCAACAAGGGCTCCCTGAACATCTTCGTGGCGCTGTTCATCATCGCCCTCGTGATTGTGGTGACTGCTCTCGTGGTGTTTGTGGAGAAGGGCCAGCGCCGGATTCTGGTGAACTACGCCAAGCGGCAAGTCGGTAACAAGGTGTACGGCGGGCAGTCTTCGCACCTGCCCCTGAAACTCAACATGTCGGGCGTGATTCCGCCGATCTTCGCATCGTCGATCATTTTGTTTCCCGCGACGCTGACTAGCTGGTTCGTGTCGGGCGGCGAAACCGGTCGATTCCTGAAGGATCTTGCTGCTTCGCTGTCCCCGGGTCAGCCGCTGTACATCTCGTTGTATGCGGCGATGATTGTCTTCTTCTGTTTCTTCTATACGGCACTTGTATTCAATAGCCGCGAGACTGCAGACAATTTGAAGAAGAGCGGCGCCTTCGTGCCGGGGATCCGTCCAGGTGACCAAACGGCACGCTACATCGACAAGATCCTGATGCGCTTGACGCTGGTGGGTGCGGTGTATATCACGGCCGTGTGCCTGATTCCGGAATTCCTGCACATGCGATTCTCGGTACCGTTCTACTTCGGCGGCACGTCGCTGCTCATTCTCGTCGTTGTGACGATGGATTTCATGGCAGCAGTGCAGGCTTACATCATGAGTCATCAGTACGAATCACTGCTCAAGAAGGCGAACTTTAAGGGCATGAACCTGCCGGTTCGGTAGTTTCGTATCGAAGGTAACTAGAGTTTGAAGAGGTGGGATGCAGCAGTAGGCATCCCAAGCGTTACCAGAGGGCAAGCTCGCCAGCCGGGCAGGTCCTGAGGCAACGGACAGTGGAAGGCATCAAGAAGCGATCTTGAGGGCCTTCCGGTGAAAGGTCAGCGTGTAGTTATGCCCGGTGACCTGTCTGGCTTGCAGGCGGTAGTCTGCGGCGAATAGGTCAAGAAGAGTTTCGGAGAAACGTCATGAAAGTGCTCGCTTCCGTCAAGCGGATCTGCCGTAAGTGCAAGATCATCAAGCGCAATGGTGTAGTTCGCGTGATCTGCTCGGATCCGCGTCACAAGCAGCGCCAAGGTTAATTTAGGGGTTACAAATGGCTCGTATTGCCGGTATCAACATCCCGAATCATCAGCACACCGAGATTGGTCTGACGGCCATCTACGGCATCGGTCGCCCGCGTGCGCGCAAGATTTGCGAAGCTGCGGGTGTGCCTTTCAGCAAGAAGGTCAAGGACCTGACCGATGCTGACCTGGAGCGCTTGCGTGATGAAGTGGGCAAGTTCACCACCGAGGGTGACCTGCGTCGTGAAGTTCAACTGTCCATCAAGCGTCTGATCGACATGGGCTCCTATCGCGGCATGCGTCACCGCAAGGGGCTCCCTGTCCGTGGCCAGCGCACGCGCACCAACGCACGTACTCGCAAGGGTCCGCGCAAGGCCGGCGTCGCTCTGAAGAAGTAAGCCTGAACGGGTGCCCCGGCACCCGAATCACGCATTTGAACAAGGTTTAAACATGGCCAAGTCTCCCTCGCAAAGCAACGCTCAGCGCGCGCGCAAGAAGGTCCGCAAGCAAGTGACGGACGGCATTGCTCACGTGCATGCATCCTTCAACAACACCATCATCACCATCACCGATCGCCAGGGCAACGCGCTTTCCTGGGGAACCGCAGGTGGTGCGGGCTTCAAGGGCTCACGTAAGTCGACGCCGTTTGCCGCTCAGGTGGCTGCAGAAACTGCAGGTCGGGCAGCACTTGAGTATGGATTGAAGACGGTTGAGGTTCGTATCACCGGGCCCGGCCCTGGCCGCGAGTCCTCCGTTCGCGCCTTGAACGCCGTTGGCATACGCGTGACGTCCATTCAGGACATTACGCCCATTCCGCACAACGGCTGCCGGCCTCCCAAACGTCGTCGCATCTAAGCGCCGCTGTCGTCGTCAGACGGGCGATCTAATGTCCGTCTCCCCCTCGGTCCGGCAGGGGCCGATCCAGCATTGGGTTGGATCGAAGAAAACAAGCCGGACTCGTCACGCAAACGGCGTGAGCGAATCCCTGAAAAGGAACAATCCAAAATGGCACGCTATCTCGGCCCCAAGCTGAAGCTCTCCCGTCGCGAGGGCACCGATCTCTACCTGAAGAGCGCGCGTCGCGCCGTCGACTCCAAGTGCAAGCTGGATTCCAAGCCTGGTCAGCATGGTCGCACTTCGGGTGCTCGTACCTCTGACTACGGCACGCAGTTGCGTGAAAAGCAGAAGGTCAAGCGGATGTACGGCGTGCTGGAGCGCCAGTTCCGTCGCTACTTCGAAGAGGCTGACCGTCGCAAGGGCAATACGGGCGAAAACCTCATCGCGCTTCTGGAATGCCGTCTCGACAACGTCGTCTACCGCATGGGCTTCGGCTCCACTCGCGCAGAAGCCCGCCAGCTTGTCAGCCACAAGGCGATCCTGGTCAACGGCCAGCCGGTGAACATTCCGTCCTACAGCGTCAAGGCTGGGGATGTCGTCGCGATCCGCGACAAGTCGAAGAAGCAGGCTCGGGTGGTAGATAGCCTGCAGCTGCTTGCCCAGTCCGGCTTCCCGGGATGGGTCGCTGTCGACGCTACGAAGATGGAAGGCGTTTTCAAGCAGGTGCCGGATCGTGCTGATGTTGCTCAGGACATCAATGAAAGCATGATCGTCGAGTTGTACTCGCGCTGATTCAGACCCGGTTTTCTCGCTCGCCCGGTGCTTGCGGCCTCAAGAGCCACAAGCGCCCCGGCGGGCAATGACTTTTTCAAGAATGCATTTGCAAGTGCATTGAAAGGAAAATCGCATGGCCAATACCCCGATTCTCAAGCCGCGCAGCATCGAAGTGGAATCTGTCGGGCCTTTCTCCGCAAAGGTCACGATGGAGCCGTTCGAGCGCGGCTATGGCCACACTCTAGGCAATGCACTGCGCCGCGTGCTCTTGTCCTCCATGGTTGGCTACGCGCCGACCGAAGTCTCGATTGCAGGCGTTGTTCACGAATACTCCACGCTCGATGGTGTGCAGGAGGACGTGGTCGACATTCTCTTGAATCTCAAGGGTGTTGTCTTCAAGCTCCACAACCGTGACGAAGCGACTGTCACGCTGCGCAAGTCGGGCGAAGGCCCTGTGTTGGCCTCTGACATCGAACTCTCGCATGACGTCGAGATCGTCAACCCGGAGCACCTGATTGCTCACCTTGCTGGCGGCAAGCTCGAGATGCAGATCAAGGTCGAAAAGGGCCGCGGGTACGTGCCAGGTAACGTCCGTGCATTTGCGGACGATCACAGCAAGACGATCGGTCGCATCGTGATGGACGCATCGTTCTCTCCGGTTCGCCGCGTGAGCTATGCCGTCGAAAGCGCACGGGTCGAACAGCGCACCGACCTCGACAAGCTCGTATTGACGATCGACACGAACGGCGCGATCTCCCCTGAAGAGGCAGTCCGTCAGTCGTCCCGCATCCTGGTTGAGCAGTTGGCCGTATTTGCTGCACTGGAAGGTCAGACTGAAGCGATTCTCGCCGAAGCTGCGCCGATCGTGCGCGGTGCCACCAGCAGCTCGCCCTCGGTTGATCCGATTTTGATGCGTCCAGTGGATGACCTCGAGCTGACGGTTCGCTCCGCGAATTGCCTGAAGGCCGAAAACATCTACTACATCGGTGACCTGATCCAGCGCACCGAGAACGAGCTGCTCAAGACCCCCAACCTGGGTCGCAAATCGCTCAACGAAATCAAGGAAGTGCTCGCTGCCCGCGGTCTGACCCTCGGCATGAAGCTCGAAAACTGGCCGCCGGCTGGTCTCGACCGAAACTGAGCCCCTCTGGACCATCGCGGTGCGGAGGAGACACCACACCGCTGCGGCTGATCCTGAAGACACAATCAGGGCAGCCGCAAAGCAGCAAGACCTACTGCTCCGCGTCCCGCATGGGCGATAGAAGAAGCAGCTTTTGAAGACTCAACGAAAGGAATCATCATGCGCCACGGCCACGGCCTGCGGAAACTGAACCGCACCTCCTCACATCGCCTCGCGATGCTTCGCAACCTCTCCAATGCGCTCATCAAGCACGAGGTCATCAAGACCACGCTGCCCAAGGCCAAGGAACTGCGTCGCGTCGTCGAGCCGCTGATCACGACTGCGAAGGTCGACACGCTTGCCAACAAGCGTCTTGCTTTCAACCGCTTGCGCGATCGCGACAATGTCCTCAAGCTGTTTGCCGACCTCGGCCCCCGCTTCAAGAATCGCCCCGGCGGTTATGTCCGCATCCTGAAGTACGGATTCCGCAAGGGTGACAATGCACCGATGGCACTCGTCGAGCTGGTGGATCGTCCCGAGACGGTTGATCCGACGCCCAGTGAGGCGCCTGCTCCGAAGGCAGAGTAAATCGCCGGCAGGCCTGCTGCGAACGCTGCGGGCGCGGACAGAAAAGGGTCGCATCGCGGCCCTTTTTCTTTGCACGGCCGGTGTGTGCAGCTGGCCTTGCGAGCTGCCGGCTGACTCAGGCAGGGGCGCGCAGTCGATGCGTATGCATCTGCCCGTCGAGAACCGCCTTCAGATCATCGAGCTGCACCGGCTTGGTCATGAAACCGTTCATCCCGGCCGCGAGGCAGCGATCACGATCCTCGGGCAGGATGTTGGCCGTGAGCGCATAAATCGGCAGCGGCTCACGAGCCGATTGCAGCTCCCATGCACGGATTCTCTGTGTCGCTTCGACCCCGCCCATTTCCGGCATGTGCATGTCCATGAACGCAAGGTCAAACGCCTGCTCCTGTCGCATACGTACCGCCTCGGTGCCCGAGTCGACAAGCGTCGGTATTGCACCGAGCTGCCGGAGCTGCTGCTCGATGATCAGCGCATTGATCGCGTTGTCTTCGGCGACGAGGACGCTCACGGCCCTGCCGTGGTTTGCCAGCGCGAGCGCGGGCCGCGTACCCAGGCCGGCTGCGGGCGTGCCCGATGCAACACCCTCGGTGGGCCGCTTCAGGGTCAGTTCAACGAGATCCGCTGGATCCAGTGGTCGGATGAGCGTCGTCCACTGATGCTCGCGCGCCTGACGCAGCACCTCGTGGCCGAACTCGTCCGCATCGACCAGCGCGACGCGGATGCAGGTCGCGGGCAGTGCGCTGTTAAGCGCGCGCAGCACGCCGCCAAGCCCAGGCGCAGCGCCACCGCGCGGTGAATCAACGACCACCATGCTCAGCGACCGGCCCGGTTGCTCGACCAGGGCCAAGGCCTCCGTCGTGCTGCTGCAGGCGCGTACCTGCAGGCCGATCTGCTCGAGCTTGCGCTGAACTGGGCTGACCCAGCCATCGCTCTGCAGCGAAAGGACCAGCGCCTCTCCACGCAGCCGATTGCGCCGCGGATTCGGCGCCGGACTGCTCGCCGCTTCAAGCGGAAGCCGAACACGGAACGTGCTGCCTGCAAGGGGGGAGCTTTCGACCTCGATCTTGCCACCCATTGCACGGCAGATGAGATCGCAGATCGCAAGTCCCAACCCAGTGCCACCGTAGCGGCGCGACACCGTATCGTCCGCCTGCTCAAAGGGGGAGAAGATCCTCTGAAGCTTGTCCGCCGGAATGCCGATCCCCGTATCGCGCACAGAAAGCAGGTACTGCCCGTCGACCCCTGCAATGGGCTCCACCGACACAACGACCTCACCCTCGTCCGTGAACTTGAACGCATTCGACAGCAGATTGGTCAGCACCTGCCGGTAGCGTTGCGCGTCGCCGATCACCCAAGCGGGCAGGTCGTCGACCCACACACTGAAGCGCAATTGCTTGGCGCCAGCCTGCGCCGCGAGCGTGCGGCATGTTTCGTAGGTCACCCCCGCGATGTCGAAGGGTTCCCGGGCCAGCGTGAGCTTGCCCGACTCGAGCTTCGAAAGATCCAGGATGTCATTGATCACGGCCAGCAAGGCTGTGGCGGAACGCCGGGCTAGCCCCAGAAAGCGCGCCTGGTCCTCGGTCACGGGATCCCGCAGAACAAAATCAAGCAAGCCGACGATGCCGCTGGTCGGCGTACGCAGCTCATGGCTCATGTTCGCCACGAATCGGCTGCGCGCCTGGCTCGCTGCCTCGGCGTCTTCCTTGGCCTTCATCAGGGCGGCACTCGCCGCCCGCTGCTCTGTGATGTCTGCCTGGACCGAGACGTATTGAGTGATCCGCCCGGAATCATCACGGATCGGCAAGGCGTCGATCGCCGCCCAGAAGGGTGTGCCCTGCCTTGTGTAGTTGAGGATTTCCACGGAGAAGCCTGATCCTGCCTGCAAGCCGGCTCGCATCTGTGCGATCACTTGCGGATCGGAGCCCTCGCCCTGAAGCACGCTGCCAGGCGTACGGCCCTCCATGTCCTGCAGCGTGAATCCGGTCTGCTGGGTAAACGCGGGATTGACCCAGCGGGTCCGACCCGCAGCATCCGTGATCACGATGGAGTTCTTGGTATGCGTCGCCACCACGGCGAGCTGCTGGGCTCGAAGCTCCGCCGCCTTGAGCAGCGTCACGTCCTGCCGCACGCTGACGGTGCCCTGGTTCCGCATGCGGAATTCCGCGCGCTGAATCCAGCGTCCATCCTGCATCTGCTGCAGAACCGGCTGTCCATCCGCCCGCCGAAACTGCGACAGACGCTCCTCAACGAAGCGATCTTCGCCCTGGGACTCCACGTCCGCGCCGCGACCTGATGGATGCTGCAATGCCAGCTTGAGCACATGCTCGAAGCTGCGGTTGCGCAGCTGTGCGGGTGTCACGCCCTCGCCGAGGCCAGCGGCGTAGCGGCTGTTGCACAGCACGAGCTGCTCGCGACTGTCATAGATCGCCAGCGCGATTTCGGCCGTCGACATCGCGTCTTCCAGTGACTGCTGCGCATTGACGGCAGCCTGCTGGGCCTTGGCCAGCGCATTGGTGAAGCGTCGCCGCTCAGTGACATCAGTCAACACGTGCACCAGGCGCTTGGGCTCGTCGTTGGCGCCCGGGATCAGCTGCACCTCGTAGCGCACCCAGAACGGCGTCCCGTCCGCGCGCTGGAGCAGAAGCTCTGCCTGGGCGGGTTCCGCGGCCTCGATTCGCTCGACGATCCACTGCAGGCTTTCTGTCGAGCCGTCTGCGCCAACCAGCAGCTGGTGAAGACGCTTGCCCAGCAGGCCCTGAGCTGAAAAGCCGCTCATGCGCTCCAGGCTGGGGTTCACCCAGGTCACCCGGCCCTTGATGTCGCTGATCGCCATTCCGTTGCTTGTGACCTGGGCCACGGCGGCCAGCAGCCTTGCCTGCGATTCAGCGCGGCGAAGGTGGGTGACATCGCTGCTGATCGTGATGGTGCCGCCATCCTCGGTACGGTAGTCGGCACGCTGCAGCCATTCACCCGCATCGGTCTGGATCAACCTGGGCTCGCCATCTGCACGGCGAAAGTCTGCAAGACGACGCGCGGCCCAGACTGACAGCTCGCGCGGCATGCTCGCCGTTCCTGGCTCGGCGCGCTCGACGACATCGGTCACGATCTCCTCGATCGTCATGCCTTCGAGCGTATGACCGGGATAGGCCGGAACAAAGTCGCGCCGGTAGGCGGCGTTGCACAGGATCAGACGCTCGTTCGCGTCGAAGATCGCGACCGAGATGTCGACGTGATCCAGCGCTGCACGCAGTGTCTTGTCCAGGGCCCGGGCCTGCTGGCGCGTCTGCGCCAGCTCCTCCGAGATCTTGCGTCGATGGCTCACGTCGCGGACATTGCCGATGAGGCGCCATACAGCGCCGTCATCACGGCGCTGCGCCACACCGCGGCAACGCAGCCAGTGCCACTGGCCGCCCGGGTCCTGCTGGCGATACTCGAAGTCCCAGCGATCCAGCTGGCCGGCGAGGGCCTGCTCGATCGTCTTGCGGCAGGGCGGCAGGTCCTCCGCATGCAGCTCGCGGTACCAGCGCTCCATCGGCACTTCGGTGGGCTGATAGGTCGCCATGCCAACCTCTTGGCCCAGCGGCACCGGAGGGTGCGACAGATGAATCGTCCGCGAGGCGGCGTCCACCACAAAGACCGACAGGCCGGCGATGCCGATGATCTGCGTCAGATCATCCGTGCTGAGCTCGATCGGCGGGTGAGGGGGCGTATTCGACATGGGCTCGTCGTGCATCGGCTGCCGCCTCGCAGGGCAACGCGGTCATCCTCGGGCGGTCGATTATGCGGTGCAACCCGCCGACGGCCCTAGCGCTGCGGCAAGCATGCCAGCGCAGCGTTGACAAATTGAAGCATCGGGCTCTGCGACAATGCCGGCACGCCATGCCGTACGGCCAGCCGCGGAACCCGCTGCGGCGCTCCTGCGTCACAAGAGCCCATGAACCTTCCCGCCGTCCTCCATCGACTCGATTTCGCCCGTGTAGTGGCGCATGGTTTCTTGAGCCTCGGTCTTGCGCTGCTTGCGCTGGTGCTGACTGGCGCGCCCGCGCTGGCCAAGGACGACTTCCTCGAGCCAGAGAAGGCCTTCCAGTTCAAGGCAACGGCGGTGGATGACCGCACGATCGAAGTGGCCTTCGAAATCGCGAATGGCTACTACCTGTACAGGGAAAAGTTCGCGTTTGCCGCCGAGCCCGGCACCGTCAGGCTCGGCCCCGCGCAGATTCCGCCGGGCAAGATCAAGTTCGACGAGACCTTCCAGAAGGATGTCGAAAGCCATCGCGGCACGCTCCGCATCCTGCTGCCCGTCGAAGCAGCCGAGGGCGCATTCACACTCAGGGTGACCAGCCAGGGCTGTGCGGACGCTGGCCTGTGCTACCCGCCGATGGAAAGTGTCGCCAAGCTGAACATGAAGGTGTCCGGAGCACCCGCTGCCCTCGTGCCCGCTGGCGCTGCCGGCGCGCCCCCTGTCTCCGACAGCGCAGGCAGCGGCAACAGCAAGGGGGCCGTCGCGACGGCGGAGTCCCGCATTGAGGCCGTGCTGGCGCAGCGCGACCTCTGGCTTGGGCTGCTGCTTTTCTTCGGCCTGGGCATTGCGCTCACGTTCACGCCGTGCGTGCTCCCGATGATCCCGATCCTGTCATCGATCATCACCGGGCAGGGAGCCTCACTGACCAAGACGCGCGGCTTTGCGCTGGCTGCAGCCTATGTGGCGGGCATGGCCATCATCTACACCGGCATGGGCGTGGCGGCCGGCCTGGCGGGCGAGGGTCTGGCGGCCTTTCTGCAGAAGCCGGCCGTGCTCTTGTCCTTTGCCGGCCTGCTGGTGCTCCTGAGTCTGTCGATGTTCGGCTTTTACGAGCTGCAATTGCCGGCCTTCCTGCGCGACCGGCTGGACGCAATGAGCAGCAAGCAGCAGGGTGGCCAGTTTGTGGGTGTGTTCATCATGGGCGCGCTCTCGGCCGTGATCGTCGGCCCCTGCGTGACTGCGCCGCTTGCCTCCACGCTGGTCTTCATTGCGCAGAGCAAGGACGCCGTGTTTGGCGGCGCCATGCTCTTCGCCATGGCCCTGGGCATGGGCGTGCCGCTGCTGCTGATCGGTCTGGGTGCCGGCGCGCTGCTGCCCCGCGCGGGCGGGTGGATGGAAGGGGTGAAGCGTTTCTTCGGCGTACTGATCCTCGCTACGGCGCTGTGGATGATCAATCCAGTCATTCCAAGTTGGCTGGAGATGCTCGGCTGGGCCGCGCTGCTGATCGTCAGCGCCGTGTACCTGCGCGTGTTCGACCCCCTGCCGGAGGCCGCGTCGGGCTGGCGGCGGCTGTTCAAGGGGCTGGGTGTGCTGCTGCTGGCGGCTGGCGCGCTGCAACTGATTGGCCTGGCCAGTGGCGGGCGCGACGTGCTTCAGCCCCTGGCCCATCTGCGTGGTCCGGCGGCGGCTGCGTCGCCCGCTGCGACAGCGGGCGCAGCCCCGCAGGCGGCCGCCGGCCGCTCGATCAAGGAGGCATTTGCGCGCGTCAAGACGGTGGATGAGCTGGACGCCGCCATTGCGATGGCGGCCGCGCTGGGCCGGCCCGTGCTGCTCGACTTCTGGGCCGAGTGGTGCGTCTCCTGCAAGGAAATGGAGAAGTTCACCTTCACCGACCCGAAGGTGGCAGGCAAGATGAGCGAGTTCACTCTGCTGCAGGTGGACGTGACCGCCAACAATGAACAGGACCGCGCGTTGCTCAAGCGCTTCGGCCTGTTCGGACCGCCAGGCATCATCTTCTTTGGCAAGGATGGCAAGGAAATTCAGGGCAGCCGCGTGATTGGGTTTCAGAACGCCGAACGCTTCCTTGACTCGCTTCAGCGCGCGAGCTGATTCATTCATTTTCGGACCAAAATAGAAAATGGTCTGAGAATGCCAAGATCCGCTTCAGACAAGCGATACGTGGCTCTTTTCGTCTATAAAATAAGTCAAATTCAGCCAAAGATGATGCATGCTTTGCGTCGGGTTGGTCGTGGTTGTTGTCCAAGACGAAGCTTTGACGAATTGGCGACCGGGCGCTAGGCTGGGGGCATCACGCGTCGCTTCGAGCGAGTCGCCGGGCCGGGTGGCTCGGCTCACATGGCGCGAACCGTCACCCGCCCCGGGGCGGGTGACCCCATCCTTCCTTCCAAGCCATGGCGGGCCTATGCACCCTCCTTCCATGAGCCGGTGGGTCGCTGCAGGCGGCCTGATCGGCTGCACGGCCTCCTCACAGGCCTCGACTGCGCTGCAAGGCGGCACGACCGCCGCGGTGCTGCCGGATGGCGCTGCGTGGCTGCTCGCGGCCATGGCAGCGCTGGTGTTGTTCTATTGCCTGGTGCGAGCCCCGTGGAAGCAGATCGCTGTGACCTCGGCGAGCCATGCATGGCTGGTGGCTGCCATCGTGCTCGCGCTGGCTTGGCAACTTCGCATTCCCTTGCCCGGTGGCGCCGCCATCCACTTTCTGGGCGTCACCCTGATCGCCCTGATGTTCGGTCCGCACCTGGGCACGCTCACCCTCGGCCTGGCGGCGGTCTTTTCCGCGTATCTGGGCGCCGGCAGTTTCGAGACCTTCGGAATGACCGTCTTGCTGAATGCCGCGGCGCCGTGCTGGGCCATGCACAGCCTTCTGCGCGCCACCCAGCGCTATCTGCCCCAGCACCTGTTTGTCTATCTGCTGGTGGTCGGCCTGTTCGGCAGTGCGCTGGTGCTTGCGTTGACGACCGCGGTCCATCTGAGCGTGTATGCGGCGGTGCAGGGCGGGCATGCGGGCACCGTGTTGATCGAGCAGGCCTTGCCCTATGCGCTCCTTCTGGCTTGGGGAGAAGCGCTCACGGTCGGGATGCTGGTGACCCTGTTCGTGATCTACAAGCCGCAGTGGATGCTGAGCTTCGACGACCACTTCTACCTGCGACGCGTATCCGTCGGCGGCGACCGCGGCCGCTAGACGCTGAAGTCGATCAACTTGATCAGGGCTTCGACGAAGTCCCCGAGCCCGTCCAGTTCGCGTGAGCGGTCCGAACGCTCCGACACCGGGCGCCAGGGTCGAGACCCCTGCTGCCAGCGCTGGCCGACCTCCTTCAGATCGCGCCAGCGGCTGTCCAGGGAGGGCATCTGCGCAAACGCCCTGCCCCTGCGCCGTTCCCGCGTGGCCTGCATGCGTTCGGGCAGGGCAGCCAGAGCACCAGTGAGATGCGAGGTCGCCAGCGTGCCCGTGCAGTGCGCACAGCGCATGTGCAGGCCCGGAGCAAGCGCGGCACCGCATTGCCCGCAATTGCCCGCAACACGCTTGCCCGCCTGGCGCTGCACCAGCTCGCGATCGGGCCCGGGGCTCATGCGCAGCAGCAGGTCGGCCAGTGCATCCACATCCAGTACATACAGCGGGGTGCTGCAGTAGGCGCACTGGGCATGATCGCTCGCCTGACCGCTCACACCGGCCGGAACCGCCGCGCCGCAGTTGATGCATTCGAGCCCGCCATCGTCTGCCTGGCCGAGGCGGCTGACGTCCCGCACCAGCACCGGTCGCAGCACGCCCTTTTCGGCCAGATAGAGCACGAAGGTCTGCGCCTTGCCATGAGCCGCAGGGCAGTTGTATTGCAGGCTGCGGCCATTCAGGGTGAGGTTGTGCACGAGCTTCATGCTGCGCGCGCAGTGGGGGCAATCCAGCTGCGGGCGCAGGCCCTGGGCCGCCACGGCATGCGATGCCGCGATGCGTTCGAGCAGGCGCAGCATGCCGCTGGCGCTCAGGCGCTGCGACTCGTCGTGGTCGAACCAGACCAGGTGGCAGGGCAGGCAGAGATCGATGTCGATCGGCACCTCGTAGTGCCCTGCCAGACGCAGGCCCTGCATGCCCTGACGGCAGCTCGGACAGGGGCGCCGCAGCGCCTGCGCCAGCGGCGCCCCGGTGTCGGTGGATCCCGGGTTCATCGCCGGCTGCGTTCGATGTAGCGCTTGGCCGAAAAGAACAGCAGCAGGGCGCTGGCCGTCAGGCCCATCACGCCCAGCATGATCCAGAATCCGTCCGGGTGCTTGATGCCCGGCATGTGTTCGAAGTTCATTCCGTAGATGCCCGCCAAGAGATTCAAGGGCGCGAGCACCACCGTGACAACGGTCAGGACCTGGACGACGCGGTTGGTCCTCTGCGCCTGCGCAGAGAAATTCAACTGCACGGCAGACTCCACCGTCTGCTCCAGGCGACGGGCATG
This sequence comes from Burkholderiales bacterium, assembly GCA_027484405.1. GTDB lineage: Bacteria > Pseudomonadota > Gammaproteobacteria > Burkholderiales > Burkholderiaceae_C > Piscinibacterium. Next base: position 15,376 of record JAIXTA010000118.1, read on the forward strand.
GTTCAAGACGCGATGAATGTGCTCCATCACGTCATTGATTCGAACAAGGACGCTCTCGCGCTCGACGCAGGCCGGCGAATCGAGCACGCTGTCGCGGTACTCCTGGAGTGCGTCGTACTGCTCCTCGGACAGCGCTTCGAGCTTGCGCAATTCGATGCGTGCATCCAGCAGCGCACGCCAGTTCGAGAACGCCCGGCCGGGCGCAAGCAGCTCGCGCTGCCAGTGGTCCAGGCGTTCAGTGAGCGGCTGGCGCAGCGCGAGGTAGCTGTCCACGAGGGTATTGATCAGGCGCAGCATGAGCTCATCGGGCCGCGCGGGCAGGCGATTGCCGGTCGCTGCGCCATTGCCAGTCATGTCCTTCTTGCCGGCGATGGCGAACAGGCGCTGCTTGAACTGGTCGATGGTGCGCGACTCGCTGCTGCGCACGGTCACCAGGGCATGGTCGAACAGGAAGAAGGTGATCGGCCGGGTCTGCAGCGCGCCGAGCGTCAGGCTGTTGCTGCCCGTATCGCCGAGCGGCCCGGTGTCCGTGAAACTGCTGTCCGACCGTGCCACAGCGAGCTTGCGGAACACGATCATGTCGTAGCTGCTCGTGTCATCGAAGAAGCTCGGGTGCTGCAGGTTGAGCGCATCGATCGCATGCTCCTCGAAGATCCATTCGCCGACCTGTGCGTGGATTGTGGTGCGCCAGATCTCCGGATCCTCGGCCACCTCCTCATGCGAGTAGTCGAGCCAGACGAAACCCTGCGCATCGGGGGCCGGTGCGTCGCGGCTCAGGCTGCCTTGCTGAAAGACCAGTCGCTCCATGCCCTGAGGGACCTCAGGCGCCCTGCGCGCGCAGCAGCCGGGCTGCGTCGCGGGCGAAGTAGGTGAGGATGCCATCCGCCCCTGCGCGCTTGAAGCCCAGCAGGCTCTCCATCATCACCGCATCGTGGTCCAGCCAGCCGTTGGCCGCCGCGGCCTTGAGCATCGCGTACTCGCCGCTGACCTGGTAGACATAGGTCGGAAAGCGGAACTGATCCTTCACCCGGCGCACGATGTCGAGGTACGGCATGCCCGGCTTGACCATCACCATGTCGGCGCCCTCGGCAATGTCCATCGCCACTTCGCGCAGGGCTTCATCGGTGTTGGCCGGGTCCATCTGGTAGGTCTTCTTGTTGCCCTTGCCGAGGTTGCCCGCACTGCCGACGGCGTCTCGGAAGGGCCCGTAGAAGCTGCTCGCGTACTTGGCCGAGTAGGCCATGATGCGTGTGTGGATGTGGGCACCGCCCTCAAGCGCCGCGCGCACTGCACCAATGCGTCCGTCCTGCATGTCGGACGGCGCCACGATATCCACGCCGGCCGCGGCCTGGATGGCCGCTTGCTCAGCGAGGATCTTGACCGTCTCGTCGTTGAGCACATAGCCGCTTTCATCGATCACGCCGTCCTGGCCATGGCTTGTGAACGGATCCAGTGCGACGTCAGTCAGTACGCCCAGCTCGGGAAAGCGCTTTTTCAGTTCCCGCACCGCACGAGGCACAAGACCGTCAGGGTTCAGGGCTTCGCTTCCTTGCAGATCCTTGAGGTCGGAATCGATGACAGGAAACAGGGCGAGCACCGGGATCCCGAGCTTCAGCGTGTCTTCCGCAACAGGCAGAAGGGTATCTAGGCTGTAGCGCGACACGCCCGGCATGGAGGCCACAGACTCGGCGATGCCGTGGCCCTCGCGGATGAACACCGGGTAGATCAGATCATCGGTGCTGAGCCGATGTTCACGCATCATGCGACGCGAGAAGTCGTCACGCCGCATGCGGCGGGGTCGGTAGGACGGGAAGTCGGCAAGCGTCATGGCGGGTTCCGGAATGAATGGGCGGCCTCAAGGGGCGGTTGCCGCAATTCGCGTTCAGACAGATGCAAGCAGAGCACAGGCCAAGTGACGCGCCTGACTGCACACGTCCGCGTTACACCTCGAAACAAACCCGCCCTCCGCACCAAAGTGTAGGCGTGGTGCGGGTTTCCGCGTCATCGCGGCGACGCTGATGGGCCGATTCGCCCCACCTTTCGCAGCTCGCGGAACATCGCCCTTGAACTTTTGCCGCAGTGCGCCATCTATTGCTCCAGACGATGCGTCGTCTCCCGCTTCTCCTCCCTGAGCGGGTGCCAGCTGAATCCCCCCTGATGTTCAGCTGGTGTTTGAATGCCTCGCGCGCCAGACGCCGCGAGGCATTTTTTTTGCTGCGCCGGGCAGCTCAGCCGGCAAGGGTGCCCAGTTGTTGCTCGACCCACTGCCGAGCCGGCACCACGTTCAGTCGGCTCAGCGATGAAAAGGGCATCACGGTCACTGTATCAGTCTCATCGATGCCGCCACCGCGCCAGGCCTGGCGCAGCGCCGTGATCTGCGCCGCCACGCGTGCCGCCTCGGTGCGCGCCTGGTTGGCGGTGAGTTTGTCGGACTTGGTGAGCAGCACGAGCACCGGCAGGCTGGGTGGCGCCAGACCGAGCAGCTGGACATCAAGTTCGGTCAGCGTGTGCCGAACGTCCATCAGCACGACCAGGCCCGCAAGTGGCTGGCGGCCCGCGATGTAGCCGGCAAAGTCCTCGCCCCAATGGCTGCGTTCGGCCTGCCCGCCCACCTTGGCAAATCCGTAGCCGGGCAGGTCCACGAGAAATCCGGCTGCGGGTGCGTCGGCGGTGCCGCGTCCACCCTCGGGAACCGAGAAGTAGTTGAAGTGCTGAGTACGCCCCGGCGTCTTGGAGACGAAGGCCAGCGCCTTCTGTTGCGCAAGGGTGTTGATTGCGCTCGATTTGCCGGCGTTGGAGCGGCCTACGAATGCAACCTCGGGGAGACCGTCGAGTGGCAGCGTATTCAGGCGCGGGTAGGTGCAGGCAAAGCGAGCCTGCATGAGCGCGCTCGCAGGCTCGGCCGTCGGCCTGGGGTGTGTGGCGGGAGCGCTGCTGGAGCGCTTCTTCTGGGCGGGGCGGGAAAATTGCGGCACGGAGTCGCACAACGGGTTCGGAGCGGCACCATGCCTGTGCTCGACAGACCCCTATTGTAGAATCTGAAGGTCATAAGTTGCTAGGCGTGCATCCGAGAAATCAGTGCATGCCTGTCTCTGTGGTGAGCCGGCAAGCCGTGCGGAGCCATGGCACTTCAGGGCGACATCGCCCGGGCTTTCCCACCCATCTCTTGCGAACAAAACAATGAACAAGCTGCTTGTTTCCGTGCTGATGCTCGCTGCCTGCGCCAGTTCGGCGTTTGCCCAGCAGAAGGTCGACATCAACCGCGGTGCCCAGATTGCCCAGACCTGCGCAGCCTGCCACGGTGCCGACGGCAATGCGACCGGCCCGGTCAACCCGAAGCTGGCCGCGCAGCACGCCGACTACCTGTACAAGCAGCTGCAGAACTTCAAGCTCAAGCCCGGCGCCAAGGAGCCTGAGCGCAACAACGCAGTGATGCTGGGGTTTGCAACGGCACTGTCCGATCAGGACATGCGTGACGTAGCCGCCTACTTCGAATCGCAGAAGCTCAAGCCGGCCAGCGGCAAGAACGAGAAGGAGCTGCGTGCACTGGGCGAGCGCATCTACCGCGCGGGCATCGCTGCCAAGCAGGTGCCCGCATGCGCGGCTTGCCACGGCCCGACCGGCGCCGGCCTGCCAGCGAACTTCCCGCGTCTGGGCGGCCAATGGGCTGAATACACCGAGGCGCAGATGGTTGCGTTCCGTCAAGGCACGCGAAAGAATGCACCGATGATGAGCTCGATCGCCGCGCGGATGTCCGACCAGGAAATCAAGGCGGTTTCGGATTACATCGCGGCACTTCGCTGAGTGCACGGAACCTTTCCGGTGCGGTCGGTCAAAGCGCCCGCATCGTGGATGGCCCAAGCGACGCGAAACACACTACAAGGGCGGGTCATCCCGCCCTTTTTGCTGAGCAGACAATAGCCCTGTGAGCATCTCGACTACCGGCATACAACTCGAGCGCGGACCGAACTGGCTGCGCGAAGCCATCGAGCTGATCAGCTCGATGCGCTTTGCGATCAGCCTGCTCACGCTCATTTCGATCGCCTCTGTGATCGGCACGGTCGTCAAGCAGAACGAGCCGGCGGTCAACTATGTCAACCAGTTCGGTCCGTATTGGGCCGAGCTCTTCACGATGATGGGCATCACGTCCATCTACAACGCGCCGTGGTTCATCGTGATCATGGCATTTCTGGTGACCTCGACCAGTCTGTGCATCATGCGCAATGCGCCGCGCATGCTCGGTGACATGCGCGACTTCAAGGAACGCGTGGCGGAGAAGAGCTTTGCCGCGTTCTCGCACAAGGGTGAAACCGCAGTGCCGGTGGGCGCGGCGCAGGCCAATGCTGCGTTTCAGGCACTGCTGATATCCCAGGGCTACACCGCCAAGGCCACCGCAAGTACGGACGGCAGCGCCACGCGCTATGCCGCCCGCAAGGGCACCAGCAACCGGTTGGGCTACATCCTTGCGCACGCGTCCATCGTGCTGATCTGCGTTGGGGGGCTGATGGACTCTGCCGTGCCCATGCACATCCAGGCCTGGCTGGGCGGCAAGCAGCCGCTGCGCGAAAACATGTTCCTCAAGGACGTGCCACCTTCGGGCAAGTTTGATGAAGGCACCGTGTCCTACCGCGGCAACATCCTGATTCCCGAGGGAAAGCGCGCATCGCACTCCATTCTGTCCTTCCGGGACGGCACCCTGGTGCAGCAGCTCCCCTTCGAGCTCGAACTGAACCGCTTCATCGTCGAGTACCACAGCACCGGCCAGCCCAAGATGTTCGCCAGCGAAGTCACGGTGCGCGATCCCGATGGCAGCAGCTTCCCCTTCCGGATCGAGGTCAACAAGCCCCTGATCCACAAGGGCATTGCCGTGTACCAAAGCAGCTTCGACGATGGCGGAAGCCGGCTGAAGCTCAGGGGGTTCCCGCTCATTGGCGGGCGCGACTACAGCTTCGTGCTCGAGGGTGACGTGGGAACGTCGACAAGCCTGAGCAACGACTCGCAGAGTCAGACTTACTCGGTCGAGTTCTCGGGCTTTCGCGCCATCAACATCGAGAACATGACGCGCGCCGATGGCGTGCCCGACAACAGCGAGCTGGTTGAAAAGCGCTTCCGCGACAGCGTTGCTGCAGCGGCCGGCAGCGCGGCGGCCAAGGAGGCACACAAGCTGCGCAACGTGGGCCCGAGCTTCTCGTACAAGCTGCGCGACAAGGCCGGCCAGGCCCGCGAGTACAACATGTACATGGTGCCCGTGGAGCTCGAGGGGCAGCGCGTGTTTCTGGCAGGCATGCGCGAGAACCCCAACGATCAGTTCCGCTACATCCGCTTCCCTGCGGACGAGAACATGGAGCTCACGGGCTACATGCGCCTGCGCGCCGCGCTGAATGACCCGACGCTGCGCGCACAGGCGGCAGACCGATTTGCGACCCAGGCCCTGCCCACCGACGGCGATGCCACGCAGCGGGTGCAGCTGCGCGAAAGTGCGCTGCGCGGCCTTGAGATGTACGCCGGAAACGGCCAATACGGCGCCGACGCCCAGGGCGGTTACGCCGCCATCGCTCGCTTCCTGGAGCAGAACGTGCCCCAGGAAGAACGCGAGCGCGCGGCCGACGTCATCATGAAAGTGCTCGCCGGTTCGGTGCAGCTCATCAATGACATGGCGAGACAGCGTGCCGGCTTGCCGCCGCTGCAGCAGACCGTGGAGAACGCCCAGTTCCTTCAGACGGCGATGAATGCGTACTCGGACACGATCTTCTTCGGCGCCCCGATCATGCTGCAGCTCTCCGAGTTCACGCAGGTGCAGGCCAGCGTGTTCCAGACCACGCGTGCACCCGGCAAGTATCTGGTCTACCTGGGCTCGCTGCTGCTGGTGCTGGGCGTGTTTGCCATGTTCTATGTGCGCGAGCGGCGCTTGTGGGCGGTGGTCGAGCCGGACCCGCAACAGTCTGGCGCAAGCCGCATCCGCTTCGCAGTGCAGGCGCGAAAGCGTACGCTTGATTTCGATGCTGAGTTCGACCGCCTGAAGGCTGCCGTCGCGCGGCTTGGCGGGTCGCAATGAAAGGTTGACCATGAACACCACGACCGTGGCTTCACAGGGCAGCGCGGCGCCGCAGGCGCAGGGGCAGTCCGTCATCATCAGCCCCAGGAGCGGCATTGCGGCCTACTTCAGTCGCAGCGGCTTTGACTGGGGCTTTGCAGCGCTGGTTCTGGCGCTCATGGGCTACGCCCTGTGGCGCTACGACGCCAAGATGGACTCCTATGAGACCTGGATCCTGATCGGCACGGCGCCGGGGCTGATCGCGCTGGGCTGGGCCTGGCGGCCGCTGGCCTACTACTTCACGGGCAGTGGCGCGCTGGCGCTGCTGGCCATCGCCATCTATGGCACCGACCTCAAGCAGGCCGAGAACGCTTTCCTGCTGAAGTACTTCCTCTCCAGCCAGTCCGCCATCCTGTGGATGTGCCTGCTCTACATGCTGGGCTGCGTCTGCTACTGGGTCGGGCTGTTTGCGCAGAAGGAAACGCCCCAGTGGATGGGCACGGTCTTTACCTGGGCCGCCTCGGTCCTGGGCCTGACCGGCATGCTGGTGCGCTGGCGTGAAGGCCACCTCATCGGACCGGACATCGGCCACATCCCCGTGAGCAACCTGTACGAAGTCTTCGTGCTGTTCTCGGTGATGACTGCGGTGTTCTACCTGTACTACGAGGCCAAGCACAAGACCCGTGCCATGGGTGCGTTTGTATCGCTCGTGGTGGTTGCAGCCGTGGCTTTCCTGCTCTGGTACACCTTCGACCGGCAGGCCCATGAGATCCAGCCACTGGTGCCTGCCCTGCAGAGCTGGTGGATGAAGCTGCACGTGCCCGCCAACTTCGTGGGCTACGGCACCTTCTCGATCGCGGCCATGGTGGGCTTTGCCTATCTGCTCAAGGACGCCGCCACCACCAACAACAAGTTCACGCTGCTGTTCCTGTTCGTCATGGGTGTGGCGTTGTGCATCGAACCGCTCGTGTTCCGCACCAAGGGTCTGCCCACCTACTGGGCGCTCTACTTCGGCATATCGGCCCTGTTCGCGGGCTCGGTCGTGGTCTTCCGCAAGCGCATCGCGGCTGTGCTGCCGAGCTTCGAGGTCATGGATGACGTGATGTACAAGGCGATCGCCATTGGCTTTGCCTTCTTCACGATTGCCACGATCCTGGGCGCACTCTGGGCCGCAGAAGCCTGGGGCGCCTACTGGCAGTGGGGCCCGAAGGAGACCTGGGCGCTGATCGTGTGGCTGAACTATGC
>JAIXTA010000094.1 GCA_027484405.1 Burkholderiales bacterium
CTTCAGGCGCTCCTCGAACTCGCCGCGGTACGTGGCCCCGGCCAAGAGCGCGGCCATGTCCAGCACCAGCACGCGCTTGCCCTTGAGGGTCTCGGGCACCTCGCCATTGACGATGCGCTGTGCCAGGCCTTCGACGATCGCGGTCTTGCCCACGCCGGGTTCGCCGATGAGCACGGGGTTGTTCTTGCTGCGGCGCTGCAGGATCTGGATGGCGCGGCGGATCTCGTCGTCGCGGCCGATCACCGGGTCCAGCTTGCCCTGGCGGGCGCGGTCAGTCAGGTCCAGGCAGTACTTGGCCAGGGCCTCGCGATTGCTCTCGCCCTCGGCGTCATTCACGGACTCGCCACCCCGCACGGCGTTGATCGCCTGCTCCAGGGCCGCCTTGCTCACGCCGGCGTCGCGTAATGCGCGGCCGGCGTCGCCCTTGTCGTCTGCGAGCGCAAGCAGGAAGAGCTCGCTGGCAATGAATTGGTCGCCGCGCTTTTGCGCTTCCTTGTCCGTCAGGTTCAGCAGCGCAAGCGTGTCGCGCCCCAGCTGCACCTGCCCGGCGTTGCCTTGCACCTGCGGCAGGCGGCCCAGGGCATCCTTGAGCGCCTGGGTCAGGCGCGCAATGTTGGCGCCGGCGCGGGCCAGCAGCGAACGCGCACCGCCGTCCTCGGCGGCCAGCAGCGCGCCGAGCACGTGCACGGGCTCGATATAGGGGTTGTCATTGCCCACGGCGGCGCTTTGCGCGTCGCTCAGGGCCTGCTGAAAACGGGTGGTGAGCTTGTCCAGTCGCATGGGAGTTCTCCGACTCGCTTGGGCTGATGAATGCGGCCCGAACCGGGGCCAGTGCTTGAGTTGAGACGCATATCGTGCCGCGCGCCACAAATTCAAGCATCGCGCATGCGCCGGTGGCGTGACTTGGCGTTCGTCAAGAACACGGTTGCGCAAGCGAGCCCGGAAAGAAGACGAAAAACCCAGCATCCATGCGCTTCTTCAGACCAAATCGGCTGGAAAACCGCACCAGACAAGCGATCCACGCTTTTGGCCATTGCGCCTTGGCACGCCCTGTGCTGCGGGCAAGCGCAGCCCGGGGCCTGCCAAGGCGCCACCGCAAAGAAAAAGGGCCGGCACTGCGCCAGCCCTTTGCTTGCGTGTTGACGGGAATCAGAAGTTCATCTGCGCGCCGACGCTGAAGGTGTTGATGGTGTCCTTTTCACCGTCCAGCTTGTAGCGGCGGTTCTCAAGCTCCGCGCGTAAGGCGAATTCCTTGGACAGATTCCAGTTCACGCCCACGCCAGCCACCGGCTGCCAGCTCGTGTCGCTTTCCGAGAACCCGAGTGCCGTGCCCTTCGCACGGATGTTGCTCACGCCAAGCTTGCCGAAGACGCTGACATCGTTCGTGACCGGGAAGCGCGCGGTACCCGCCACATCCAGGGCACGCGCCTTGATCTCGCCGGAGAACGGGCCAACCGCAGCCTTTGCCTTGCCCAGATCGCTGTAGGACAGCTCGGCGCCGAAGATCTCGTTGAAGTTCACGCCGCCGTACAGCTTGAAGGCCGTGCCATTGCGGTCGCAACTCGTGGTGCCTGTGCAATCCCCGCTGAAACGGGACACGCCGGCCGTGGCACCGACATAGGGGCCTTGCGCGGTCTGCGCCATGGCGGCGCCAGTGGAACCAAGGCCTGCAAGGAGAAGCGCTGCTGCTGCGATCTGGGTCTTCTTCATGGTGGAGGTCTTTCCTTATGGGCATCCAGACGGGTTCCGCGGTCTGGTGCCTTGTGATTGGGTTGTGCGCGGAACCTGATACTCAGGTTATGGGTGCTCCACAAAGTTCCAAGGCATGGAAGTCAACGCGAGGTAACTCGCTGTAAACCGGGTGTAGGTTGACAGCAAAGCTGCAATGAATGGTGGCTGTGCATGCGCCAACCGTGGCGCGCTGCCGACGTCAGCAAACATTCAGTTCGTTGGGGAACTTTTTCGCACGCCTGCGCAAGGCCCCGGCATGCAGGTGCACAGGCCTCGTGCAGGCGCTGCTATTGCAACGCGGAGCGCGCCACAAACACGCCAAGCGCGACAAGCAGCAAGCTGCCTGCGAGATGCAGACCGGCATGCAGCAGCGCCTCCACGGCGCGGCCCTGCTGGATCAGCGTGATGGACTCGAGGCTGAAGCTCGAGAACGTGGTGAGACCACCCAGCAGACCCGTCATGAGCGCAAGGCGCAGCAGCGGATTCATGCCCTGCTGCCCCGCCAGCCAGACCGAGAGCACGCCAATCGCAAACGCACCAATCAGATTGGCCGCCAGCGTGCCCAGCGGAAAGCCCTGCCAGAGCGGCAACTTCATGCCCAGCACCCAGCGCGCTAGCGCACCCACACCGGCGCCCACGAACACGGCGATGCCGCCCACCCAGAGGCTCAGCGCGGCCGCCGTCCCCGGTGCGTTCATCAAGGCGCTCCTCGCTCATCGATAGACGACACGCTGGTCGCGTTCCAGCGCGCAGCGGCTTCGTCGTCGCTCTCGCGCGCATCCACCCAGCGCTCGCCGTCCGGCGTGACTTCCTTCTTCCAGAACGGCGCGCGGGTCTTGAGGTAGTCCATGAGGAATTCGCAGGCGGCAAAGGCCTCGCCCCGATGGGCTGACGCCGTGATCACCAGCACGATCTGATCGCCTGGCGCAAGCCGACCCACGCGGTGGATGACGCGCGCAGCCAGAAGGTCGAAGCGGCTGTGCGCCTCATCGACGATGGCTTGCAAGGCCTTCTCGGTCATGCCCGGATAGTGCTCGAGCGTCAGCATCGAGACGGCATCGCCTTCGTTCAGGTCGCGCACCGTGCCGATGAAGCTGGCGATGCCGCCGATGTCGGTGCGGCCCGCGCGAAGGACCGCAAGCTCGGCACCAAGGTCGAAGTCTTCGGACTGGACGCGGACACGCATGGCCATGCTGCGCTGCTCAGCCACCCGTCACCGGCGGAAAGAAGGCCACTTCGGCGCCATCGGGCAC
>JAIXTA010000006.1 GCA_027484405.1 Burkholderiales bacterium
AGCAGGTAGCCCAACCAGCGTACGCAAACGCAGTCGGGTGACCGCACGCGCGTCATCCAAATTCGATCTGGCAGATACAGCTCGTCATAGTTTCTGTCCACGTATCCGACTTCGCCCACCAAATCTGGCGTGTTCATCCTGCTGATCAACAGCGTGTCCTTGCGCAGCGGTGTGGTTACGCGGACCAGATCAGTCTGGATGATCGGTTTGCATTCCGAGGGATCAAACACGCCCGACTTCATGGCGGAGGTCTTCACGACGGAAGGCACGTCGGTACCGCCCTTCATTGGGTCTGAGTTCACGCTGACACCAGCAACCAGTTCAGCCACAACTTCGCCAAGAACACCATCGGACCACTGGCCAGCGAACCCTGGCAACCGCCGCTGGCCGGTGAGCAGTTCCTGCATGGCGCCTTGCTTGATCTGGCGCTTCTTGGTCAGCAGTTGCTCCAGCGAGTCGATCAGGGCGTCGGCGTCGTTGAGCACCTGTGCAATCGAACGCTCTTCTTCGATGGTTGGCGGGAACGGTATGGCGACTCGGGAAAGCACGCCTTGGTTCATAGACGCCATGGTCGTGCCGGTGGAGTTCGAAGCCAACCACTGGCGCACCCTGAAGCTCTGAAACTGAGCTGCGACGTACTCCGGACAGTGTTCCGTTGACGGACGTACGGCTATTCCATCGGATCCAAGAAACCAGCCAGCTTGGGGCTGCCGGACAAGAGCCGAACGATCCACGGCGCCCTTCCGACCAAAGACAACATCACCTGCTTTCAGAAGGTACTGCGGCAGCCTTCTTTGCACGTTCTCGGGGACGAGCGGAGTGTGCTCAGTCAGGCGAAAGTAGCCCTCGCGAACCTCACCAACAGAAATCACTGGCACGCCATCAATTTCTGAGTATTCGCTTGCCTTCAGCAGCGTGCCGAAGGGGCCCGTCTTCACGGTACAAAACTGCCCAATGGCTTGTTCCGTCCAGTCAGGGGGCAAGACGTTTACTGCGGCGGCAGCTTGGCTTAAGGGATGTGCAGCATCTCGTGAGGTTAGTTCCATGCGAACCCCATCTTCGCTAAATGCCCCGCAACCTGCGCTTCCAGGTCGTCCACCTGCTGCACCAGCTCCGACATCGTTCGCCCATAGCGCTCAGCTAGTTCCTTCACCCGACCAGTCAGCGCCTGGCTGACGCGGTCCAGCTCGCCATTCGCGGCGGCGTCCAGCGCGGCCATCCACTTCTGGTCCACCACCAGAGTCTTCACTTCGTCGGTGGTCAGTGTCTCGTAGCGCGCCAGGGCCTTGGCGTCCAGCTCGGCGTCCAGCGTCTTGATGCGCTTCTTCAGGTTGCTGGCTTGTTCTGACAGGTCCAGCCACTGCTTCAACACCGCCAGCTCATCAGCCGCGTCAGCATCGCGCCCGATCTCCTTGATGCGCGACTTCACTTCCTTGTCGTTGATCTTCTCGAAACCGCCGAATACAGCGTCGTCTCCGCTGTGCTCTTCTTCCAGTTCGGTCTGCGCAGCCTGGTTGCTCTCCAGCTCAGCACTCAGCCGGTCCAGCTCGGCTTGCTCGGCGGCAAAGTGGTGCTGCACCAGCAGGGCCTTGGGCACCAGGTCGCAGGCCCAGCCCTTGTCCACGGTCTTCTCCGTTTTGCCGTCCTTGCTCTTCTTGATCTCCAGCACACGGTAGGGCTTGGCCTTCCAGCCGTCTTCGGCGATCAGGTAGGCGTCGTCCTGCATGGTCTCGGCCCAGTAGTCGATCAGGTGCTGGTAAACGGCGTAGGGGTCGATCAACTTCTCAGCGGTGGGCTGGTGCTCGTAGTGCTTCAGCAGGCCTTCAGCCAACTCCTGGATCAATGCCTTGGGATGAAAGCCGGGCACGAGCGCCTTGAGGCGCTGGGCCGCCGGAGCGCACCAAACCGCGAAATGCCCCTTCATGGCCTGGGTGAACGCTTGAAACTCTGCGTGCTGGTGAATGGTGGCCTTGATGGCAGAGGATGCGACGGTCAGATCCACGTAGCCGGGTCGACGGGGCTTGAACAGCTGCGTCTGCAAGCCTGGACATACAGCCCAATAGCGGCTCAGCGCCTGAACATCAGCCTCAGGGATGCCGCCGTTGAGGTGGGCGTCGATGTCCTGCTGGTCTTCAGGCGTGCTGCTGTCGATGTAGCGCGGCAGGTTGAGGTTGAAGTCGTTCTTCTCGATCTCGTCCAGCCCCACCATGCGGGCGTAGCGGGGGTTGCTCTCGTCCAGTGTCGAGAAGGCGTCCACGATTCGGTGGATGTCTCGCTCGCGCAGCCGGTTCTTGGGGCCGTCTTTCATGTAGCCCTGCGCGGCATCGATCATGAAGATGCCCTTGCGAGCGGCAGCACCCGCCTTGTCGATGACCACGATGCAGGCCGGGATCCCAGTGCCGTAGAACAGATTGGCCGGCAGGCCGATGATGGCTTGGATCAGGCCGCGCCGCACCAGGCTCTTGCGGATCTCGGCTTCTGCATTGCCACGAAACAGCACGCCGTGCGGCAGGATGCAGGCCGCACGCCCGGTGCTCTTGAGCGAACGAACGATGTGCAGCAAGTAGGCGTAGTCGCCTTGCTTCGCCGGAGGCACGCCGAAGCCTGTGAACCGACTGAAGCGGTCATCCTCCGGGGCGAGCCCGGTGCTCCAGCGCTTGTCTGAAAACGGCGGGTTGGCCACAACATAGTCGAAGGTTTTGAGCTGACCATTCTCCAGAAACTTGGGGGCGGCCAGGGTGTTGCCTTGCTCAATCACCGCCCCAGGGTTGTGGTGCAGGATCATGTTCATGCGCGCCAGACCGCTAGTGACCTCTTCCTTCTCTTGGCCGTACACGCTCACTGGGGTCTGCGCAGCGGCTGCGACTTTCAACAGCAGGGAGCCCGAACCGCAGGTCGGGTCATAGACCGTGGTGTCCGGGCTGGTGTTGGCCAGGCCAATGCCCAGCACCTGTGCCATCACGCGGCTGACTTCAGCGGGTGTGTAGAACTGCCCCTTGCTTTTCCCACTCTCGGTAGCGAAGTGGCGCATGAGGTACTCATACGCGTCACCCAGGATGTCATCGCCGTCTGCGCGGTTCTTGGAGAAGTCGAGGTCAGGGGACTCGAAGATGCCAATGAGGTTGGTGAGCTTTTCGACCTTCTCCTTGCCCTGGCCGAGCAGCGCGTCGTCATTGAAGTCGGCCTTGATACGCAGGCCGTTCGCTTCCTCGAGCGGACGGACGATCTTCTTGTTGATCTGATCGCCAATGTCGCTCTTGCCCTTGAGCGCCACCATGTCCGTAAAACTCGCGCCGGCCGGAATCTGGATGGGGGCGAAGGGCTGGCCCGCATACTTGTCACTGATGTACTTGATGAACAGCAGAACCAGGACGTAGTCCTTGTACTGGCTGGCATCCATGCCGCCGCGAAGTTCGTCGCAGGAGGCCCATAGCTTGGAATAAAGGTCTGATTTCTTGATTGTCATGCTTGGCGAGGGTGAAACGTTGCGCGGCGTAGAAGCAGATGCGCGCGGCAACAAGATGCACGCGTAGCCGCAATCCTATAGTCAGTCCCGCCTTCGAAGTGAGCGGCAAGCGAGCCTGCCAGGCCCAAGGGCGAACTCTCAGCGGGCGCTTGCGCGCGATCGAGCCGTGTACTTCAATCAGGCTTGTCGCAGAATCGCAGCGACGCAATTTCTTGGCCAGCCCTCGGGGATAGAACATGTCTAATGAACAAGCTTTTCGCCGCCTCGACATTGCCTTCCAATGGATCGAAGAGCGGAAGATCCATGAGCTCAAAGAGCGCCGTCTGGTTCGAATGACCGCACTCGGGGCCTGCGTCGGTTTCGGTTTGATCGGATTGGTGACGTTGATCCATCTATTCGGCCATGGCGATAGTGCACTGCCGTGGCTCATCGGCCTCTCCATTTTCTGGACCCTGGTGAGCTCGGGCGCGCTCGCCGCACTTTGGCACATCAGCCGGCTCAGACTCACCCGCCGGCTCAGACTCACGCGCCCGCATGACGTATCTCGTGGGGCAGGAACGCCGCATGTCCTTGACCTGGCCGCGCATCGCCGGCAGTCGCGTTCAACCGATCAAGACTAGGGCGGCATGCAATCTCCGGCGATTTGATTCTGGGACTCAGTGCGCCTTGTTCGTGGCCCAGAAATATGTGATTATGCGTACATGCAGCAAGCAAAGCTAATTGAGCCAGCCGCACTAAAGAGACGTGCCAAGGCTCTGGGTATCACTCAGCAAGCCTTAGCCGAAGCGACCGGAGCAGCGCAAAGCCAAGTCAGCCGAGCGCTGAACGGGGGGCTCAAGCGCAGGGATGGTCTGTATTCACGGCTTTGCAATTATGTGATTATGCAAGAACGTCGCCGGGGCCTCGGTACCTCTCGTCCCGATCTGCCGAGCGAGTTGCTGGATTCGCTGGCCGCTGCTTGGGACGGCACCCCAGGCCACGCGACAAGACTGAGCCACGTACTGAAGGCGCTGGGAGCGCTGTGATGACGGCTGAGCCTATTGCTGCTGAACGCACACCGGGTGTGAGCTATTTATCGGTTCGCGCGGCTGCCGATGAGTTTGGTCCTGGTGTGTTTGGCAGGTTCATGCGCTTCAACCAGCTCGATCGGACGGCTGACGCAGTGTCGCTGTTGCGAGAAAGCCCTTCAGACGCCACGTCTTCTCCAGTCGCTGCGCTCGCGGCGATGAGCGGGCTGAGCGTTCTGGAATTCCATCAGCTGCACACCCTACGCCCATTCAACCAACATCCAGTCGGCAGCCATGACCCTTGGTTTGCCCCTGGCGCTGCGACACGCACCGATGGCAATGTCTACAGGGCGTGCGGCAAGTCAAGCAGCACCGCCCGCTTGTGCCGAAGCTGCATAGAAGAAGACTTGAATTTTTGGGGCATCAGCTACTGGCGGCGCAGCCACCAAGTACCGATGGCATTTCGCTGCGTAAAGCACAACGAAGCGCTCTGGCACGTACCAACACCGAAGAACCTAGACGTCTTCGTGCGGGAGCCTGCTGACTGGTTGAAAAGCCGCGAACTACAGCGGTGCAACGTTATCGACTCGATGAGTCGATATCCCGCGCTTCAGCACATCGACGACGTTTGTGAGCAAATGCTGCTGGACCGACGACGGGTTGATGTACGTAAAGAGCGCCAGCGCCTCATCGCTATTGCGGAACAAACGCTGAACTTCCTTTCACGTGCCGCCGACTCGACCAATGTCGTGGAGTCAAGGTTGGCTGCGTTGTTTGGCGAAAGTGCACTTCGATGGTTCGCGAATGCTTCGTTCTCCAATGCAGCAATGGATGGCGGCGCCAAGCCCCTCGCCAGCTTGCTGACCGGGCGACTCGACTGGAGTTGCTCTGGAAGCGCGGTTGCCGTCGCGCTTGTGATTGAGGCACACGGCAAGTCCATGGCCCAAAATGTCAGTTCGGAACTTGAACGGCAGCTGGCACAAACGCGGCGCAGTACATCGCTCAGGCTGTCGAGTGCTGAGAACGCGCGCCTGGAAGTACTTGAACCGCTTTCACCGGACGTACGGACACAACTCATGACCTTCGTCCGCGCGGTGCTAGACGACGATCGCAGTGTGTCAGAAGCGATGCAGACGGCGGGAATGGATAACCGTTCAGTGGTCGCCATTCTGCGATCGCTGGTTGAGGATGCCCGCTTCGCGCGCGCGCTTCGCTCGGAGCTTCGGACGCTTGGGCCAACTGCGACTGGCGCAGCTGCCTAAGCGTGTCGGTCTAGCCAGCCGCAAATTCCTCGACACTTTGGGGGCGCCGCGGTTTGCGCCCGGCCTTTGTTTTGGACGGGCCCGTCTGAGCTGCGGTACTCCTTGTTGCCTCCACGTGCGCTCTCTCTGCAGGCGTGAGGGTGGAGCGGACGACTTCTGCAGTGATTCGGTTCTGCCTGACGGTATCGACCGCTCGATTGAGTTCCAGCACCGAATCCGAAGACTTGATACCAGGCGGCCGCAAATGCATTGGAAGCCGCGGGTCGCTGAATCCGCGGGATAGCAGGTGCTCTACGTCCTCGCGTACACCTGCAAAGCCTGTAGCAACATAGGCCGCCCTGAGATCGCTCAGCTGCATGCGCTTACGACCCTCAGCGCGCACGCAGCGATACGCCCGTACGATCACCATTCGAGCGACCCGTCGGAGGCCAGCGCAGAGCTCCCAGAAGGCCTGCGATGCCTTGGCAAAGCTGAAGTCGATGATGTTGTTCAACAGTGTGTCAAGCGCGCCGCAATAGGCGCCCCAGTCTTCGGTGTCGGGGGGCACTGGATCAAGAAACCGAACATCCGACATAAGCCGCTGCTTGTCTTCCTGGTTGCGCGCGTCGAGCCGATGCAGCATCGAGTAGTTGCACGTGACGATGACTGGCGGTCCAAGCTGACATATCGACAGCAAGAGCTCTGTCAAGCGACTGTTCGCGTTGGCGGACAGGGTCAAGTGCTGCAACTCATCGAGCACGATCAAAGCGCACCTGCGACGAAAGAGCAGACGTGCGATGTCGTCGCGCAACTGTTTCAGACTTGGGCCCATGCGGGGTGCCACCTCAGTTCCGGTGAGCCCGAGCAAAGCAGCTCGCACCGAGGTGCTCTCATGGATTCGCTGATACACAGCCGGCGTACAGCGGATCGCCCCCAACAGCGGGCTGACTTCGACTGTCGTGTGAGAACCGATCAGCGCACACAGCCGCGTCATCAGCTGCGTCTTTCCAGCGCCCGCGAGCCCGCTCACGATAGTGAGCCCGGCAGCGGAATCAACGCGGTGATCTCGAGATTGCAGATTGCGGACGAATTGCTGCGCCGACCCATACACAGTTTGGTGGTACGCCGCAGCGCGCTGGAAGATGGAGTCCGCCAGTTCCGCGTCTTTATTCGAGGGCACACAGAGCTGATCCAGAAGCGCGTCCAGTTTTAGAACAGTCACCTCAGCGGGCTCTTTAGGCTTCACCGAAAGCGGCCTAGGCATGTTCAGAATCAGATGGGGTCGGAGCGGATCCGGGCAATCGAATGAAACGGGTGCATGCGTCATTAGCGCACCTGCTTTCGCTTGGTGCCCATGGCTGCATTCGTCTCCGCTTGTACTTTCGCAGACGGTTTCTTCGACCTTCCAAAAATGCCTTTTGCCGAAGGGATGTCATGCTCGTCGTAGCTGTGCACGCCCGCAACCATTGCCGCGGCTTTTTGGTATCGAGTGCGGGCCTTTAGTGCTCCGAGCGCTTGGGAGGTGGGCAGCGCCTCCTCGGGATCCAGCGGCAGCGATAACTGAAACAGTTCCCCCGCACATTCGGCCCAAATGGACTTGGGTAAACCGGGTACATACCAGATATCAATCCTCGTACACGGTCTTCTGGGCCGCTGCGCAAGCAGCGCGCGCGCAAAGGACTCCGAGCGATAGACGAAGTGATCCAGGTGTACCCCGTCCGGATCGATCCTCGCAGTTGCGCGAGGCAAGATACGACGCACAGCATCTTCGACCGTCACAGGGATGCCAGCGACTCGACCTCTCCGGGCGTACTCTTTAGCCAGCTCAATCGGTGTCGCGGCAGTCAGCGTACGCGCGATGTCTAGTGGCGTATTCCGCGAAACGTCGGCGCCTCGGTTGTGCCTAATCGTATCGACGACCTCCTTGCGCATCAGGTCCAATATGTTGCTGTCGAAGCGCCAACTCATTGGTTTGCCGGATCGGCGGGCAGTACGGCGGTGAGCCGATTCCACAGTGGCCTTCGATTGACCTGAGTAGGTCGGAGCCATGCCGCGACTGCTTGGCCTGCCCTTTGCACCCACATCGTCCATCCGAGCAGCCCCAGGTCCACGGTCCGTATCCGCCGTCATCGCGCACCCAAAGCTCGGCCAGTCGTCGTCTGAGCACTCAACGCCAACCAGGGCGCAAAACAAGCTCTTGGGAATTGCCTCAGAGAACTCCGCGACGATGTAGGCCTCGTTGGATTCCGCGCCAACTGCAAAGCCCACACCCGTGACCAACGAAGTGCTGACGTCAACGCGTCGAACGATCCACAAAGCTGGCGCATCGCCTTGTCCATCGAGGTGATGTGCGCGCGCTTCGATGACTTGAGCGTCTGCCTGTACTCGCTGCATCAAGTTCAGCGCGCTAGCCGCCGCGCTACCCAGGTTGAAGGGTGCCTTATCACGAAGGGTCGAACCTCCAAGTTTGAACTCGTTGATGCAGTCGCGTCCGAGGGCTTTGCGCACGTGGTAGCACCAGGTGTCAAAAGTCGGGAAGGGCTGAGCATCTGGGTGATAGAGCTCCAAGGTGCCGTCAGCGTTCTGTCTGGTTCGGACTCCGAATTCATTTGCAAGTACCAGCGCATGTATTGAGCTGAGCGGCTCAACGACCTGTCGGTGTCGCAAATATCCGTCCACCATCCGAATTACGTCGGCGGTGGTACTTGATCTGTCGACGTACTGTGCGAGCCCTTTGCGCCCACGCTTTCGGGTGGCCGCGTCGGGAACGGGTCGTGACATCGCATCCTCGGCTGAGCCAATACCCCAGCTGAGAGCCGCGTCATCGCGACCAGCCGCGAGGTACCTGAGGAGCCAAAGCACCGCACGTGAAGGGTGGACCGCAGGGGAGCATTGTTTGAATTTCTCGCGGATCGAGCGATCCGGGTTTGAGTGCTTGAGTAAGTCACCTAAACCATCGAGTACAGGGCGAATGACATTCAGGCGGCGTTCGACGCAGTCGAGCTGATTCGGATCCCGCATCGACCGAAGACGCCGGCTCCGAGACAGCCCACGAAGCGCGCCCTGATCAAGCTGTCGCTCGACCGGAACGTCGAGCACCGACGCAATCTCCGGGAGCTCATCTGCGTCTATCGTGATCAGCCTTGCACGCCAAACTTCGCCGGCAGTCTGTGAGCGGATGAACGCGCCCACGAAGGCGCGGTTGACATCTGTATGCGGAAGCAGAAGTCGGTACTCCACGGCGCCTTGAAGAACGCTGAGTATCGGCCGACGAAGTTCAAGCACGCACCCAATAAAGAAACTCATGGCGCCACCACCGGTGCGAGCCATTCGTACGCGTAGTCTTTGAGTGTCTGGTACGCAGGTGGCCAGGGCTTGTCGAAGGCCAAGGGCCGGAAAAGATCGACGTCGAGCGCGTACTCGTAAATGAGCTCATACATCCCCAAACGAACATTCTGAATCGGCAGGCAAAGCTCGCGGGCGACTTGCTGGGCAATCAGATTGGGGATCGCGCCGCGTGCGATCTCGGAACATATGAACTGCTCAGCTGATCGCAAGGTCTGAGCGAGACGCTGATTCGCAGCGCCGATGATCACCTCAAGATTGGTTGCAAGAGCATTGTCGACATCTTCACCAGTGAATCGAACCGTCGGGATACCTGCGCTTTGATACGCGTCGCGCTCAATGGCGTGGCGGATCACAGCTTGCTCGTTCAGGCGCTCGGCCTGCGCCAAGCTCCGAGGCGCCTTAAACCTGGCGACGCTGAAGTCGCGAGCGGTCTTCTTGACCGATACGTTCACGCAACGCCCGCCAGGTACGTCATTTAGGAAAACCAAAAAATCGCCGCGTAGCGCGATGGGCTTCCACTTTTTCTCGGCGTCACAAAAGCGTGCCGGATGTTGCCGCAGCGCGCCTAGACGCTGCGCAGCTTCTAAAGTCCCAACCATTGCAGGGCGTAGTGCGACCGGTGCACCCGGGTGCGTGTCTAGCGGGTGCTGCGCTGCGAAAGCCGGGATCTCGACCTGCTCGAAGATGTCGAACACCTGCGGAGCACAGATCAGAATCTGTGCCAGCGAGGCCTCAGTTCGCGATAGTGAATGAATGGCGCGCCTAATTCGTGGATGATGAATCTGGCGTGCCCAGCTCGCGGACGGAGCGGCGTTCCGCGTCGCCGCCTGCGCGGGCTGATAGGTGGGGTCGGGCCTGAGCGATACGTCCAGCCGCGCCCACATGAGTTGGCTGATTTGCATGCGAATCTCCAAGGGTTGGCGATCCCATGCACGCAGCGACGCCCTGCGGCACTTGACGTCAAGTCGCAGAGAGTTATGCTTATCGCAGGCGCCCTTCCAGGATTGCCCGCGAATCACAACGGCCGGACTGCTCTGCAAAGCAGTTCGGCCGTTTCGCTTTGTGCGTGGATTGTCTATCGACTGCTCACACGCCTCCTTTCAGTGCTGTCGGTACAAGCTTGAGCTCATCTGCTGGGGAGGCTTCGCCCAGCGGTGCTGGGGCTTTCAGCCCCAGCAAAACCGCGACACGATGTGCCTCGCCGCTGCGCGGCGGAGACGGCGACCTAAGGACCGCGTACACCGTCGTAGGCTTGATCCCGTGTTGACGAGACCAGTCGGCCACTGTGACTCCGTGTCTGCGGAACCACGCTCTCACTTCACTCGGTGTTCGAGGTTCGCTGCTCATAGAGGCTGAGTACAAATTGAATTTAATTCAATTCAATACAATTCAGATCAAGATAAAACTCGGGAAACTATATGTCAATCCCTAAGGCAACTGAGAGGCCGCTTGTCGGACAACGGCTGGCCGAAGAACGGACGCGGCTTGGGCTAACCCAGGCCGGACTTGCGGCGCGCTACGGTGCCACTGCAGCCGCGCAGTCGCATTACGAGTGCGGGCGAAATGATCCGTCGATTGAGTGTCTGTATGCGCTCCTGCTGGCGGGGGGCGATCCGCTGTACGTGCTGTTTGGCGTCCGAGCCAACGAAGTCGCATCTGAAGTCGCGCCGGGCGCCACCATCAATTGGGCGGCGATTGAACAAGTTGTTCGCTGGGCGATCGATGCAGCCCTTCGTGGCGCAGATCCACAACTTCTGTCAGACCGAGCAACTTTGAAGGAAC
Organism: Burkholderiales bacterium; assembly: GCA_027484405.1. Lineage (GTDB taxonomy): Bacteria > Pseudomonadota > Gammaproteobacteria > Burkholderiales > Burkholderiaceae_C > Piscinibacterium. Next base: position 10,845 of record JAIXTA010000006.1, read on the forward strand.
TTTACGGAGTCCTACAAGCGGCGCCGCCTGCGCGAAGATCGCGGACTGCAGCCAACAGGAAGCGGGCTTAGCACGCTCACCATGTGTGGCATCGGAATACCTTTCCCTGTTCGACCTGCCAGCGCCGGTTTCGTGGCTTGGCGATGAGACGGTCTTCAGCCTGGTAGTGCGCTTACACCGGATAAGTGGCGCGGGCCACGGGTCCGCAACAGTCCGGCGCGTGTTCGGTGTTTCATCTATGTCGAACCTGCACTATCTGCCGACGAGACTCAATGCGCTCAGTCGGTCTGCTTGGGGGCAGTTGGGCACGTCCGAAGAGATCGCGACGCGACATTCGGCCTGGGGCTTTTGGCTCTCATGCACCGGCGCAAAAGGCAGAGCAGACGCGCTTGAGAAGATTGCGCAGTACGGCTTGAGCCGATTGCGGTCCGATTGTTCGTCCGTTGGGTTTCGGCAGTTTCATAGACGCTGGCTCCATTCGTGCGACCTGTGTGCCAAAGATGAGATCGATGCATACGGCGCGTCGGCTTGGAAGACCATTGACCAGCATCCGCTGGTTTGGCGCTGTCCCACACATCAAATGCCTTTGCGGCGTACGGAGATCTCGCTGATTGAGAGCAACCGGTTGGATCGCAACTGGTTGCTGCCGTGCGATGTCCTTCCCGGGAACGGTGCATCACCGCACAGCGTTGAGGTGCCCGGCGCGTACTCGCGAGTTGCTGACAGACTGCAGACCTATGCGCTTGATGCTTTGTCCATGCCTTCTGACGACTTCAATGTGCATCAGGCCTCAAGAACCTATCTGGCGCAGATGCTTGGGTCGAGCGCGGCTGCTTCATATCGACCGAGCGTATGGGTCGCAACACAGCGTGAGGCGAGCTTCTTGCGCTGGCTGCAGTCATCAATACCCGGATCGGCGGTGCACGAGTGCGGTCAGGGTACGCGGCGACGCTCGATTCTTTTGAATGTGCTAAACGGTGAGACAGCGTCGCCACTGGTTCACCTCGCGCTGCAGTGCTGGCTATTCGGGAGCCGACGAGCGTTTCTTGAAGCCTATCAATCGCATGCGTAGTCCGCCCTACGCCTGAAACCAGGTACTCCGCTACCTCTGCGCAAGGTATCCGATTCGCGGTCCACGCCCTTGCGTACGAGTGCCAGGTTTTCGAAGGTCTTGGCCATTGCTGTGACTTTCGCGAAGGCACGCTAGTCCGGTTGGTTCCACATCGCCAAACGCTTACAGCCAGCCGCTCGCGATGCCTCCGGCCAGAGACGACCCAGGAGGCATGCTCAGCGCACGCAGCGCCTGAGTTTCATTTGCATCGCCCGCCTACAAAAGCACGGATTTCGAGCTAGCTCCTGCGCCTCTGCGAAGCATCCTGTGACTCGTTGCCATCTAGCTCGGGATGCGGCGCAAATTCCGATCTCTCAATCAGGTCGTGCGACAGCAATGCCGCGAAAGCCGCCGCTCACTCGTGCGGCCGGAGCGGCTGCTCGTGCCGCATTGCCGACGCAAACGTACTCGACATCAACTCAGGCTTCGCAGCCGTAGCTATCCCTCAGACGCTTATGCTTCCGCGAACTGCTTGCGTACACTCGGGCCAATCAGAACCTTTGGCGCTGCTACCGGTGTGACCTACGGCAAGGCAGCTGCACTTTCATCGAGCAAATTCTTCTGTGCGTGCGCTCTACCGAACCCTGAAACACTGAGAGGTGAGGCAATGAGCGGACCGATGGGCGAGCGTCTGCAGGTCGCGGTGGCGAGCGGTAACAGCGGGAGGATCAAATCCTGAAAAGGCTGACGATTGATCTCGAAAACTGCTACGGCATTCGCAGGCTGACGGCGACACTCGACTTCTCGAAAACCAGTGCCATCGCCATCTACGCGCCGAACGGGTCGATGAAGACGTCGCTGGCGCAGACGTTCCAGGACATCGTCAGCGGAACGGCTTCGAAGGACCGAATCTTTCCGGCACGCGTCTGTACACGGAACGTCAATGATGAGACCGGTGCCGAGTTGCTGAAAGACAGCGTGCTCGTGGTCCGGCCCTACGAAGAAGCGATGGGGCACACGGCGAAGACCTCGACACTGCTGGTTAACCCGGCGCTGCGGCAGGAGTACGAGAAGCTGCACGCCGACATTGACGCGGCAAAGGCTGCGTTGCTCAAGGCGCTGCGGGAGCAGTCAGGCTCCAAGCGCGACATCGAGAAGGAATTTTCCCTAGCCTTCACGGCCAACGACAACAAGTTCTACATCGCTCTGAACCGCATCAAGGATGAAGTGGCGAACCGGCCCGATGCGCCGCTGAAGGATGTGCCCTACGACTTGATCTTCGATGAGAAGGTGCAGAGCTTCCTTGACACCAAGGACTTCAAGGTCGCCATCGACGGCTTCATTAAGAAGTACAACGAGTTGCTGGCCGCCTCGACCTACTTCAAGAAGGGCGTCTTCAACTACTACAACGCGGCGCAGATTGCCAAGCAGCTCGCCGACAACGGCTTCTTTGCTGCTAAGCACTCCGTCACCCTCAACGCCGGCGAGAAGAAGGAAATCAAGACGCAGAAGGAGCTGGAGGACCTGATCGCCCAGGAGAAGGAGGCGATCTCGAACGACAAAGACCTGCGCAAGAAGTTCGCGGAGATTGAGAAGCTGATCCAGAAGAACGTGACCGTGCGCGACTTCGAGGCCTACCTGCTGAATCATGAGGAGCTGCTGGCCAAGTTCGCCAACATGGCCGACTTCCGACAGGAGGTCTGGAAGGCCTACGTCGATAGCCGGTACGACCTGTACAAAGCCTTGCTGGATCAGTACCAGGCAGCTGAAACACGGCGCAAGGAAATCGAGGAGCATGCGAAGAAGGAGCGGACCCAGTGGGAGGATGTCATCGACATCTTTAACGAGCGCTTCTTCGTGCCGTTCAAGCTGGAGGCGTCCAACCGCGTGGACGTGATCCTGGGCCAGCAGGAGATGCTGAGCCTCGACTTCATCTTCAACGACGGCACCGAGCAGGCACCGGTTGACCGAGCCTCGCTGCTGCAGGCCCTCAGCACCGGCGAGAAGAAGGCCCTCTACGTGCTCAACATCCTGTTCGAGATCGAGGCGCGGAAGAAAGCTGGCCAGGACACGCTGATCATCGTGGACGACATCGCGGACTCATTCGACTACAAGAACAAGTACGCGATCATCCAGTACCTGATGGACATCTCGGAGAGCCCGCACTTCAAGCAGATTCTGCTGACCCACAACTTCGACTTCTACCGCACGGTAGAGAGCCGCTTCGTCGGCTACAGCAACTGCCTGATGACTTCGAAGACCAGCACCGGCGTGGCGCTGGAGCCCGCGGCCGGCATCAAGAATGTCTTCACGAAGGACTGGAAGGGCGCGTTCTTCAAGGACCCAATGAAGAAGATCGCGTCGATCTCGTTCATCCGGAATCTGATCGAATACACGCGCGGCGAGGCTGACCCGGAATTCATCAAGCTGACCTCGTTGCTGCATTGGAAGGCGGACTCGCAGAGCATCATCGTCGCGGACCTGGACTCGATCTACAACGGCCTGTTCAGCACGCAGGACAGTTCTCCTGACAGCAAGAAGCCCGTGGTTGACCTGATCGCCGACGAAGCCGCGAAGTGCTTGAATGCACCCGAAGGCATCAACTTCGCAAACAAGGTCGTTCTCGCCATTGGGACGCGCCTTGCAGCGGAGCGCTTCATGGTCGGCAAGATCGCCGACGCTCCCTTCGTCGCTGGCATCAAGGCCAACCAGACTGCAGTGCTGTTGAAGCGGTTCCAGACGCAGTTCCCAGGCGACACCGCGTCGATTGGGGTTCTGCAGCGCGTGGCGCTCATGACGCCGGAAAACATTCACTTGAATTCGTTCATGTACGAGCCGATCCTCGACATGTCCGACGGGCATCTGCGCAAGCTCTATCAGGAGGTTCAGGCGCTCGCGTAAGGCAGGACACGGGATCAGGAAGTGCAGCGCGACGGCCGGAGACGGACACGTGATGGGACGCTATGACTACAAATCGTTGTCGCCGCAGGACTTCGAAGAGCTAACTCGTGACCTGCTTCAGGCGGAATGGAACGTCCCGTTGGAGGCGTTCAAAGCCGGCCGCGACCGG
>JAIXTA010000023.1 GCA_027484405.1 Burkholderiales bacterium
CATGGCAATCTCGTCGAGCAGGGTTTCCATCACGTAGGCGGTGTGCGTGGAGCCCACTGCCCGCCACCACAGCACGGGCACATTCTGGCGCGGGTGATGCACAGACAACTTCATGGGCACGATGTAGGGGTCGCGCATGCCCTCAGTGATGGTGCCGTCGATGCCCTCCTTCATCAGGAAACCCTCGAAGGGTGAACCCGCAACAATGGACTGACCGACGATGATGTGGTCCCAGCCCAGGATGTTGCCCTGCGCATCAAAGCCGATGCTGGCCTTGTGCAGGTGCGAGGGCCGGTAGTAGCCGGCGGCCATGTCGTCCTCGCGCGTCCACATCACCTTCACGGGCGCGGGGGTGCCGCTCTTGAGCAGGCCCATGGCCACGGCCACGGCCTCGGTGTGGTACTCCACCGTGGGCACGGCACGCCGGCCGAAGCCCCCGCCGGACATCTGCACATTGATGCGCACCTGCTCGGGCTTGAGGCCCGTCATCTTGGCAATGGCGCCGGCATCCACGCCGGGCATCTGCGATGCGCTCCAGACCTCGCACTTGTCGGCGGTCAGGTCGACCACGCAGCTCATCGGCTCCATGGCGGCGTGCGCCAGGTAGGGGAACCAGAACTCGGCGTCGATCTTGTTGGGTGCGCCGGCGATCTTGCTGGTGTCGTCGCGGTACTTGGAGAGCTTGCCCGGCTTGGCGGCCAGCTCGCGGTACTCGGCCATCTGCTTCGCACTGTCCACCTTGGCCACGCTGGCCAGGTCCCAGTTCACCTTCATGGCATCGCGCGCCTGCTTGGCGTTCCAGAAGCTGTCAGCCACCACGGCCACGCCCTGCGCGCCCATGTCCAGCGGTACCGGGAAGATGGCCTTCACGCCGCGCATCTTGCTGGCGGCGCCGGCATCAAAGCCCTTGAGCTTGGTGGCAAAGGTGGGCGGCTGCGCAATCACGGCCACCAGCATGCCCGAGCGCTTCACATCGATCGTGTACTGCTGCGCGCCGCGGCTCTTGTTGCGGGCGGCAAGCAGGGTGGCGGGCTGGCCGATGAGCTTGAAGTTCTTCGGGTCCTTGAGCGTGACCTTGGCGGGCACCGGCTGCTTCATGGCCGCGGCGGCCAGGCTGCCGTAGGTGGCGCGGCGATTGCCCGGGCCGCTCACCACGCCCTTGCTGGTGCTGCACTGCTCGGGCTTGACCTTCCACTGCTGCGCGGCGGCGGCCACCAGCATGGCGCGCACGCGGGCGCCGAGCTCGCGGTACTGCGTGTAGCTGTTGGCAATGCTCTGCGAGCCGCCGGTGAGGTGCATGCCGACCACCGGGTCCACATAGCGTGCATCGGCCGTGCCAAATGCGCTCTGCACCTTGGACCAATCGGCATCCAGCTCCTCGGCCGCAATCAGCGGCAGGCCGGTCTCGATGCCCTGGCCCATATCCAGGCGGTTGACGGTGATCGTGACCCTGCCGTCAGCCGCAATGCTGATGAAGCCCTGCGGGATCTGCGTGGGCTTCAAGCCCGCGCCGGCCGCCTGCGCCACAGCAGGCAGCGAGGCCTCGGCCAGGGGTGCAAAGCCCAGGGCAAAGCCACCGACGCCGGCTGCGCCGGAGAACTTGAGAAAGTCACGCCGGGAAAAGCCGGTGGATGGGTTGTTGTTGGCTTGCGCGTTGTCGGCTTCAACAAAGCGGGCCACCTGCTTCAAGGCCTGGAGATCGTGGTGCATGGTGCGGCCCCTCAGGCAATGGCCTTCGCTGCGTCCTTGATGGCCGCGCGAATGCGTTGATAGGTGCCGCAGCGGCAGATGTTGCCGGCCATGGCGGCGTCGATGTCGGCGTCGGTCGGGTTCTTCTTGCCCTTGAGCAGCGCGGTGGCGCTCATGATCTGGCCGCTCTGGCAGTAGCCGCACTGCGCCACGTCGTGCTTGATCCAGGCGTCCTGCACGGCCTTGCCCACGCGGTCGCCCGCCATGGCTTCAATGGTGTTGATGCTCGCGCCCTCGGCCACCGAGACCGGCGTCACGCAGGAGCGGATGGCTGCGCCGTTCATGTGCACGGTGCAGGCGCCGCAGGCGGCGATGCCGCAGCCGAACTTGGTGCCCGTGAGGTTCAGGCTGTCGCGCAGGGTCCAGAGAATGGGGGTGGACGGGTCCACCTGCACGTTCACAGGCTTGCCGTTGAGGGTGAACTTCGCCATGGAAGGTCCTTTGTTGAGGAGAGTCGGGAGGCAGGCGAGCGGGCCGCGGTGGGCGCATGCGGGCTGTGCCGCACCGCGCCACCGGGCAGACCCGAAGGGCGCCGATCAGTTCAGCTTAACCAGACTTTTGCTTGATGACACGTCAGCGCTGCATTGCGCGCACTGGCTGGGTGCGCGCAATGCAGCGCAGCGCAAGAATGCGCCGGCACAGCGTCAGTACCTGCCGGGCCTCGCAGGTGGCGGGCAGGCGGACCGCGCCATGCACAGGGCAAGGATTGGACAGACCGGGGCGCGGCATGCACGCGTGGTGAGCCTGCGATTGCACGGCGCGAGCACCGCGTCGTTCCGCGCCGCGCGCTGCGCCTGCGGCGGCGCAGCGTGTGGCTGCAGCGCTCAGCGCGGCAGCACGCGCAGAATGCGGCCGTTGTCTGCGTCGTCACCCAGGATGTAGAGCAGGCCGTCCGGGCCCTGGCGCACGTCGCGCACGCGCTCGTTGGCATCTTTCAGGATGACCTCCTCGCTCACGACCTTGGTGCCGTTGAGCTGCAGGCGGATCACCGCGCGCTCACGCAGCGCCCCCACGAAGACGCTGCCCTTCCACGCGGCGCCGTAGCGCTCGCTGGTCAGGAAGGCCAGGCCGGAGGGGGCGATGGAGGTGGGCAGCCAGGTCTTGACCGGCTGCTCCATGCCCGCCTTCTCGGTGCCCTCGCCGATCGAGAAACCGGTCACGTACTGCTTGCCGTAGGTGATGGTGGGCCAGCCGTAGTTCTTGCCGGCCTCGACCACGTTGAGCTCGTCACCACCCTGCGGGCCGTGCTCATGCGCCCAGAGCTTGCCGTCGGCCGGGTTGAGAGCCGCACCCTGGATGTTGCGGTGGCCCGCGCTGAAGATCTCGCCAGGCACGCCGGTACGCGCGAGGAAGGGGTTGTCCTTGGGAATGCTGCCGTCCTTGTTCACGCGGATCATCTTGCCTGCAGTGTCCGACATGTCCTGCGCGCGGTCCTGCGCGCCACGGTCACCCGTGCCCATGAAGAGCGTGCCGTCGGCCGCCTCGACGATGCGGCAGCCGAAGTGGTGGCGCGCACTGGTCTTGCGCGCCATGCGCCAGATCACGCGCACGTTCTCCAGGCCGCGGTGGTCCTGGGCGAGCTGGGCGCGTGCCAGGGCCGTGCCCCAGGTGTTGGCGGCGTCGCCGGCGCCGGGCTCGTTGAAGCAGAAGTAGAGGGTGCGGTTGCTGGCGAACTCTCGGTCGGTGATCACGTCCAGCAGGCCACCCTGGCCGGCCGCGGTCACAGGCGGCAGGCCGGTGAGCGGTGCGGAGAGCTTGCCGTCAGGCTCGACCACGCGCATGCGCCCCGGGCGCTCGGTGACGAGCATGCGCCCGCCCGGCAGGAAGGCCATGCCCCAGGGGTTGGACAGGCCGGTAGCCACCTGCTCGGTACGCAGCGCAGTGGACTGCGCGTGCGCACTGCCGATCAGCGTGAGCACCAGGGTGCTGGCCGCAACGGCGGTGGTGAAGAGCAGAGGCAGCGGGTTGCGCCGGGCGCGCGCGGTCGGGCGATGGGTCATGGTGATTCGAAGGGTGCGATGCACGTGATGCGGAATGCCTGCAGCGTAGAAAAGCGCGTTGCGCCCAGCCAGCGCTTTGCCCTAGGACTTTCCTCTCCCGGTGAACCCCGATCCTGCGCGCGCACCGGGACAGCTGCAGCCACCGCAGATTCAATCACGCGCTTCAGGCGTTCACGTCCACCACCACGCGGCCGCGCACCTGGCCGGCCATGAGCTGCTGCGCCAGTTCCACGGCACGCGCCAGCGGCACGGTCTGCGTCATGGCATCGAGCTTGGCCAGATCCAGCTCAGTGGCCAGGCGCGCCCAGGCCTGCTCGCGCCGTGCACGCGGCGCCATCACCGAGTCCACCCCCTGCAGGCGCACCCCACGCAGGATGAAAGGCGCGACCGACGCCGGCAGCTCCATGCCCTGGGCCAGGCCGCAGGCCGCCACCGTGCCGCCGTACTTCGTTTGCGCACAGGCATTGGCCAGGGTGTGGCTGCCCACGCTGTCGATCGCGCCGGCCCAGCGCTCCTTCTGCAGGGGCTTGCCGGGCGCACTGAGCACGGCACGGTCGATCACCTCGGCCGCGCCGAGCTGCTTGAGGTAGTCGGCCTCGGCCAGCTTGCCGGTGGAGGCCACGACGCGGTAGCCCTGCTGCGCCAGCAGCGCGCAGGCCACGCTGCCCACGCCGCCCGTGGCGCCGGTGACGAGCACCTCGCCGGACTCGGGCTGCACGCCAGCCTCCTGCAGGGCCATCAGGCAGAGCATGGCGGTGTAGCCGGCCGTGCCGATGGCCATGGCGCGCTGGGCGCTCAGGGCCGTGGGCAGGGGCAGCAGCCAGTCGCCCTTCACCCGGGCCTGCTGAGCCAGGCCGCCCCAATGCACCTCGCCCACGCCGCAGCCATTGAGCAGCACGGCATCGCCGGCGGCGTAGCGCGGGTCGGCGGACTCGATCACCTCGCCGGCGAAGTCGATGCCTGGCACCATGGGCCAGCTGCGCACCACCGGGCTCTTGTGGGTGATGGCCAGGCCATCCTTGTAGTTAAGCGTGGAATAGGCCACGCGCACGCGCACCTCGCCGGCGGGCAGCTGGTCTTCGTTCAGGGTCTGGATGCCGGCGGCGAATTGGCTGGCCTCGTCCTTGGTCAACAGCAAGCCTTGGAAGCTCATGGTGTGCACTTTCATTCAGAGGGTGAGGTGGAAGGCAGATCGAGGGGCCGCTCGCCATGCGGGGCGCTCGGCAGGTTCAGGTACTGGAAATAGCCGGTCTCGAAGTCATCGATCGGCTGGACGGAGGCGGCCAGCTTGGCGCGCAGTACCGCGCCCTCCCAGCCCATCCAGAAAAAGCGCGCCGCGGCGGCGGGGTCGAGCGCACCGCTCAGCTCGCCGCGCGCCTGTGCGGCGGCCAGCGCGCCGGCCAGTCCGGCCTCCCAGCGCTCGAACACGCCAGCCAGCGCCGCACGAAACGCCGGGTTCACGCCGCCGAGCTCCTGGCCCAGGTTGCCGACGATGCAGCCGCGCCGGAATGCGTACTTGATCAGGCCGCGGCGCCCGGCGTCGATGAAGGCAGCGAGCTGCTGCGCCAGGGGGAGCTCGGCATGGCCGAAGCTGCGCGCCAGGCGCTCGGAAAAGTAGGCCTCATAGGCCGCCACCACCGCCAGGCCAAAGTCGTCCTTGCTGGCGAAGTAGTGATAGAAGCTGCCCTTGGGTACCTCGGCCGCATCGAGCACGCGCGCAATGCCGGTGGCGTCCCAGCCGGTCTCGGACAGCACCTCCAGCCCGATGCGGATCAGCCGCTCGCGCGTGGCGCTGCGCTCGTTGTCGTCCCCCAGCGCCTTGCGCGGCCGGCCGCGCGGGCGGCGCGGCAGCGCTGCGCGCTCCTCGCCGGCCGCCATGCTCAGGCCCTGGGGTAGAGGATCATCTGCGTGCAGCGGAACAGCACGATCACCTTGCCGTTGTGGGTGAGCGTGCTTTCCCAGACCTGCGTCGTGCGGCCGATGTGCACCGCGCGCCCTTCGGCGAGCACCATGCCCTCGCGCGCCGTGCCCAGGTGGTTGGTCTTCAGTTCGATGGTGGTGAAGCCGCTCGCGCCCTCGGGCAGCGTGGCCATGCAGCCGTAGCCGCAGGCCGTGTCGGCCAGGGTGACGAGCGAGCCTGCGTGCAAGAAGCCGTTGGGCGCAAACAGCGTGGGCGTCACCGGCATCGACAGCCGACACAGCCCGCGCTCCAGATGCTCGACGCGGATGTTCAGGTGGCCGGGGAAGCAGGCGTCGCCGGCGGCCTGCCAGCGGGCAAGGTCTGTGGCTGCTGCGGGCGGATTGGAAGAAGACGAGGCCATGGCCGAATTATTAGACCAGTCGTCTATTTAAATCAATCCAGGGCTTGAACACAGACCTGGGATTGAAGAAAGAATTGCAATCTGTCCCAAGCAACGAATTGCAAACGGTATTCGGGTCCACCGTGGGGTAGTGCCGGCGATATTGGGCACGGCTGACACATCCCGATACGCGGTGCACACTCGGGCGTGTGAATACACAGAACGATCATCAGCTGAAGCAGGATGCCACGAGCACGACTGAGCCCGTGACCGCACTCGACGATCTTGTAGCGACTTTCACTAGCCCGGGCTTTGCGGAACGAATCGCCGCAGAGAGCAGGGGAGTGTCCATGGCAGTTGTCCGAGAGCTTGCGGCACGGCTGAATTGGTCTCTCAAGGATTTGCTCCAATCAATCGGTGCTGACTCAGATCGCCGCTTCTGTTCTGCAGCGTTCTGCCTTTCGGAGATTCCCACTCTCCGATGTATTCAGCTCATCGAGACATTGGGTCTTGCGCGACAAATCTGCAAGAGATCCGCGACCCCAAACTTCGATGCAGATCCGTGGTTAGGCCGCTGGCTTCTTAGGCCGGGCTATCCGTTTCAGGGGAAGCGACCAATTGATTGGCACAACACACCGAGCGGAGCGCAGTACGTGCGGTATGTGCTTCAGGCTAAAGAGTCTGGCGTGTACATCTGAGCGGATACGCAGGCGCCGGTAGCCCGTTCTCCCGGCGAGTTTCAACCTATCGCTGCTCACCCCAAGTAACTGCTTGAGACTGAAAGCAGCCGTTCGGGCGCAAGCTGCCGAACGACTGGTCTTGCTGGAAGCGGCTAGGGTCTGTCAGTCATGGGCAACTGAACTCTGGTGCGTGGGCTATCCGCGCAGCGTGCTGAACATCTCCCGAATGTCCTCCTCGGTGACCACCTCGGCGTGATCCACAGCCGCTCGCCCAGAGTGACCGCCGCCTTCGTATTCAGGCTCCCGCTCATCGCGCTCGGTGATTGCCTCGTCGATCCAGGATATAGCCCTCGAAAAGTCCAGGCTATGCTGTTGAGCCAGCTCGCTAAGCGAGCTTCTAAGTTCGTTCAGGTCATCAGTGTCTGAGCAGTTCTCGAAGTCGTCGCGAACGCCTTGGTTTCGATAGTGCGTCAGCGCCTCGCTGATTTGAGCTTCGTCAGCGTCGAGCCACTCCAGGGCGGAGTCAGGAAACTGAAGCAATGCCAACCAATCGTGTGCGCCCGCACGCTGCAGGTGTGTGAGCAATCCGTCCAAGACGATGCGATATGCGGCCTTGCCACCGTTGCCGACATACCAAGCGTGGTCCTTCATCGCCTCCAACGCGCGGAGTGCGGCACGAAAGTCGATGCTCCGCCGTTCCCAGTGGCTGACCAAGTGCCTTCCGTACGTCTCACAGAGGCGAAGAAAGCCGCGGTCGCGCAGCGTTTCGCATATCTCTACCAGCTTTGCCAGGCGCGCCGCCTCGTCGGTGTCGATGGGAACGCCGACCATTCCTCTTGCCCTCCTCTCCCAGCGCGTGGAGTCGCCGTGCAGGACCCGCTCAATGTGCGACCGAAGGCGGGCCGCGTCGGCCGCTATCGCAGCGCGCAGCGGCTGGTCGCCGCGTTCGACTGCAAGGTCCCATAGGTTGGCGACCTGCATGAAGCGAATGGCATCAGCTGAAAGGTCGAATGCTATTGCTGGGGTTCGGCAGATGACCCCGGCCGCAAAGTCACGGATCGACGGATTGATGAACTCTGCGCGACCCGAACGGTAGGACAGGAACGCCCCATCCAGTTCCTGAAGTGCCGCGCGAAAGTCGCCGGGCCCCCTGGGCCTGTTGTAGCGCTCTGAGTTGCCGCGATGAATGACTTCGAACGCCGGTTCAAGGTCCAGCACGTCAGTCCATTCACCGAGGCTGTAGAGCGTCAGGAGAAGATCGCGGCCAGCGTCTGAAATCTGCGTTTCAAACGCGTGTGACCATAGCGTCTCTGGCGCTTGCAGCAAACCGGTGATGCTCTGCCGGTACTGCTCGGGCGGCGGTGACCGGAGACGAGTCAAGGATGCCAGCCATTCGATCAAGCGCGGGTTGAAGTGATCGTGCTTGATGATGTCGAGGAAGAAGTCGTCCTCCAGGATCACATCCTTGTACCGCTGCGGCAGGTCGCTGAAATACAGGTGGTTGTAGAGAATTCGTGCCCGCTGGCCGAAGGAGTAGTCGCTCAGCTCCAGCACGCAACGATGAGCCATCATCGTGCTGTGCAGTAAGCGCTCCGACACCTGGAACGCCTGGTGCAGGATGTGCTCCCGCGTGGTCAGGACAAACTTGCTGTGCGGCGTGCTCCGCACCATCTCCATGAAACTGATCAGTGCCGCGTCGTGGTTGTTGCCAAGATACGTGCGCTGGTCGCCGAGGAAAGTCTGGCCGAGAAAGTCGTCGTAGTAGAAGACTTGTTTGCCCTGCGCACGGAACAGCCGCTTGCCTTCGGCCACGTCGGTTTGAATGACCACCGGCTGAAAACCGTCCTCCAGGTGCGCGAATAGCAGCATTTCCGCGAGCGTCGTCTTACCGATGCCGGGAACGCCTGAGATGATGGCGACGCGCTGCTCCTGCAACAGCAGCTGTGCGCGCAGGAATGCCTGGTTCTGGACGAAGACGTGTAGCTTGCGCCGGATGCGCTCGACCTCAAACTCGGTCTGCGCCACCTCGGCGTTGTGCAGCACGCGGTCCAGTACCGCGGTGCTTGTCAGCCAAAGCTTGAAGTTAGCGCGCTCAATTGCCGGATGGCGGCTTAGCAGACCATCAAGATCATCCGCCCCGATGACATCGGCCGGCCCCAGGATGAAAGGCCGGCAGGCTTCAACAACCTTGTCCTTGTCGGAGGGCGACAAGGGCAAAGAAGTCACTAGCACATAGCGCCGCGGCTGGAGCTGCTGGACCTTGGGCACTTCGCTGTTGCGCAGATGCGAGAGCAGGCTACTGACGGATGAGGAAGCGTAGTGCTTGCACTGAATGATCGTCGTGCCGCCATCGAGCGGCGCATAGCGCAGGTCGATACCCCGGTCGC
>JAIXTA010000032.1 GCA_027484405.1 Burkholderiales bacterium
TCTTGCCGTGGTCGACGTGCCCCATCACGGTCACCACCGGCGGACGCGGCAGGGACTCGAACTCGCTTGTGGTCTCTTCCTCGGTCAGGAAAGCTTCGGGATCATCCAGCTTGGCGGCGATCGCCTTGTGGCCGAGTTCCTCGACCACGATCATGGCCGTGTCCTGATCCAGCACCTGGTTGATGGTGACCATCTGGCCAATCTTCATCAGGGACTTGATGACCTCGGCGGCCTTGACTGACATCTTGTGCGCGAGATCGCCGACGCTGATGGTTTCGGGTACGTGCACTTCGCGAATGATCGGTTCGCTCGGCATGTTGGTGCGCTGGTCGTCACCGCGATCATCGCCACGACGCCCGCCCTTGCCGCGACCGCCACCTGCGCGCCAGCCCTCGCGGCCTGCCGGTGCGGCGGGCTTGCCCGCAGGCTTCTTGCCCCGTGCGCCGTCCGCAGACCAACTGGAGGAGAGTTCTCCCGCCTTCAAAGTCTTGGTCTTGGCACCAGGCTTGTCGTCCTTCTTGGCTTCCTCGGTACCCGCCGCCTTGGCCGGCTTGTGCAGGGTGCCGGAGATCGGCGCAGGTGCAGCCGCCGGCGGCTCGGGCGCCTTGACGATCTTCTTGGGGGCAGCCATCAGTTGGCGAATGCCTGCGGCTTCAGCTTCCGCACGCTTGCGCGCGTCATCGCGGCGCTTGCGTTCATCTTCCTCGGCCTTGGCGCGGGCAGCAGCCAGCTCCTCCGCACTGGGGCCAGCCTCGCCAGGTGCAGCCACCGCCTCGGCAGTCGGTTCGACGACCTTCGGATCGGGCACCGCCTCGGTTGCGGGCGCGGGCTCAGCCTGGGCCGTCGTCTGCGCCTTGAGTTGCGCCTCACGCAGACGTGCAGCCTCACGCGCTGCCTCTTCGGCTTCAGCGCGCGCCCGGGCTTCAGACTCCTGGCGAGCAATCAGCTCAGCCTGTCGACGGGCCTCATCTTCGCGACGCACACGCTCTTCGTCCGACACAACCGGCGCAGCAGGTGCCGCAGCAGGTGTTTCAACCGCGGCCGGCGCAGCGGTCTCGGGGGTGTCACGCTTGACCAGAACACGCTTCTTGCGGACTTCCACCTGAATGGTGCGAGCCTTGCCAGTGGCGTCAGCCTGCTTGATCTCGGTGGTCTGCTTGCGCGTGATCGTGATGCGCTTCTTCTCCTCGCTGGAGGAGCCATGCGCCTTGCGCAGGCTGTCGAGCAGCTGGGCCTTGTCGGACTCAGCCAGCAGGTCATCCGCCGCTGCCTTGGAGACGCCGGCGGCCTTGAGCTGTTCCAGCAGCACAGGAACCGAGAGTTTCAGTTCGCTGGCGAGTTGGGCGACGGTGGTACTTGCCATTCAGTCCTCAGAATCTTTCAGGGTGCGGACACGCGGGTGGCCGGCAATCAACTCCAGCTTTGACGAGCCTGGATGATCATGTTCTTGGCGGCTTCCTCGCCCACACCAATGGCTTCGTTGAGCTCTTCACTGTCAAGTTCAGCAAGGTCCTCGATCAGGTAGACGCCGATGTCGGCCAGCTTGGGCAGCATGTCTGCCGTCAGGCCTTCAATGCCGAGCAGGTCGGTCTTGCCCGCGCCGGTCTCGAGCGACTCTTCCTGCGCCAGCGCCTGCGTCAAGAGCGCGTCGCGAGCACGGTTGCGCAGCTCGTTGACGGTGTCTTCATCGAAAGCCTCGATGGCCAGCATCTCATTGATGGGCACATAGGCCACTTCTTCGAGACCAGTGAAACCTTCATCCACGAGAATGCCTGCTACTTCCTCGTCGACGTCCAGCTTGTCGACAAACAGCTTCACAACGCGGTCACGTTCGGCGGTCTGCTTGGTTGCCGATTCATCGGCCGTCATGATGTTGATCTGCCAGCCGGTCAGCTCGGAGGCCAGACGCACATTGCGGCCGCCCACCCCGATCGCCACGGCGAGTTCGTCCTCGTTCACGACCACGTCCATGGCGTGCTTTTCTTCATCGACCACGATGGACTGGACGTTGGCAGGCGCCAGCGCGCCGATCACGAACTGCGCCGGATCTTCGCTCCAGAGCACGATGTCGACACGCTCGCCACCCAGCTCGCCGGTCACGGCCTGGACGCGCGAGCCGCGCACGCCCACGCAGGTGCCGATCGGATCGATGCGGCGGTCGCTCGTGGTGACGGCAATCTTGGCGCGTACGCCGGGATCGCGTGCAGCAGACTTGATCTGCAGCAGGCCCTGTTCCATTTCGGGCACTTCAAGGCGGAAGAGCTCGATGATGAACTCGGGTGCAGTGCGCGAGAGTTCCACCTGCTGGCCGCGGGCCGTCCGGTCGACCTTGCTGATGTAGGCCCGGACGCGGTCACCAATGCGCAGGTTTTCCTTGGGGATGGTCTGGTCGCGGCGCAGACGGGCCTCGACTTTGCCGATCTCGACGATGGCGTCACCTCGGTCCATGCGCTTGACCATGCCGGTCACGATCTTCTCGCCGCGCTCCAGGAAGTCGTTGAGGATCTGCTCCTTTTCCGCATCACGGATACGCTGAAGGATGACCTGCTTGGCAGCCTGCGCGCCAATGCGACCGAACTCCACGTCGTCGAGCTGCTCTTCAACGTGATCGTCGAGGTCGATTTCGGGCAGCTGCGAGCGCGCTTCGGACAGAGCCATCTGTGCAGAAGGGTTCTCGACGGCGTTGTCGGCCACGACCTGCCAACGCCGGAAAGCATCGAACTCGCCAGAATCCCGGTCGATAGAAACGCGTACATCCACCTCGGGATCGGTAAAGCGCTTCTTGGTTGCCGAAGCCAGGGCGGTCTCCAGGGCACCGAAGACCACTTCCTTGCTGACATTCTTCTCGCGCGCCAGTGCGTCCACGAGCATCAGCACTTCACGATTCATTTCTTGCCCTTCCCAAAATCGAGCGCCGGGTTGAGGTTCGCACGCTCAATGTCCGACAGAACAAAATCCAAAACCTGCTCGGTGCCATCCTTGCCCTTGAAGACCAGCGAGAGCTTCGCATCCGGGCCTTCGCCTTCAGGGGCCTGCAGCACACCTTCGAAATTCTTGCGCCCCGCAAGGGGCACACGCAGCTTGACGATCGAGTTCTCGCCCGCGAAGCGCTGAAAATCCGCCAGCTTCCTGAGTGGGCGGTCCACGCCTGCAGACCCGACCTCGAGTCGCGCGTAATCCACTCCTTCGACCATGAAAACATTGGTCAGCTGGCGACTGACCCGCTCACAATCCTCGATCTTGATGCGCTCGCCGCTGCCATCTGCCCGATCGATCGTGATGCGCAGCAGGCCGCGGCCGGCGCGCTCCGCATCCACGAGCTCGTAGCCCATGGGCGCAATGGTCGATTCAACAAGTTGGTTCAGGTCAGCCATCGGTGTCCGTTCGATACCGCCATGGCAATGCAAATGCGCGCCGGAAAAAAAAATGGGCCGGAAGGCCCAATTTCAGGCGGCTTCTATACCGACGCATCAGGGAGAAACACACACCCGACGCGTCAGCTGAGCCATCAGCAGTAGCTAATCCTTTGAATTATAAGGAATTCCGCTCGGAAGCTCAAAGAGCAGGCACAAATTGATTCCCGTGTCGGCTCGCGCAAGCGCATTCACCCAGGCATTCAGCCTTCTGCCGGCGGCGGCGTACCTGCCCCGCCCGCGCCCCCCTTGCCGCCTCGGCGGCCGGCGCGCCGTCGGCTTCTGGCCTTGGGCTGAGACTGCGGCGCAGCAGCCTCGCCACCACCCGCTGTCTTCTTGCCTGGCTGCGGACCGCGCCGGGGCGCACCGTTTCCTGGCGGGCGCGCACCGCCCGCTTTCTTGCCCGGTCTACCGGCCTTGCCACCCTGACCCGGCTTGCCGTTGCCCGAGCGGCTTCTGCCCGCAGGAGCGCCCGGCGCCTGCCCCATGCCGCTCATCCACGCATCGGGATTGATGTTCAGGGCGTGGCTGGTCAGCATGACATGACCCGCCTCGTTATGGGTGGCAAGGAACTTCTCGCGTCGGCCGCGCGGCTTGGGTGGCTGATAGTCCATCCGATTGCCGTCTTCCTCGTCCGGCTCCGCCTTGGGCTTCGGGCCGAGACCGAGCTCGGATTGCAGTGCCCGGCAGGTGTCCGGATCAAGCTCCATCCACTGCCCGCGCTTGAGACGCGGGGGCAGCACAAAGCCGCCGAAGCGGATTCGAATCAGTCGGCTGACCGGCAGACTGACCGCGTCGAACATCCGGCGGACTTCACGGTTGCGCCCTTCGCTGATGACCACCCGAGCCCACTGATTGGCACCCTCACCACCTGCACTCTCGATGCTCGCAAACTTGGCCGGACCGTCATCGAGCTGCACACCATCGAGTAGCTGCTGGCGCTGTTCCTCGGACATCTCACCCAGAAATCGGACCGCGTACTCGCGCTCCAGACCGAAGCGCGGGTGCGCGAGACGGTTGACGATCTCGCCGGAGTTCGTGAAGACCAGCAAGCCTTCCGTGTTGAAGTCCAGCCGCCCCACGGACATCCACTTTCCGCTCTTCACCCGCGGCAGTACATCAAATACTCGCGGCCGCTTGTTCGGGTCGTCATGCGACACGATTTCACCAGCCGGCTTGTGATACAGCACGATGCGCGGCGGACGTGTGAGGTCCTTGCGCATGATCTGCTTGCCATTGATGCGGATCGTGTCAGAGGGCAGCACGCGCTGGCCGATGTGGGCCGGCTCGCCATTGACCGAGATGCGGCCGGCAAGGATGAGCTCTTCCATCTCGCGGCGCGAACCGATCCCCGCATCAGCCAGAACCTTGTGCAGCTTCGGAGCATCCTCGGGGTTGAGCGCGCCCTTGTTCACGATCGCATCAAAGGCGCGCCCGGAAGCCACAGGCGGCGGATCGCCTTCGTCCACCACCACGCTGGCTGCGCCGGGCTCGCCGGTTTGCGTCGCCCGCTCACCGCGGCCGCGCTTGCCGCCACGACGGTTGCGATGCCGGCGCCGAGCGCCGCCTTCGCCGGACGCTGAGTTCGCGGACTCGGAGGGCGTACCCTCGGCCGGCGGCGGCGAGGCCTTGATCTGGGGGTCGTTGTCGCTCATGCGCGGTCTTCCTCGGGCGGCATGACAGCCGCAGGCTCGTCTGCTGCGGCGTCTGCCGCCGCAGCGGTTTCATGGGGTGCAGCGGGGGCGTCGGACTCAACGGCTTCGATGTCCAACGCAGACGCAGCAGGCGGTGCGGCTTCCGTGGGCGTGTCAGACCGCGACAGCGCGGGTGCCGCAACCGCTCCGGGGGGCTGATCCTCGGGCTCGCTGCCGCCGGGCGCCCCTGCAATTGCAGCGGATGCGCTGTCTTCCTGCACCACTGCGGCAGCAGGCGTTTCAAAGTCGATCAGCTGCTGCCCTGGGATCGGCAGCGCCGGCACGGAACCATCCTCGCCCAGGGAGGGCAATTCGCTCAGGGACGCCAAGCCGAGATCATCGAGAAAGAGCTTTGTCGTACCGAACAAGGCTGGGCGGCCAGGCGTGTCGCGGTGGCCGATCGTCTCGATCCAGCCGCGGTCCTCGAGTGTCTTGACCACGGTGGCTGCCACGGTCACACCGCGGATCTCTTCGATGTCGCCACGCGTGACCGGTTGACGGTAGGCAATGATCGCCAGGGTTTCCAGAACCGCGCGCGAGTAGCGCGGTGCCCGCTCTGGATTCAGCCGGTCGAGGTACTCCCGCATCTCGGGGCGGGTCTGAAAGCGCCAGCCGCTGGCCAGGCCGATCAGCTCAACACCGCGGCCGGACCACTCCTGACGCAACTCTTCGAGCACGAAGCGAACCGTATCAGCACCGATTTCGTCATCGAAGAGCTTTCGCAGCTCGGAAATCGGCATGGGCTGCTGAGCCACAAGCAGCGCCGTCTCGATGACGGTCTTTGCATGCAATGTCGTCATGACTTTCGGCGCGCTGGAAGGGTGCACCTGAGGGCAGATTGTTGAGTCATACCGTGTTGGCGGGTCAGACCTTCAGGCATGGCCTGGCCGTCTTGTGCCGGCGGGGCGAGGCGTCCGCAGGCGAAACGCTTGGATCAGCAGGACCATGCGTTCCGGCCGGCGCGCATTCGCGCAGCACGGACCCGATCAACATGGCAAAAGGCCCGCATGTCGCGGGCCCTCTTCATCAGCGCTCATTTGACTGATGCGCCGATCTGAATGTGGTTGCGAGGGCAGGATTTGAACCTACGACCTTTGGGTTATGAGCCCAACGAGCTACCAGACTGCTCCACCTCGCGTCGAGACCAAGACTATATCTCATATCGACGCAGCGCACAAATGCAGGGACGCACGGCAGGCCGGCGCTCTGGATCAAAGCAGAGCTTCAATGTCCTTTGCGATGGCAGACGGCTCAGTCGTCGGGGCGTAGCGCTCCTTGACGTGCCCCTCCCGATCGACGAGGAACTTGGTGAAGTTCCACTTGATCCCCTCGCTGCCCAGAAGGCCGGGCGCGGACTTCTTCAGAAAATTGAACAGCGGATGGGCGTTCGATCCGTTGACTTCAATCTTCTCGAACATCGGAAAGCTCACGCCGTAGTTGCGCTCGCAGAAGGTCGCGATCTCCTCTGCACCGCCCGGTTCCTGATGCCCGAACTGGTCGCACGGAAACCCCAGTACCACCAGCCCACGCTCTGCGTACTTGTCGTGCAGGGCCTGCAGACCCTTGTACTGAGGTGTGAAGCCGCACTTGCTGGCGGTGTTCACCACGAGCAGCACCTTGCCGCGGTACTCGGCAAGGTCTGCCGGGCTGCCGTCGAGCAGCTTGGCGGAAAAATCGAATGCAGTGCTCATGGATGCTGCCCTGTCGCTCAGACGATGGAGAGGTGGCCCACGCCCAGCGAGGGATCACGCTGCGCCAGCTTCGATTCCAGCTTGATGCGCAGGCGCAGGTCGTTGACGGAGTCGGCGTTGCGCAGCGCGTCTTCGTAGCTGATCTTGCCATCCTCGAACAGATCGAAGAGGTGCTGGTCGAAGGTCTGCATGCCCAGTTCGCGCGAACGCTTCATCACGTCCTTGATCTCGCCGACCTCGCCCTTGAAGATCATGTCTGAGATGAGCGGCGAGTTGATCAGGATCTCGCAGGCCGCAGCACGGCCCTTGGAATCCTTCAGCGGGATCAGGCGCTGCGAGATCATGGCGCGCAGGTTGAGCGACAGGTCCATGAGCAGCTGCTGGCGCTTTTCTTCCGGGAAGAAGTTGATGATCCGGTCGATCGCCTGGTTGGAGTTGTTCGCGTGCAGCGTGGCCATGCAGAGGTGGCCGGTTTCCGCAAACACGATGGCGTTCTCCATGGTGTCCTTGTCACGGATTTCGCCGATCTGCACGACATCGGGCGCCTGACGCAGCGCGTTCTTCAGCGCGGCCTCCCAGGACTCGGTGTCCACGCCCACTTCGCGCTGCGAAATGATGCAGTTGGCATGCGGGTGCACGAATTCGATCGGGTCTTCGATCGTGATGATGTGGCCGTGCGTGGTCTCGTTGCGGTGGCGCAGCATGGCAGCCATCGAGGTCGACTTGCCCGAGCCCGTGGCGCCTACCAGCAGCACGATGCCGCGCTTGGCCATCACGATGTCCTTGAGCTGCGGCGGCAGACCCATGCCCTCCACCGTCGGAATGCTGGCCGGAATCGTCCGCAGCACCATGCCGACCATGCCCTGCTGCACGAATGCGTTGCAGCGGAAGCGGCCGATGCCCGAGGGGTTGATGGCGAAGTTGCACTCCATCTTGTTCTCGAACTCGGCAGCCTGCTTGTCGTTCATGATGGCGCGTGCCAGCTCGGCGGTGTGCACGTGCGTCAGCGCCTGGTTGGACACCGGCACCACGCGCCCGTCGATCTTGAAGGCCGGCGGAAAGGCGGCGGTGATGAAGAGGTCCGAGCCGCGCTTCTGAAGCATGAGCTTCAGCAGGTCGTGCATGAACTTGGTGGCCTGATCGCGTTCCATGTGCGGTCCAGTACTGCGAAGGGGGTGGGTGGCTCAGGCGCAGGGGGCTGCGCCAGGGCGGCGGACGGCAAGCCTCGCGGCTTTAGCCGAAGTTTTCCTTGTTCTGGGCGTAGACCCGAGCCTCCTCGGCGCTGACCACGTTGCGGCGCACGAGATCGAGCAGGCACTGGTCCAGGGTCTGCATGCCGAACTGCTGCCCAGCCTGGATCATGGAGTACATCTGCGCGACCTTGGCCTCGCGGATCAGGTTGCGGATGGCAGGGGTGCCGATCATGATCTCGTGCGCGGCCACACGGCCCGAACCGTCCTTGGTCTTGAGCAGGCTTTGCGAGATCACGGCGCGCAGCGATTCGGACAGCATGGCGCGCACCATGTCCTTTTCCGCCGCGGGGAACACGTCGATGATGCGATCGATGGTCTTGGCGGCCGAGGACGTGTGCAGGGTGCCGAACACGAGGTGGCCGGTCTCCGCGGCCGTCAGGGCCAGGCGGATGGTTTCGAGGTCGCGCAGCTCACCCACCAGAATCACGTCAGGATCTTCGCGCAGCGCCGAGCGCAGCGAGTTGTTGAACGAGAGCGTGTGCGGGCCGACTTCGCGCTGGTTGATCAGGCACTTCTTGCTCTCGTGCACGAATTCGATCGGATCCTCGACCGTCAGGATGTGGCCGAAGATGTTGTCGTTGATGTGGTTGACCATCGCGGCCAGGGTGGTGGACTTGCCCGAACCCGTGGGGCCGGTCACCAGCACGATGCCGCGCGGCTGCATCGACATGTCCTGGAAGATGCGCGGTGCATTGAGGTCCTGCAGCGTCAGTACCTTGGACGGAATGGTCCGGAACACCGCGCCCGCACCGCGGTTCTGCACGAAGGCATTGACGCGGAAGCGCGCCAGGCCCGGAATCGAGAACGAGAAGTCGCACTCGAAGATCTCTTCGTACTGCTTGCGCTGGGCATCGTTCATGATGTCATAGATCATGCGATGCACGTCCTCGTGCGTGAGCGCCGGCAGGTTGATGCGCCGCACGTCGCCGTGCACGCGGATCATGGGCGGCAGGCCGGCCGACAGGTGCAGGTCGGAGGCCTTGTTCTTGACCGAGAAGGCCAGCAGTTCGGTGATATCCATACAATTCTCCGCTGGGTTGCAGCGCCTGCCTGATCCCTCGGTCAGGCGTTGCGACCCGCCTCTTGGCGATTGAGCGCTGCGCCCGCCGTTGCCGCGCGAGCCTCACCGCAGATTAAGCGCGATTGCCGCCCGAATCATGAACGTCGGGCTGTGCACCGCATGGGATATGTGACCAAGTGAGCGAGGATGAAGCTCACAAAGCACTTTAAGCATCTGGATTATCTGCTTGACTTCTAAAGAGTTGCAACAGCGCCTGTTTGCAGTAGGCCAGCGCATTCAAGATGCCGCAACACAGGCCGGCCGGCCGCCTGGGAGCGTGCGCCTGCTGGCGGTGAGCAAGACTTTCCCGCCAGACGCCGTGGCGCAGGCTGTGGCCGCCGGGCAACGCGCCTTCGGCGAGAACTACGTGCAGGAGGGCGTGGAGAAGATCGCCCAGTGCGCGACCCTTGGCCTGCCGCCGCTGGAGTGGCACTTCATCGGCCCGCTGCAGAGCAACAAGACTCGCCCTGTGGCCGAACACTTTGACTGGGTCCACAGCGTGGACCGTCTCAAGATCGCCCAGCGCCTGTCCGAACAGCGCCCCGCTGAGCGCGCGCCCCTGCAGCTGCTGATCCAGGTGAATGTGGATGGCGAAGCCACCAAGAGCGGCTGCGCGCCGGGCGAGGTGATGGACCTGGCCCGGGCCGTGGCCGCCCTGCCCCGCGTGCAGCTGCGCGGGCTGATGTGCATCCCCGACCCGGCCCGCCCGACCGAGCAGCGTCGCTCGCCGTTCAGGGCACTGGCCGCGCTGCTGGCCGAACTGAACGCCGCCGGTCTGGCCCTGGACACCTTGTCCATGGGCATGAGCGACGATCTGGACGACGCCGTGGCCGAAGGCGCGACCATCGTGCGCGTCGGCTCGGCCATCTTCGGCGCGCGCGCCCCCAAGGCGCCGGCCGCCTGAGGCCGGGTACGCATGGGCTACGTCGGCCGCTTTGCGCCCTCGCCCACCGGGCCGCTGCATGCCGGCTCGATCGTGGCGGCGCTGGCCAGCTGGCTCGATGCCCGCGCGCACGGCGGCCGCTGGCTGCTGCGCATCGACGACCTGGACACGCAGCGCTGCAACCCGGCGCACACCCGCACCATCCTCGCGCAGCTCGATGCCCTGCACCTGAGGCCGGATGGCGAGGTGGCCTACCAGCAGCCGCGCAACGCCGCTTACGCCCGTGCATTCGCCCAACTGGCAGCCGCGGGCCAGACCTTTGGCTGCGCTTGCAGCCGCAAAACCCTGGCTGAGGCCGGCGCGCACGTGGGCGCCAGCGGCGAACTGGTCTACCCGGGCACCTGCCGCGACGGCACGGCCGGGCGCGAGGCGCGCGCCTGGCGGGCGCGGGTGGGCCAGGCCGTGGTGCAGTTCACCGATCGAGCCGCCGGCCCGCAGCTCGAGCATCTGGCGCAGACCTGTGGCGACTTTGTCCTGAAGCGCGCCGACGGCCCCTGGAGCTACCACCTCGCCTGCGTGGTGGATGACGCCGCGGCTGGCGTGACCGACGTGGTGCGCGGTGCCGACCTGCTGGCCGTCACGCCGCGGCAGATCTGGCTGGCGCAGCAGCTCGGCCTGCCGGAGCCGCGCTACCTGCATGTACCCGTGGTGCTGGCCGCCGACGGCCAGAAGCTCAGCAAGCAGACGGGCGCCGCCGCTGTGGACACGCAGGATCCTGCCGCCACGCTGAGGCTTGCGGCGCACCACCTCGGCCTGGGCGAGCTGGCGGGCGCGAGCGCACCCGAGGTGCTGCTGCAGGCCACCGCCGCTTGGCGGGTACGGTGGTGCTGATTTTCAAATGAACGCCCTGCTTGGGCGCTGAAGCAGGCGAATTTTCAAACGTTGTTTGAAAATGGTCGCCTGAGCTTCATCGCTTGTCTGGTGGGGTTCTTCAGGCGATTTTGGGTGATCTTCGGGCGGAATTTCGTAGATGCATGTCGTGCCGAAGCTCAAACAGCAGGCTTTGACCCATTTGCATGGCTCTATTTTCAAATTTTGTTTGATCAACAGACTGTTCAGCAGCCACTTTTCAACGTTTATTTGAAAATCAGAAAGCACCACTATCCGCATGAATGATGCGGATCTCGGGGTGTTTCCAGGTGCACTTTTGGGGCGTGCATGTCACGCCGAGCGATCTGCACGGCGGACACTGGGCCGCAGGCGGTGGGGCGGAACTGGAAGGGATGGAATGCTGCGCCGGGCGCGGGCAATCCGCGCCGGGCGCTCAGCTCTTGCGGCCGCCCAGCAGGGCTGCGACCGGGCGGCGGCCGCGGGTGACGCCCGTCTTGGTGCCGGTGCCCGCTGGCGCAGGCGACTCAGCGCCCTCAGCCGGTGCGCTGGGCTCGTAGGGCTGGGTGAAGAAAGGATCGACAGGTGCCGGGCGCGGGGTGTAGCTGCTGCGGCCGCCGTAGGCCTCGCTGCGGCTGCGGGCACCCTCCCGGCTGCTGTCCCGACCAGTCTCGCGCTCGCGGCTCGGGCGTTCGCCACGGTCGCTGCGCTCGCCGACGCCATCTTCGCGCACGCGGCGCGGGCGCGACGGCGTCCAGGTGGCCACTTCCACGGCGCGGTTGATCAGCTTTTCGATCTGCGCGAAGTTGCGCGAATCGCCGGGCGTGACCAGTGTGAGCGCGCGGCCGTGCATGCCGGCGCGGCCGGTGCGGCCGATGCGGTGCACATAGTCTTCCGGGTTGAAGGGCACGTCGAAGTTGATGACGCAGGGCAGCTCGGCGATATCCAGGCCACGGGCGGCCACATCGGTGGCCACCAACACCTCGACCTTGCCGTCCTTGAAGGCCTGCAGCGCGGCCAGGCGCTCGTTCTGCGACTTGTCGCCGTGGATGGCGTCAGCTGCAAAGCCTTCCTTCTCCAGGAAACGGGCCAGGCGGCCGGTTTCGAGCTTGCTATTGGAGAACACGATGACCTGGCGCGGATCTTCGGCGCGCAGCAGATCGACCAGGCAGCTGCGCTTGTCGTCTTCACTCACCGCGTAGATGCGCTGGGTGATGTTGGTGGCCGTGGCGTTCTGGCGCGCCACCTCGACCGTGACCGGGTTCTTCTGGAAGCTGGCGGCCAGCTTGCGGATCTCCGGCGAGAAGGTGGCCGAGAACAAAAGCGTCTGGCGCTGCTTGGGCAGCAGGTTCACGATGCGCTGCAGATCGGGCAGAAAGCCCATGTCGAGCATGCGGTCGGCTTCGTCGAGCACCAGGATGCTGACTTGGCCCAGCGCCACATTCTTGCTCTGCACGTGGTCCAGCAGCCGACCGGGCGTGGCGATGAGGATTTCCACGCCGCGGCGCAGGGCCTCGGTCTGCGGGTTCATGTCGATGCCGCCGAACACCACCGTGGAGCGCAGCGCGGTCTTGGCGGCGTACTGCGTGACATTGACCGAGATCTGGTCGGCCAGCTCGCGGGTGGGTGCCAGGATCAGCGCACGCACGGGGTGCCGGGCGGGCGAGGTGCTGGTGCTTTCGTGAGCCACGAGCTGCTGGAGGATAGGCAGCGTGAAGGCCGCCGTCTTGCCTGTGCCGGTCTGGGCGGCGCCCATCACGTCGCGCCCGGCGAGCACCAGCGGAATGGCCTGGGCCTGGATGGGCGTGGGTCGCAGGTAGCCGATGGCGTCGATGGCCGCCTGGATGCGGGCATCGAGCCCGAAGTCGCGGAACAGCACTTCCGGACTGGCGGCTGCGGGAACAGCCGTCTGCGCCGGGATGGCGGACTCGGTGGGGGCGGAGGTCTCTGGGGTGTTACTCATTGGGCTCGCAGAATCGTTCGTCTCGACAGTCGTCGCAGCGGATTCTGCGGGGGTCGAATGGAATCACAGTGTGAGGCCGGGTCGACATGGGTCGGACCGGACCGCTGTGTCGAAGCCTTTGGCTTGTGCGCCGCACAGGCTCGCACCGAGCCCACATGGGCCTCCAACACAGCCGACAAGTGTAGGCGACAGCAGCGGCGAATCCATGCGCCCCCCTGCCCCGCAGAGCGCGCCGATGGCGGGTGCGGCACCGACCACGCCACGCAGCCAGCTCGGTGTGTGAGATGCACAGGCCATTTGCGCACCCAAAAACATGCCGAAAGCCGCTTGCCACATGCGGAAAGAAGGGCATCCTGATTATCAATCATTATTTGAAAATCAATCGTCAATCGGATCACTTTTCAAATTTTTTTGATAATCGAAGAAAAAAAGCCCGCAGCGTTGCTGCGGGCTCGGGACAAGCAGGCCGGAGACGGCCGGACCTGCGGGGAATGACTCAGCCGGTCACCTGAAGCTGTAGGCGACCGATGCGTAGAAGCTGCGGCCGCGCGGATCGGTGTAGCTGGGGTCGTAGCTGGCCAGGAAGTAATAGACCTGGTTGGAGCGCGGCGGATTGCGATCGAACAGGTTCTTGACGCCAGCGCGGACCTTGATCTGCTTGTTGACCTGGTAGGAACCGGCCAGATCGAACAGCTCGTAGGCGCCAATCTTGCGCACGCGGCCGGCACCGTCGAGGTTCTGGTCGTAGTAGTTGCTGTAGAAGGTCTGTTGCAGGGTCAGACCAAGGCTGCCGTAGTCGTAGTTGACCGTGGCGGTGTGGCGCCAGCGCTGCACCACCTGGTCGTTGGCAAAGCGGCCCACGGCGGTGACGTAGCGGGCGCCGGCACCATCCTGCGTCTTGTAGTTGTTGACGTAGGTGCCGTTGAAGCCCAGGCTCACGCGGCCGTAATCGAACCTGGGCAGGCGCACATCCACGCCCAGATCCCAGCCGTCGGTCTTGAGGGCGGCAAAGTTCTTCAGGCTGGAATCGACACGGTCGATCGGCGAGGGAATGCCCGGGATCGGCGACGGTGCCGTGTCGCGGATGATGAACTGCGAGAAGCGCACGGGGTCGCTGAACAGCACACCTTCGGGCGCGCTGATGACGTTGGTCTTCTCGATGCGCCAGTAATCGACGCTCATCGTCATGACGCGGCTGGGCTCGAGCACGAAGCCGGCGGAGAACTGCTTGCTCTCCTCGGGCTTGAGATTCTTGTTGCCGCCGGTGAGCTTGTCCGGCTGCAGGCCGCAGTAGTCGGCCGCAAACGCAGTGCCGCGGGCGGCGGCACAACCCAGCGGGTCGTCATAGATGCCGTTGGTCTGGCCGACACGCGGCGCGGCATACAGGTCGGACAGCGAGGGCGCCCGGAAGCCGGTGCCGTAGCTGGAGCGCAGCAGGAACTGCTTGGTAGGCGAATAGCGCAGGCCCAGCTTGGGGTTGGTGGTGTTGCCGACATCGTTGTAGCGGTCGGTACGCAGCGCCACCTGGGCTTCGAACTGCTTGGTGACCGGCAGGCTCAGCTCGGCATAGCCGGCCGTGATCTTGCGGCTGGCCGACAGTGGCGTGGCCGGGCCGTCGCCGCGGATCTCGCCGGCGGCCAGCAGGGCCGAGGGCGTGAAGTCCAGGGACTCGCGGCGGTATTCCGCACCCAGGGCAATCGCAGCCTCGCCGCCGGGCAGCTGGAAGATAGGCCGCGAGAGCTTCACGTCGAAGCTGTCGGTCACGCCCTTGGACTTGCGGGCATCGTCGCGGATCTTGGTGCTGTTGAGCAGCGCAAGACCGGCCGCGTCGCTCGGACCGAAGGGGTTGATGTTGCCCGTGAGGAACGCGTTGTTGAACGCCGTGCGGCGCACGTAGCCGTTCACGTAGGCGTCCGTGACGGTGTTCTCGCTGCGATTGATGGCGGTGTCGTAGTCCCAGCCGGCCAGCACGCCCTTGGCGCCGATGATCAGGCGCTGTGCGTTCGCATCCACGTCGTTGGTGCGGCCGCCCGCTTCGGACAGACGCATGTTCACGCGCAGGTCACCGGTGAGCCCGAGTGAGGTGGGGTAGTAGCGACCGGCCGCGGGATAGTTCAGGTCCGTGATGGTCAGCGGGCTGATGCGGTAGTTGGTCTTGGTGTCGTTGTAGAGATACTCCGCAAACAGCTGGTGCTCGTCGGTCAATGCGAAGGTACCGCGCGTGATCAGCGACAGACGCTTGCTGGCCGGATAGATCTCCGTGTCCTGCATGTAGTCGTACAGACAGGCGCCTGCCCCCACGAAGCTGCCCGGCGAGTAGATCGTGGCTGGCGGGTTGCAGTTGGGTGCGGAAGGATTCAGGCGGCTGCCGGTCGGGCGGCCGGCGCTGTTCAGGCGACGCACGTTGGCCGGGAAGGTGTTGGAGCTGCCGACATCCAGGCCAAGCGCCTGGTCATAGACCGAGCCGATCCATTTGCGCTGGGTGGAACGCAGCGCCTCGCTGTCCTGGTAGTCCAGGGTGGCAAAGACGTTGTAGCGGTCCTTGGCAATGTCGCCAAAACCGATCGAGCCGGTGGCGATCGTCTTGGCCGCACCGCCGTGCTGGGTGTCGAAGCGGTAGAGCGACACGTCGCCGCCCTGGTAGTCGCGGCGCGTGATGAAGTTGATCACGCCGCCGATCGCGTCGGTACCGTAGATCGCTGAGGCGCCGTCCTTGAGCACGTCCACGCGCTCGATGGCAGCCGCTGGAATCGAGTTCAGATCCACGCCGCTGTTGCCGCCGGGTGAGGCAAAGTTGGCAAGACGCCGGCCGTTGAGCAGCACGAGCGTGGACGACACGCCGATGCCGCGCAGGTTGGCGCCATTGAAGCCGCGCTGACCGGCAATGTCGGAGAAGCTCGCACCATCGGTGAGCTGGGCGGCCGACGCCGAGACCTTGGCCAGCAGTTCGGCCGCCGTGGTCGCACCACTCTTCTCGATATCGGCCTTGGTGATGATCTGCACGGGCAGCGCGGTCTCGCCCTCGAGCCGCTTGATGCTGGAACCCGTGATCTCCACGCGCTGCACTTGGGTAGGCTGCTGCGCATCAGCATTGCCCGGCTGCGTTTGGGCCAGTGCGGCACCGGACACAAAGGCCAAGGCCACGGCGAGCGCGGCGGGACGCAGCACGGGCTCAGCGTCGAAAGATGGTTTCAGGTTCAAGCGACGCGATGCGCCGGCGTTCAATGACATGCTGGTTCCCCCTGGACGGTTGAACGCGATTCGATGCAGTGGGCGGTTGCGGAATTGCGGCGCACCGAATGCGGACAAATTCAGTCTATCGATGCAGATTGCGCTTGCGCATCGGCGCGGCCGGCCAAGGTCGCAAAGCTGAAAGTGTCGGTCGCAAAGCTGAAAACCGGTGTTGCACGCGCGGGCGTCAGTGCAGCTCGGCTTTCGGGATAGCGACATGGACTTTCGGCGAAGCGGTATTCAGCCTGCACAGGCCCCACGAGCAGTGCCGCTCTTGTTCAAATGCGCGCATTGCGATGAACGCAGCACTCGTTTGGTGCATTGGCCCAAAAAGGTGCGAAGCGTGCACGCCCAGCAATTTGCATCACAAGGATTCTGCATGTTGAGACCGCGCCTGATGACCCGTTGCCTGCTCGCACTGAGCCTGTCGCTTGGCAGCACTTGCGCTCTCGCGCAGACGCCGACGGGCGGCAATGCGCAAAGCTCGGGCTATGCGGTGCCGATCGGTGGGGCGCTCAAGTACGACAACGACGTGGTGTGGTCCCGGCTGGTGCAGCTGGCCGGTGGCAAGGGTGCGCGCTTCGTGGTGTTTGCCACTGCAGCCAGCAACCCGACCCGCTCGGCCGAACTGACGATCGCGGCCCTGCAGAAGCACGGCGCGGTCGCCGAACACATTGCGGTGGCGCCCCGCTTGAAGGACGTGGATCTGAAGAAGGCCGTGGAGGACCCGGCGCTGATCGCCAAGGTGCGCGCTGCTCGCGGGGTCTATTTCACCGGCGGCGCCCAGGAACGCATTACCGACACGCTGCAGCCTGGCGGCAAGCCTACTGCGCTGCTCCAAGCGGTCTGGGATGTTTACCGCAGTGGCGGCGTGGTGGCAGGGTCGAGCGCAGGCGCGGCCATCATGTCCACCACGATGTTTAGGGACGCGCAGGATGTGCTCAATGTGATGAAGCACGGCATGCGCGAGGGCAAGGAAATCGACCGCGGTCTGGGCTTTGTCGGTGATGCGCTGTTTGTGGATCAGCACTTCCTCAAGCGCGGCCGCTTCGGCCGCATGCTGCCGCTGATGCAGGCCAAGGGCTACACCTGGGGCATCGGCGTGGATGAAGACTCTGCCGCCATCATCCGCGGCAGCCAGATCGAGGTCATTGGCGCCAAGGGGGCACTGCTGGTCGATCTCTCGCAGGCCACCCGCAATGCAGCGCTCGCGGAGTTCAACATCCGCGGCGCCCGGCTGACCTATCTGGATCGCGGCGACCGATACGACATCGCCAAGCGCGAGATCACGCCCTCACCCCAGAAGCTCAAGGACCTGCGCATCGACCCGAACGCCGCCGACTTCAAGCCCTACTTCGGCACCGACGCGTACTGGCCCGACATGCTGGGCGACTCCATCATCGTCAACGCCATGGGCAACCTGCTCGACAACAAGCAGCGCGAGGCCTTCGGGCTCGCATACAGCGGCGCCCCGGCAGCCACTGACAGCAAACCGGACCTCGGCTTCGAATTCCGTCTGTACAAGGGTGCAGACACGATCGGCTGGTTCACCGGCAGCTTCGGCGGCGAGGACTACACCGTGGCCAACATGCTGCTGGACGTGACCCCCGTGCGCATGAATCGCCCTTTCTACACTCCGCTTGCAGCGCCCGCGGTCGGCACGACGCCGGTGAAGCGCTGAGCCTGAATTCCGGCCCGCCTAGACGCGGGTACATGACTCTGGAGTACCGACGATGATCAAGACCTTGCTGCAGCGCCTTGCACTGGCCGGCCTCATGGCTGCTGCATCCCTCTCTGCGCTCGCCAACGACTGGACCCGAATCCGCATCGGCGTGGAAGGTTCCTACCCCCCGTTCTCGCAGATGGGACCGGACGGCAAGCTCGTCGGCTTTGAGATCGAACTGGCCAATGCCCTGTGCGCAGAGATGAAGGCGCAATGCACGCTGATCCAGCAGGACTTCGACGGCATGATCCCCGCGCTGCAGGCGCGCAAGTTCGACATGGTGATGGCCTCGATGTCGATCACCGAGGAGCGCCGCCGTTCGGTGGACTTCTCAGACAAGTACTACAAGACACCCAACCGCTTCGTCGTCAAGAGCGGCAGCAAATTCCAGTTCACGGCCGAGGGCATGAAGGGCCGCAAGATCGGCGTGCAGCGCGCCACGATCAACGATCGCTATGTGACGGACGTCTTCAAGCAAAGCGAGATCGTGCGCTATGCCAAGCAGGATGACGCCTACCTCGATCTGACCGCCGGCCGCGTGGATGCGCTGGTGGTGGATGGACTGGCTGCGGAACGCGGCTTCCTGAAGACACCGGCAGGCAAGGGCTATCAGTTCGACGGTCCGCTGCTGGTTGACCCCAAGTACTTCGGGATTGGCGTGGGCGCGGCGTTCCGCAAGCAGGACACCGCCCTGCGCGACAAGGTCAATGCCGCCATCAAGGCCGTGCGCGCCAACGGCACGTACCAGCGCATTGCGGCCAAGTACTTCGAATTCGACATCTACGGCGACGCGCCGGCAGGCAAGTAAGAACGGCACTGACGCTGCATTCATCACCGCATGGACACCCTGCTCGACTACCTGCCCAGTCTGCTGGCCGGCACCACGATCACAATTGGTCTGGCCCTGTCCTCGCTGGCAATTGCCTGCATTCTCGGGCTGATGGGTGCAGCAGCAAAGCTGTCGCGTTCGCGGGCACTGCGCTGGTCGGCCAACACCTACACCACGGTCATCCGGGGCGTACCTGACCTCGTGCTGATGCTGCTGGTGTTCTTTGGCGGGCAGGTGCTGGTCAACACCCTCGCAGCCCGACTCGGGTATGACGACTACATTGACGTCAACCCCTTTGTGGCGGGCGTGCTGACCATCGGCTTCATCTTCGGGGCCTATCTGACAGAGACCTTCCGCGGCGCGATTCTCGCCATACCTGCCGGACAGGCTGAAGCGGCGATGGCCTTCGGCATGACGCGCCTGCACACCTTGCGGCGGATCGTCCTGCCGCAGATGGTGCGCCTGGCACTGCCCGCCTTCTCGAACAACTGGCTCGTGCTGGTCAAGTCCACCGCCATCGTGTCGGTCATCGGCCTGACCGACATGATGCACAAGACCTCGCAGGCTGCCGGCGCGACCAAGCAACCCTTCATGTTCTATCTGGCGGCAGGTGCCATCTATCTGGTCATCACCAGCGTGTCCGGCCTGGTGTTCCGCCACCTCGAACGGCGCTTCTCCAAGGGCATCCGGGAGGCGCGCGCATGAACTGGGACGCAATTGTTGAGTCGCTTCCGCAATATGTGAGCGGTCTTGGGACCACTCTGCAACTGCTTGCCGCATCGCTGGCCATCGGGCTGCTGGCTGCGCTGCCTCTTGCAGTGCTTCGGGCGCAGCCCGACAGCTGGGGCAACCTGCCCGTGCGCGCGTTCACCTACGTGATCCGCGGGACGCCCATGCTCGTGCAGCTCTTTCTCATCTACTACGGCCTGGCGCAGTTCGAGTTCATTCGCGATTCCTTCGCCTGGCCCTGGCTGAGTTCAGCCTGGTTCTGCGCCGTGCTGGCCTTCGGCATCAATACCTGTGCCTACACCACCGAGATCATTGCCGGCGCCATTCGAAACACGTCTCGCGGAGAGATCGAAGCTGCACGCGCCTGTGGCATGTCCCGCGCCCTGATGCTGCGCCGGATCGTGATTCCCTCAGCGCTGCGCCGCTCGATCCCGGCCTACAGCAACGAAGTGATCATGATGCTGCACGGGACTTCGCTGGCCAGCGTCGTCACGCTGCTTGACCTGACTGGCGCGGCACGCGAAATGAACAGCCGCTTCTATCTGCCCTTCGAGGCTTTTCTCACTGCCGCCGTGTTCTACCTCGCGGTCACGGGCGTCCTGGTACTGACCTTCCGGCAGATCGAGCGACGCTGGCTCGTCTACCTGCAACCCAGAAAATCATGATCAGCCAACAACATCGGTTGCCCATCCAGACCCCGGGAACTATCCGCGAGGTCATCAGCTATCACTATGGGCCCGACAACACGGGCCGCAAGGTCTATATCCAGGGATCGCTGCATGCCGATGAGCTGCCAGGCATGCTGGTCGCACACTGCCTGCGCGAGCAGCTTGCGCAGCTTGAGGAAGCGGGCGAGCTCGCCAGCGAGATTGTCGTGGTGCCCGTCTGCAACCCCATCGGTCTGTCGCAGTTTCTCCTGCATGCGCCGATCGGCCGCTTTGACTTCAGCCGCGGCGAAAACTTCAACCGGCACTACCCGGACTTGTTTGAGGCTGTGAAGGCACGTGTCCGCGGCAAGCTTGGCACCGACGCAAAGATCAATGCGCAACACATCCGCGAGGCGATCCGAGCCGAGTTGGTCCTGACCCCGGCAAGCAGCGAACTGGCGGGTCTGCGCAAGACCCTGCTCTCACTGGCCTTTGACGCGGACATCGTGCTCGATCTGCACTGCGACAGCGAGGCGGTGATGCACCTCTACACACTGACCCCGCTGTGGTCGCGCGTAGAACCGCTTGCTCGGTTGCTGCAGGCCAGGGCCACGCTGCTCGCCACCGAATCGGGCGACTCGCCGTTTGACGAAGCCTGCAGCCAGATCTGGTGGCGTCTGCAGGAGGCCTTCGGCCCCGACACACCAGTGGAGCTCGGCTGCACATCGGTCACAGTCGAGCTGCGCGGCGCACGGGACATCAACCTTGAAATGGCAAGGAACGATGCCCGGGCGATCATCGACTATCTGCGCGTCACCGGACATGTGCATGGTGTGGTTACAGCATTGCCGCCCCTCGCAGCAGACGCGACACCGCTGGCCGGCAGTGCCACGCTCTCCGCACCCATCAGTGGCGTACTGGCCTTCGTGAAGGCGCCGGGCGAACTGGTTGCGGTTCAGGACGTCGTTGCGCAGGTGATCGACCCGCTGACCGGCCAGACCGCCGACATCGTGAGCCATACCTCGGGCGTGATGTACGCCCGGGATGCTCGATCCTTTGTCACGCAGGGTACGGATGTCTGCAAGGTCGCCGGGCGTGTACCCTTTCGCCACGGTCGGCTGCTCAGCGCCTAGCTCCTGACATGAATGCACGCCTCGATCCGCGGCACGGGTCAGCCCAACATGCCGCCAACCCCCTGTTGAACAGCAGCCCGACGATGCCGAACAAGCTCGAAGTCAGCGACATCCACAAGCGTTTCGGCGAGGTCGAGGTACTGAAGGGCGTCAACCTCGAAGCGGCGCCGGGCGATGTCGTCACCCTGATCGGCGCGAGTGGCTCGGGCAAGAGCACTTTCCTGCGCTGCATCAACCTGCTCGAACAGCCGAACCAGGGCTCAATCCGCCTGGATGGTGAAGAGCTGCGACTGACTGCAGACCGCGACGGCACACTGAAAGCGGCGGATCCGCGACAGTTGGCGGCAATGCGTGCGCGTCTCACGATGGTGTTTCAGCACTTCAACCTCTGGGCGCACATGACCGTGACCGAGAATGTCACTGAAGCGCCGATGCATGTGCTGGGGCTGAGCAAGGCCGAGGCCCGGGAACGCGCAGAGACCTACCTGAACCGCGTGGGTGTATGGCACCGGCGAGATCTCTATCCTGCACATCTGTCTGGCGGCGAACAGCAGCGTGTTGCGATTGCGCGTGCACTCGCCATGCAACCCGAAGTGATGCTCTTTGACGAGCCGACTTCTGCATTGGATCCGGAGCTCGTCGGCGAAGTCCTGCGCGTGATGCGCGCGCTGGCGGAGGAAGGCCGCACGATGGTCATCGTGACGCACGAGATGGAGTTCGCTCGCGAGGTCTCCAACAAGACGCTGTTCTTGCACAAGGGCATAGTGGAGGAGTCCGGACACCCCGCCGAAGTGCTGTCGAGACCGCAATCGCCGCGCTTGCTGCAGTTTCTTTCCAGCGGACTGAAGTAGCCCTGGCTTGCGACAGGCGAATACGCAAACGCCGCATTGACCTACCGCAATCCTCACCCCTGATGCGCACGATCCAGCTCGCCGTCCTTGTCTGCCAGGGCCAGCCGCTGGAGCCGATCGCGCAGCTTGCTCGCCTCAATGCGGCGTTGTCCGACAGCCAGGCGCCCTTGCAGGTCAAGCTCGTTCTTTGCGCCCTGCAAGCCGGCGCCGAGATCCTGACGGCTGAAGGCATTGCGATCCGTGTGCGCCCCAGCTCCGAAGTCACGCATTCCGATGTTCGGGCTGTCGTCGGAGTTGCAGACTCATCGG
The DNA here is from genome assembly GCA_027484405.1 of Burkholderiales bacterium. GTDB lineage: Bacteria > Pseudomonadota > Gammaproteobacteria > Burkholderiales > Burkholderiaceae_C > Piscinibacterium. Next base: position 22,298 of record JAIXTA010000032.1, read on the forward strand.
AAGTCGAGCCTGCGGCCGATTGGCTCAAACAAGCCGGACAGGTGCGCGCATGGGCAAGCCCCACGAGTGCCATGGGCCTTGGCTCAGACATCTTGTTCGTCGAGCACACTGCGCTCTGCGCCGCCCTGGGCCGCGCACTGGTGGCCCTGTGGACACCTGAAGCGATTGCCCGCTGGGCGACTGTCCACGCCGAGAGCACAGGAGCTGCGCAAGGCGCGGTGCAGCGGCCAATTGAGCGCAAGACGGCTCATCCGAAGTTGGCTGAGGCGCTTGCACTCATGAAAGCCAATTTCGAGGAGCCACTGCCAGGCGACGACATCGCACGCTTGGTCGGCGTGTCGAGACGGCAGCTCGAGCGCCTGTTCAAGCAGCACCTCGATACCCTGCCTTCGAAGCACTATCTGGAGCTGCGGCTGGCACATGCCCGCCTGCTGCTGCAGGACAGCTCACAGTCCATTCTCCAGGTCGGGCTAGCCTGCGGCTTTTCGTCCGGCCCGCACTTCTCCAGCACCTATCGCGCGCACTTCGGTATCACCCCGCGAGAGGAACGCAGCCGCCGCGTTTCGACCTACTGGCAGGCAGGAAGCTCACCCGCATGAACACATCCAGCACCCACTACGTGCTGCGACCCAGCCGGCTCGCAGACCTGCCCCAGATTGAACGGATCGCGCGCGCTGCGGCGATCGGTGTCACCTCACTGCCGGAGGATCCGGAGCGACTGCTAGAGAAGGTGCGACGTTCACTGAATTCGTTTGCCTCAGACGTGGATATGCCCACCGAGGAAGCCTACTTCTTCGTTCTGGAGAATCCGGCAAGCGGTCATATTGCCGGCGTGAGCGGCATCACGGCCACTGCCGGATTTCATGATCGCTTCTACAGCTATCGCAACGAAATCGTGGTGCACAGCTCGCGGTCCCTGGGGCTGTCCAACCGGATTCACGTGCTCCACCTGTGTCATGACCTGAGCGCCTACAGCCTTCTGACATCCTTCTATGTCGAACCGCAGCTGGAGCTAAGCGCATGGCCTCAACTGCTGTCGAGAGCACGCCTGCTCTTCATGGCAGAGCATCCTCAGCGCTTTGCCGACCGGGTGGCTGCCGAGAGCCCGGGGCTGTGTGACGATGCGGGCCACTGCCCGTTCTGGGATGCCGTGGGGCGACGCTTCTTCAACATGGACTACGCCCAGGCCGAGCGCATCGCGGGCGGTCGCAGCAAATCCTTCATCGCCGAGCTGATGCCGCACGCCCCCATCTATGTGCCCCTGCTGCCGGAGCAAGCTCGGCTGGCGATCGGACAACTCCATCCTTCCGCAGAATTGCCCTTCTCAATCCTGATGGACGAGGGCTTCGATGAAAACACGTACGTGGACTTGTTTGACGGCGGACCGACTGTTCACGCCCGGCTCGACACCTTGCGTACGCCGCGAGCCAGTCGGCGCTTGCCGACCCGCATCGGCGCACGGGGAACGTATCGCTTCATCGCCCTCAACACATCGGCCGCGAACCCGCGCGCGAGCGTCGTGCAAGGTCAGGTCGACGCGGGGCATTTCGTGATGGATGTGCGCGATGCGCAAATGCTCGAGCTCGTGGAAGGCGATGAGCTGCGCGTTGCGCCACTGGACGCCGACGTGATTGCGGGAGGCGAATGATGTTGCAGATTCGATTTGCGCAGACCGGAGATCGCGACGCGGTTCGCGATCTGCTTCAGCGGCACCCGATCGACGCATCCGGCTGGCGTTTGCCGATGGGCTGGTGGCTCGAAACACTTCAGCTGCCTCTGGCAGCGCCCGCCAGGCCGGACGCGCTCCCCGCGGACGAGCCGGTGCTTCTGCTGGCAACGACAGGCGGCGGCATCGTCGCCGTGGCAAGCTTTACGCCGGGCTTCGGCACAAGAAAAGCTTGCCCTGCGTGGCGACTCGGTCGAACGGTGCACGCCAGCGAGGATCTCAAGATTCTGCATGCGGTCGACACCTTGCAGCTGAGTCATGACCTCTATGGCAGCAGCGAACTGGCCATCCTCGCTGCCATACCCGATGTGGCTTCGGGTAGCGCGCCCTGCGGCTTGCTCAGCGCTGTGGTGCGCATGCTCAAGGGCTCAGTGTCTGCCGGACGTGATGAACAGGTCTTTGTCCGCCTTCGAGGAATTCACGACGCTGCTGGTCGAGCGGCATTCTGGCAAGCGCTAGGTCGTCCCTTCTGCCCCCCGGCGCTCGGTGCAGTCGACCAATCGGGGGCCGTACCGGCGCACCTGGCGCACTGGAAGGCCGGCGTGGCTGAGCTGCTGCCGCGTCTGCCGGTATACGGCGCATTCCTGCCCGCCGAAGTACAGCGCGATCTTGGACGCGTCGACCCTGCACTGGCAGGCTTCGAGAGTGGCCTCGAGCGTCTGGGCTTTCGGGCTTCGGGCCTGGTCGACCTGATCGATGCCGGTCCGATCTTTGCTGCCCGGTGGAAAGATGTGGGGCAGCGCAGTACTGACTGAATCCTTGCGCCCTAGCCCGGCCGGCGGTCACGCAGCGATGCGGCGAGCGTCGGCAGATCGACGTACTCGAGTTCGCCCCCCACAGGAAGCCCGCGCGCCAAGCGTGTGACTTTCAATCCCTTGCGCTTGAGGAGATCGGACAGCATGAACGCCGTCGCCTCCCCTTCCGTGGTGAAGTTGGTCGCGATGATGACCTCACGGACCTGGCCGTCAGCCGCTCGCTCCAGCAGTGCCTCGAACCCGAGGCTATTGGGTGTGACACCCTCCAGCGGAGACACTCGCCCCATCAGTACCCAGTAAAGACCGCGGTAGCCCAGCGTGGCCTCGAGGGCCTGCTGGTCCGCCGGGGTCTCGACGATGGCGAGAACCGTGCCGTCACGTGTGTCGTCGGCACATGTGCTGCAGATCGGTGTTTCGGAGAACGTGTTGCAGCGGCTGCAGCGGCCAATCTTTTGCAAGCCCTGTCCGAGCGTGTCAGCCAACTGCGCGGCTGCCTGTCTGTCCTCGGCAAGGAGGTAGACGGCAAACCGCTGCGCAGTCTTTGGACCGACGCCAGGCAATCGCTCGAAGGCTTCGAGCAGGCGTGCAAACGCATCCATCCGACTGCTCACAAGTCTGCTCGCGCTGGACGTGGAGTCAGAAAGGAAACTTCATGCCCGGGGGCAGCGGCAAACCCGCGGTAACACTGGCCATGCGTTCCTGTGTCGTCTGCTCAGCCTTGCGGGCTGCATCGTTGAATGCTGCCGCGACGAGATCCTCAAGCATATCCTTGTCGTCTGCCAGCAGGCTCGGATCGATGCTCACGCGGCGGACATCGTGCTTGCAGGTCATTACCACCTTGACCATGCCCGCCCCGGCGGAGCCCTCGACCTCAATCTGGCCGAGCTGATCCTGCATGCGCTTCATGTTCTCCTGCATCGCTTGGGCCTGCTTCATCAGTCCAGCGATCTGTCCCTTCATCATGGCTATGTCCTCAGTGTTCGGTTTGTTTCAAGCAGATCTGCGAGCAACGGGGCAGGTCAGCCGGGGCGGTCAGGCTCTGCGGCACGAATGGATGCCGCGACGACAGTGGCGCCAAACAGGTCCTTGATCTCTCGCACGACTGAATCGTTGTGCACGGCGTCTTCAAGCGCCTGGCGCGCAAGGCTGCGTTCCAGCTCCATGCGCTGGTGTGCAGTGACCGGAGTCTCTGCTGCCGCGGGTGCATGGACCGACTCGTCAAGGCGCACCTCGATGCGGCGCGGGTACCCCGCGTTCTCCAGCGCCTGCTGGAGCTTTGCATTGGTCAGCGGGCTCGTCAGACCGCGAGCCGCCACAGCCAAGGTCAACATGCCGTCCGCATCACTCACAAGCGCACTTTGCAGGGCAAGCTGCTGCGAAATGCCGGTCAACGGCAGTCGTGCTGCGAGCCCAGGCCAGTCTGTGATCGGAGATCGCTCGGCGGCATCAGCCCGACCAGGTGGCTTAACCGACGGCGGTGCAGAGAGCGACGAACTCGCCGGAGTCTGGATCGGCAAGTCCGGCGGCTTGCGGTCTGACTGCGGCCGGTTCGATGACTGGGCATTGGCCGGTGATGTCCCAGTAATCAGCCCCCTGGGCGCAGCGACGGGAACAGACATGCGGCTGACAGGACGCGGTGCGAGCAGCGGCTTGCTGGCCGCTTCCGAGCCAGCCGGGACTGGAGAAAATGCCAGCATGCGCAGCAGCGTCATCGAGAACCCTGTCGCAGGATCCGGCGCCCAACTCAATTCCTGCAGTCCCTTGATGGCGATGCCGTACAGCAACTGCACTTCGTCGGCAGGCAAAGCCTCTGCGAGACGCAGAACATCGTGCCGATCCGCAAGGTCGTCGTGCGCGCTGTCGGGCAGGGCCTGCGCCAGGGCGATCCGATGGATGAGCGCTGCGAGATCCGAAAGAGCGCCTTCGAATCCGATCGATCGTGCAGCCATCGCGTCAAGCGCTTGACCGAGCTGGCTGGGGTCTCGCGCCGCCACTGCATCAAGAAGCGCAACCAGATGCCCGGTATCCACCGCGCCCAGCATCTCGCGCACCGCGACCGCAGTCACCGGGCCAGCGCAGTAAGCAATTGCTTGATCGGTCAAACTGAGTGCATCGCGCATGGAGCCGTGAGCCGCCCGCGCGATCAGCGCCAGGGCCTGGGGTTCGGCTTCAATCGACTCCTCGGTCAGGATCCGTGCCAGATGATCCGCCGTCGCCCCAGCCGGCATCTGCTTGAGATTGAACTGGAGGCAGCGCGACAGGACGGTGACCGGGATCTTCTGCGGGTCGGTTGTCGCGAGAATGAACTTCATGTGCTCAGGTGGCTCCTCCAGCGTCTTCAACATGGCGTTGAAGGCGTGGTTGGTCAGCATGTGCACTTCATCGATCATGTAGACCTTGTAGCGGCCGGCGGTCGGCGCATAGACGGCGCGCTCCAGCAAGGTAGTCATTTCGTCAACACCACGATTGCTTGCAGCGTCCATCTCCACATAGTCGATGAATCGCCCCGCGTCGATCGCTCTGCAGGACTCGCATACGCCACAAGGATCCGCCGTCACACCACCGCGGCCGTCTGGCCCGGTGCAATTCAGCGCCTTGGCCAGGATCCGCGAGAGCGTCGTCTTGCCCACCCCGCGCGTACCGGTAAACAAGTAGGCATGGTGCAGACGTCCGCTGGACAGCGCGTGGCTCAGGGCACGGACAACGTGCTCCTGACCGATAAGACCGGCTCCAAAAGACTTGGGCCGCCACTTGCGGGCAAGCACCTGATAGCTCATGCGTGGACGCCTGCGAGGAAATCGCGGTCTGGCGCACGGCAGACCGCAGAAAACGAAAAGGTGAGCCTGAACCTCGGCACTGAAAGCGACCGGTTAGGGCTGCTTCGTTCCCGACCTGACCCGGTTCCCGGACTCCCATGCGAGGGGGCCCACCGTGGCGAAGTGTATCCGAGCAGAAGGCACGCTGCCCCCGAGCCGCGCGGCACGCTAGGGCACCTTGCTCTCGATATGCATCCCTGACCATTGACACCTATTGCCTTGATTGTGCAAGTCAATGCGAAGGGCACTCTTGCACGTGTAACATCTCGCACCATATGCCAGAGACGCCGATGTCTCGGCGTTGCGGCGCGACTGCTCCGCTTTACCCACATAGGATTTCCTCATGAGCGGCTCGATCAAATACGTGAGCGATGCGTCTTTCGATGCAGATGTCATCCAGTCCGATGTACCGGTGCTCCTTGACTATTGGGCAGAGTGGTGTGGCCCTTGCAAGATGATTGCGCCGATTCTCGACGAGGTCGCAAAGGACTACGCCGGCCGCGTGCAGGTTGCAAAGATGAATGTCGATGAAAACCGCGATGTGCCCGCAAAGTTCGGCATTCGCGGCATCCCGACGCTCATGCTCTTCAAGAACGGGCAGGTGTCTGCGACAAAGGTTGGCGCACTTTCAAAGTCGCAGCTGACGGCCTTCCTGGACGGTCATCTCTGATCCAACGGCGACGGGCTGACGCAACGTCGGCCTGTCTCCAACTTGCGCTGCTGACTGACACGGCGCGATAATCTACGTGAAACTGCTGATCATCAGCACGCGGTAGAGCTCCCGAGTCCAGTACCCGGTTGAGCCGCCAGCAAGCCGTACCGGCTCCCACCTCCCCCCCTGTTTCATCTTCAATTGCCGCGTTCGCGGTCCTCTTCCCGAGGTTTGGCCTTTCATGCATCTGAACGAACTCAAGGCGCTCCACATCACCGAACTCGTCGAAATGGCGGGAACGCTCGAAATCGAGAATGCCGCCCGCATGCGCAAGCAAGAACTCATGTTTGCGATCATGAAGCGGCGTGCCAAGCAGGGTGAGCAGGTCTTCGGAGACGGGGTCCTTGAAGTGCTGCCCGATGGCTTCGGTTTCCTGCGCTCACCCGACACGAGCTACCTTGCCAGCCCGGACGACATCTATATCTCGCCTTCCCAGATCCGACGCTTCAATCTGCACACCGGCGACTCGATTGAAGGTGAAGTCCGTACCCCCAAAGACGGTGAGCGGTACTTCGCGCTCGTCAAGGTCGACAAGGTCAATGGCGTACCACCCGAACAGATCAAGAACAAGATCATGTTCGAAAACCTTACGCCCCTGCATCCGACGCGCCGCTTTACGCTGGAGCGAGACATCAAGGGCGAGGAGAACATCACCGGACGCATCATCGACATGATCGCGCCGCTTGGGGCAGGTCAGCGCGCGCTGCTGGTCGCCAGCCCGAAGTCTGGCAAGACAGTGATGATGCAGCACATTGCACATGCCATTTCGGCCAACCACCCGGATGCGATTCTCATCGTGCTGCTGATTGACGAGCGGCCGGAAGAGGTAACGGAAATGCAGCGCAGCGTGCGCGGCGAAGTCGTGGCCTCCACCTTTGACGAGCCGGCGCCACGCCACGTGCAAGTGGCTGAAATGGTCATCGAAAAGGCCAAGCGCCTCGTCGAGATGAAGAAGGACGTGGTGATCCTGCTTGATTCGATCACCCGCCTTGCTCGCGCCTACAACACCGTCGTGCCGGCCTCGGGCAAGGTGCTCACGGGTGGCGTTGATGCCAACGCGCTGCAGCGACCGAAGCGCTTTTTCGGCGCCGCACGCAACCTCGAGGAAGGCGGTTCGCTCACCATCATCGCAACGGCGCTGATCGAGACTGGCAGCCGCATGGACGACGTAATCTACGAAGAATTCAAGGGCACAGGCAACAGCGAAATCCACCTGGAACGGCGTCTGGCGGAGAAGCGCGTCTATCCCTCGATCAACCTGAATAAGTCGAGCACGCGACGTGAAGAGTTGCTCATACCGAAGGACCAGCTCCAGAAGATCTGGATTCTTCGCAAGTTGATCTACGACATGGATGAAGCACAAGCCATGGAGTTCATCCTCTCAAAGATGAAGGAAACCAAGTCCAACGCCGAGTTCTTCGAGCTCATGCGGCGAGGCGGCTGAGTCAGTAGCGAGCCGTGCCGTACAGAAATCCGGTTGCGTTAATCGCACCGTCACGCGAATCAGCCGTTCGCAGAAGCTAGACGCAGCGGCGGAAAATCTGAGATAATTCAAGGCTTTGCAGTATTCACCCAGGGCACGTGAGCACGCAGTCTGGCCATCGGCCGGCGCAGCTTGGCGACCCGAACCACGACGAGGGCACCATGAAAGAAGGCATTCACCCCGATTACCGCGAAGTCGTATTCGTCGATGTGACGAACGGCATCCAATTCATCACCCGCTCCACGGTCCAGACGCGCGAGACCATCAAGCTGGACGGCAAGGAATACCCACTGTTCAAGTGCGACGTGACCAGCGAATCGCACCCCTTCTACACGGGCGCCCAAAACAAGGTGCTGGACACCGCTGGCCGGATCGACAAGTTCCGCCAGAAGTTCGCCCGTGCTACGGGCAAGGCCGCCTGAGCCCTAAAGCTCACGGCATCTCGGCGCGTGCTGTAAACGTGCGCCGGACGACAAAGGGGCAGCTCAAGCTGCCTCTTTTGCTTTGTGATTCGGCCCCGCCTGTCACGCCAACGCCCACACGCAACCTGAGCGCTACAGTTCCGCCATGGCGAGTCCCGTTGCCCTGCGCAAAAACCCGGCCCTGCTGACCGAGCGGGCAACGCGCAAGCTTCCTAGGTTCATCCTTCTGGCCATGGCGGTGGCTTACTGCGCGGCCGGCCTGATCGGTCGAGACCCGTGGCGAACAGACGATGCGGTGACGTTCGGTGTTGCGTGGACCATGGCTCATGGCCACTCGCTCGACTGGATCATGCCCAACGTGCTTGGGGACCCTGTCGTGCAGGACGGGCCGCTTGTCTATTGGCTTGCGGCTGTCTCCATGTGGGTGTTGGGCGGTTTGGTCGGCGAGCCGCTGGCAGCACGCATACCGACGGGCCTCGCAACTGGGCTGGCGCTCGCGGCCACCTGGTACGCGACATACACCCTGGCGCGAACGCGACAGGCCCAGCCGGTCCAGTTCCTCTTCGGGGGTGCACCTGAGCCACGCGACTATGGCCGCGCCATCGCCGATGGCGCAGTACTGACTCTGCTTGCGACGCTTGGCCTGCTTCTGCGCCTGCACGAAGCCACGCCGGAGGCGCTCCAATTCTCGTTGCTATGCGTGGCGATGTATGGCCTCGTGCTCACGCTCGATCGGCCCCGGGCGGGCGCTGCATGGCTGGGGATGGCGCTTGCTGGTCTGCTGCTTGCGCGCGGGCAGCAAGCTGCACTGCCGCTGGCGCTAGTTGTCCTGGGTCTCGCCCTCTTCTACCGCCCCATCGCGCCTGCTCGCAAATGGCTGGCGCTCATCACCGTACCGGTGGCGATCGCGCCTGCGCTTGCCTGGGCATACTTGCTGCATGAGCAAGGAGCGGCAGGCCAGGCCTACCTCCAAGCCTGGCTGACATGGAATCTGACAGCGAACAGCGGACAGTCCGGCAGCGTCGCCCTGTACTTCGCAAGAAATCTTCTGATCTTTGGTTGGCCGGCACTGCCCTTTGCGCTGATTGCGGCCTGGCGCTGGCGGCAGCGAGTTTCGGCGCCACACGTGATGCTGCCTGCGGCCATGGTCCTGAGCCACCTGCTGTACATCCTGGTGATCAGCGCCGAGGGGCAGGAGGCCCTGATGGTTTCCGTGCTGCCCGGCAGCTTCATCCTTGCAGCCTTCCTGCTGCCCACACTCTCACGCTCGACCAGCAACGCTATCGATTGGTTTGCCCTGATGTCGCTGAGCTTCGGCATATTCCTGGTTTGGCTGGGATACCTTGCGATGCAGGCGGGCTGGCCATCGACGCTCTCACGCAACTTCTCCAAGCTTGCACCGGGCTGGACACCAAGCTTCTCGGTACCGGCGTTTGCCTTCGCGCTGGTCGCGACACTGTTCTGGACCTACACGGTGTGGTGGCGAACTGCAAAGAAGCCCATTGTGGTCTGGCGCGCAATGATCATTTCCGGGGTTGGCGTGCTGACGGCGTGGTTTCTGCTTACGACCCTCTGGATGCCGTGGATCAACCACACACGGACCTATCGGGATGTGGCTTTGTCGATGAAGGCTGCTTTGCCCGATCAGCACCTCGAAGCCTGCGTATCCACCCAGCGCCTGTCCCTGCCGCAGAGAGCCATCTTCGGCTACTTCGCAGGGGTTCGCTTCGAGGCACGGCCCTTGGGTACTGCCGTCCAGACCAAGGAAGACATCCTCGGCGATGGCGCACGCGATGATGCGTTTGTCAGCCCAGCCCCTGTAGCCTGCGATTGGCTGCTGACACAGGATTCCCTGCGAGCGTTGTCCGAGAGGGTCTTCCTGCCGGCACTGCCGGATGGCCCGCGCGCAGGCCAGTGGACACTGGTCTGGGAAGGTCGACGCTTCTCGGACCGCGATGAGCGCTTCAGGCTGTATCGCCTTGAACCGCGCCGGAACACCCGTTGAACGAGATTCTCAGGCTCGCGTGGCCAATGCTGGTTTCGCAGCTGGCCGTGATGGCCAACGCGCTGATCGATACAGTGATGATCGGCCGTACGTCGGCCACAGATCTCGCCGCCATCTCGCTGGCGGCCAGCATCTACGCCACGGTGTTCGTGAGTCTGATGGGCATCTGCACTGCCTTGCAGCCTGTCGCGGCTCAGCACTTTGGCGCCAAGCGATTCACAGAACTCGGTGAAGACGCCGTGCAAGCCTGCTGGCTGGCCTTGACACTCGCCGCACTCGGGGCAGCCGTACTGGCGTTTCCGGGGCCCTGGCTGGCCTGGGCGCAGCCCAGCTCAGACGTTGCCGTCGAAGTCTCCAAGTATCTCGCAACCATCGCCTGGGCTCTGCCCGCAGCCCTGCTGTTGCGCGTGGGGGTGAGCCTGAACTCCGCCATTGGCCGGCCGAGAGTGACGATGTATCTCAACCTCGGCGGCGTTGCGATGAAGATTCCGTTGAACATCCTGTTCATCTGGGGTGCAGGCCCCGTGCCCGCCATGGGTGCGTCTGGCTGCGCTGCCGCAACGCTGACTGTGGCCTGGGTCAACATTGTCATCCTTGCTGTCCTGCTGCGATTCGACACCGCTTATGCCCCCTACCGCTTCCAGTGGGCAACACCTGCATGGATGCGCCTTCGCGCATTGCTTGCGCTCGGACTGCCGACAGGTGCGTCGATCGCCATCGAGGTCTCGAGCTTCACGCTGATTGCGGTTCTGGTTGCACGCATGGGCGCAGAGGTCGCCGGTGCACACCAGATTCTGGCCAACCTCGCGGCGCTCGCGTTCATGGTGCCCCTGGCGCTGTCAAATGCCAGCGCGGTACTGGCGGGGCAGTCACTCGGTGCACACGACTACGCGCGTGCGCTGCGGCACTCGCGCCAAGGCCTCGTGCTCTGTATGGGCTGCGCAGTCACTGTCGGCGCCCTGTTTGTGGCGCTTGGGCCGTGGATTGCACGGGGCTACACCAACCAGCCCGGCGTGGCCGCCCTCGCCTTGACCCTGATGCCCGTGCTGGCGTGGTTCCATTGCTTCGATGCGGCCCAAGGCTGTCTGTCGAGCCTGCTGCGTGCCTACAAACGGCCGGCGGTCGCCACCGCGGCCACACTGATCTACGCCGCGAGTCTGTGGGGGGTGGGTCTGGCCGGTGGGTTCTGGGCCGCCTATCACGCACCGCGTGCGGTGCCTGGCCCGGGTTGGGGCCTTGGCGCATTCTGGGTCGCGGCTGCGGTCGGCCTCATGCTGGCTGCGGCAGGCCTGGCTTGGCTGCTGCGATGGGTTGAACAACGCGAACTGAAACCTCACCTCAAGGCAAGCCTCGCGTCAGTTGCACAGAACTAAAATTGAAAGCCTTTCCGCTGTGTGCACTTGCGTGGCAGCGGGATCACACACGGAGTCGATGGGGCGCAAACACTGCGTCCCGCCCCACATCATGGCGCATCCACTGAGACCCCTCCCGACCTTCATCTTTGCAAGCCGCTGGCTGCAGCTCCCGCTTTATCTCGGGCTGATCGTTGCGCAACTGCTCTACGTCGTGCACTTCTGGTTCGAGCTGACCCACCTGGTTCAGGCCGCGTTCGGCAGCCAGGAGGCGCTGCAGATCCTGGTGAACAACATGGGCTACAAGGCCGAGAAGCCCGTGACGGGGCTGAATGAGACCATCATCATGCTGGTGGTACTCGCGCTGATCGACGTGGTCATGATCAGCAACCTGCTGATCATGGTGATCGTGGGCGGGTACGAGACTTTCGTGTCTCGCATGAATCTTGAAAATCATCCGGATCAGCCCGAATGGCTCAGCCACGTCAACGCAAGCGTGCTGAAGGTCAAGCTGGCCACGGCCATCATCGGAATCAGCTCGATCCATCTTCTCAAGACCTTCATCAATGCGGCCAACTATGACGAAAAGGTTCTGATGTGGCAGACGATCATCCACATTGCCTTCCTCCTGTCTGCGATGGCCATTGCCGTCACTGACCGCCTGATGTCTCCTGTCGATGCGGCGGCCAAGGAACGAGACGGACGCGCCAAGAATGACTGAACACGACACGCTTTCAATGCCATCCATCGGAGTCTGCCCATGACCGTGATCAAGCAGGACGATCTCATCGAGTCCGTTGCCGCTGCGCTGCAATACATCAGCTACTACCACCCGGCCGACTACATCGCGCACCTGGCCCGTGCCTATGAGCGCGAGCAGAGCCCGGCCGCCAAGGACGCCATCGCCCAGATCCTGACTAACAGCCGCATGTGCGCGGAAGGCAAGCGGCCGATCTGCCAAGACACCGGCATCGTCAACGTGTTCCTCAAGATCGGCATGAATGTCACATGGAGCGGCTTCACGGGCTCGATCGCCGACGCCGTGAACGAAGGCGTGCGCCGCGGCTACCTCAATCCGGACAACAAGCTGCACGCCTCGATCCTGGCCGACCCGCACTTCGAGCGCAAGAACACGAAGGACAACACGCCAGCCGTGATCCACATGGAAGTAGTCCCCGGCGACAAGCTCGACGTGACCGTGGCCGCCAAGGGCGGCGGCAGCGAAAACAAGAGCAAGTTCGTGATGATGAACCCCAGCGACAACCTGGTGGAGTGGGTGCTCAAGACCGTGCCCACCATGGGCGCGGGCTGGTGCCCGCCGGGCATGCTCGGCATCGGCATCGGCGGCACGGCCGAGAAGGCCATGCTGATGGCCAAGGAAGTGCTGATGGAAGACATCGACATGTACGAGCTGCAGCAGCGCGGCCCGAGCAACAAGCTCGAGGAACTGCGCCTGGAGCTGTACGAAAAGATCAACGCGCTGGGCATCGGTGCACAGGGCCTGGGCGGTCTGACCACGGTGCTCGACGTGAAGATCGCCATGGCGCCGACGCATGCGGCCAGCAAGCCGGTGGCCATGATCCCGAACTGCGCCGCCACGCGCCATGCGCACTTCGTGCTCGACGGCGCCGGCCCGGCCTATCTCGAA